>DFGU01000047.1 GCA_002371785.1 Bacteroidales bacterium UBA3742
TTAGGCGCCAATTCTGTATGGGGAGAGACGGCGATATTTACTCCGTCAAGTCGCAGTGCTGGAACACTTACTGGTGCACCAGATGGGGCATCAGCCACATTCTACAATTCATATAGTAATGCAAATCAAATAACAAACAACAATACGCAAACCCTTACTATATCAGGGTTTGACGGATGTACTATTACAGGTGTTTCATTAAATATGAGACGCTCCAATGGAGGTACATCCGCAAGAGTGACAGTAGCTGTAGGAGAAACGAATTTACAATCTGGCACTAATATTAATTTATCAACTACAGCAAATGATTACAATGTAACATTAGTGAATACAACTACTTCCGTCGGAGAAGATGAGAACATGGTTATTACAGTAAAAGCCAATGCATCATCTGCCTACGTGTTTTCGTACACTATATCATATACAACTGTTTCTTGTACGAATAAAGTAAACATTACTAACTCCAGTTTAGAAAACAATGTCACAAATGGCTCTTTTACGCTAAATAAGAAAGGCGAAATTGCTTCATGTTCAGGAGATATTAGTGTCTCCGTTACGACAACTCCTGACGTTGGATATTATGCAAGTGATGTTTCAGCACCAAATAGTTCCGATGTAACAGATAATGGAGATGGCACATGGACAGTAACTTACGATAAAAACACAAACGCCAGTTCGTTAATCGGAGTTACTTTTTCACCGCTTCCTTCCTACACCATTCGTTTCTTCGATGGAGCGACTAAGTTGAAAGAAGAATCTGTTGTTTCAGGAGGTGCGGCTACTCCACCAAGCAATCCGGCGGGCTGTGAGGATTTCACATTCATAGGATGGTGGACTGCAGAATTGGCAGAAGACAACACCACTACGTATACATGGATAACGGACTTCACCGTTACCGGCGATCAAGACTATTATGCGGTTTACCAACATGCAGGAGGAGGAAGTACTATTGTTTCTTTTGACGCGACAATAGATCCAGCTACTAAGGGGGGGATAACACTTTCAGTTACCGAAGGTGCTTTGAACAACGGTACCGATTACCGTGTTTGGAAAAATCAAACAATGACGATCACTTCCTCCGTAGGAAATATGTCCTCCATTGTTTTGACATTCGAGAACGCAAGTAATGATGGAGGAGGATGGGCTTCATCCTATAGTCCGAATGCAGCCTCATGGACATCTCCGACTGCGGACGGTGAGCAAGCACACATTACTAATATCGCGATAACAGTAGGGTCCGTGTTTTATACCACTACTGCAGATTGTAGATCGTGCTATGAACCTACTTTGACGTTCGGAGTAAGCGAAGTGAACAAGTGTGTAGGTGATAATAAGTTCACATACACTGCAACTCCGGAAAATAACCCGATGGGCGGTACGGTTACTTATTCAAGCAATAAACCTACGAAAGCTTCTGTAGATCCATCTACTGGTGAAGTAACAATTCTCGAAGCTATGAGTAATGAGCCGGTTACTATTACGGCTACGTTGGGTGTTGAGGATGATGGTGTTAACTGCCAGAAGAAAGCAACCGCCACCTACACGCTGAATATATACAACAAAATAACCTGGCTGGTAAATGACGAAGAATACACAGCCGGTTCTCCTGCGCCTACCACACAAGTTGTGCAAGGAGGACAAATCACCCAGTTGCCGAGCAATCCTGATGGCGATGCAGTCTGCGGAGGAAAGGTATTTATCGGTTGGACAGACCACGCGGTAGTGGACCCGGTAGCTGTAGCACCTACACCAATGTACAAGACCGCCAGTGACCTATCCGGCGTCTATATCAATAGCAATACAGAATTATATGCGATATTTGCGACAATAACCTCCGGAACAGGCACAACTGCTACGTATGAATTTGCCATTACATCAAGCGATTTCAGCGGAACAAGCTATGACTTTAATAATGGCGAGCACACATCTACCGCTACAGATACTTCTAATCCGTCCAATAAAATGACTGTATCTTGGACTTCTAATAATGTTTCCAATAATAGCGGAACTCAATGGAGAAAAAGCAACGGTTATATCTACAATTCAACCGACTTAGGAAGAATTAATAGTGTGACTATATCTGGCGATGAATTATCTGTATATTATGGAACTTCGGAAGAACCGACAGGAACATCTCTGGGAACCAATGATGGCTTTTTCAAAGTTGCTAACGAAACAGGAGGTGCGCTTCATACCACTTCAGTAACAGTCAATTTCACTAAGTCTTCCGGAACTTCGGATACTTATTCCGACTATTCCTCGGTTTGTGGAACATGTCTTCCGGCACCGACAAGTCCTATAGTTACGCCAAAATCCAATAGAGCGACTATTACTTGGACGGCTGTGCCTGATGCAACAGGCTACACGGTAATATGCACCGGAGGTACTGTGAATGTGGACGGAACAACTGCAACCATTACCGGTTTGGCAAGCGAAACAAGTTATGACTTTACCATCCGTTCTCAAGGTAGCGATCCCTATTCTTGTTTCCCTGCATATCACGGTTCGTTCACTACAACGGCTTGTGAAGATTCGCCGATCTTGGGTGCCACCTCCGTTACGCCCACAACGGCTGAACTCTCCTGGACTTGCGAGGCAGCCACAACTACCATTCGCGTTTATGAAGATGCGGAGTGCAACACGCAGTTTGGGGCAGATCATACCTTGTGTACTTCGCCATATACAATAAACTCACTAATGAGTAACACCACGTACTATTACAAAATATGGTCCGGAGCTACATGTGTATCCGCAGTGGGCTCATTCACCACAGAGGAAATCAAATTGGACATTGCGGAGTGGCAAACGGATGCAGTAGTCGTTAGTTACAATGGCGATGCAGATTTAACGCTGACTACCTTTACCGAAGAGACCCACGGTGACCCGCATGCCAATGTTGCAGAGGATATCTTCTTTAGTAAGTATTTTGAGGCAGCTGCAAACGTCAAACTGTTAGCCATCTTTAACGGAACATTAAACACCGTAGATCTCTCTAATTACAAATTAGGTCTTGCACAGGCTGGAGAAGGAACGTCTGTGACGCAAAATTTTGCGTTCAAAAAGTTCTCTGAGTTTGTTAAAGCAGGTGGTGGTGGCTTAACAGCAGATGAATTAGAGCTTAAGTCCAATGAGGAGCTAATCCTGATCACATATACAGACGTAGAAACCGATGAGGCAATTATCAAGTGCGCAAGAGATGATGAGGAGCATTCCAAATTCAGTACGTATGTACGTTTATCTACGCCAAATCTGCAGTTTAATGGAGACGATGTTATCTCACTGCTGAACCCCGAAGGAGATATGATTGATCTAATCGGTGCAGGTACAAAAGACGGAGGTCTCGATCGTACAGGTGCAAGTTTTATCCATCGTTCAAGTGGGGTGGATTATAATGGATTTATGGATAGACCGGGTGGTTGGTACACAACTTCCGGCTATCAAGCCAATAACGACAATACGGAAACATCCGGCTATGCTCTTTCTTCCAACCGCTGTCTGCTGATTCGCCGTAAATTCGTCAAATCCGGACATATCGCAGTTGAACTTAATGAAAGCGACTTTGTGACATTAGGTGCTCATACCTATATGGGAAATCCTCGTGAAGGAGAATGGAAAGGCGTGCAAATACCAGGCTCCACTACGGAAGGAACAAAGCCCGGTTTGAGCAAGTCATGCGATGGATTTGAGGTGGTGGGTAGTTATGACTATAATGACTACTATGTGGATTTTGAAATTAGCGGCACACCGACTACTTTCGATGATATGAAGAGCAATCCGTTCGATGGAACATATGTGATTCCCGTAGCCAACTTGAATGAAAAAGCTTGTACGCAGGTTCGCATCGAGCTGAAAGACGGAAGCGATAATTTGGTCATCCGCAAAGATGTGAAAGTGCCTATCATGATTTCTGGCAATAAGGAAACCACCGATGGTATTTTCCACTCTAATTATAAGGATGCCGATATCTGCCGCGAGTGCGATGTGGTTATCCTCAGCAATGCATCTCTGACAAAAGTGGCGGATGGTACAGCCGATGATATAGTGCGCGTACGCGATGTGAAAGTATACCCGAATGGACGATTGATTGTTCCCAGCGGTACACATTATAATGTCAACTCGCTGGCTTTCCGTCGTCAGGAGGATGAAGTGGCGAGTGCCAATATTCAGGGTACATTGAATGTGGAAGCAACGAATGGTACCTATCTGGATCTGCGTATTGATCCAACTAACTGGCACTTCATCACGCTTCCTTATGATGTGAACGTAAACGATATTACCTTCTCTACCGGTGACCCGGCAGTACTGGGTGCAGACTATCTACTCCAGTGGTACGATGGAGCACGGCGTGCAGCGACAAAGAATGATGATGCGTGGGAGCCCGTAACTCCAGGCTCTGTCCTCAAGGCCGGTCTGGGCTATATATGTGCGTTACCCGGTGATGGTATTATCAAGCGGGAGTTACGTTTCCCGATGGCTAACGATGTCATCATGCAAGAGAGTACCAATAAGACAGCTTCGCCGGTTTATGGCTACGGATGCGACCAACCCTCGCTCGGTTCTAACCATAAGGGCTGGAACCTTATTGGCTCACCATACTTGATGCCATATACATCAGACCTCGAATCGCCGCTTCGTACCGGTTTGATTATAGAAGATCATAGTTCTGATCCCTGGGATGGATCTTGGACAGATAACGGCGATGGAATATATTATATCGCCGTCCCAATTAACAACGGCTGGGACTACTACGAGCAAGTAACAATGGCTGATTATTCTATGCCGCCGTTCACTTCGTATTTTGTTCAGATTGGTGGTAGCAACCCCACCGCCGAACAAGAAGTAGAGTTCTCGGCTGCCAGTGTTCCGCGTTCGATTGTTAGCCGCAATAGGTTGGAGGCTGAAGAAGTGGAGGACAGCTATCCGGTTTGGTGCGCGATCGACCTGACAAACCCACAGGGCGAGACCGACAAGACGACTGTCTTGATATCCAATAAATTCACGGATGACTATGACATGATGCGTGATATGGTCAAGATGCGTGGTTCGTACTACAGTTACTACACCCGTCCGGTACTGGCCAGCCGCAACAACGAAGGCGAGATGGCGTTCAACGCCCTGCCCGACGCAAGCGCTCTAGCCGGTATCCCGTTGAGCTTCTTCGCTGCCGGTAGCGGATCCTACACCTTCTCCTTCAACGAGCGTTATGGCCGCGAGGAGGTGAAGGAGGTGAAGCTGCTCGACAAGAACAACGGCCAGTGGCACGACCTGCTAACTGAACCCTATTCGTTCACCACCAACCGTGTGGACGACAAGAACCGCTTCGTGCTCTCGGTGCGTGTGGAGCGCAAGAAGCCGCAGACGCCGACGGGGGTAGAGCAAATCGGCAATGAACAAGGAGACGTGGAGGGCTGTCGTAAGATACTTATGGATGGTCATATCTACATCCTCCGAGGGTCACAACTATACGACGTGACCGGTAAACAAGTGGTGAATCGTAAATAAGGAGAGGACGCAACAATGAGACTGATAGCACCGATTCAACAAATCAAAGTTAATAAGCGCAAGCAGTGGATCATTGCCGGTGGCGTGGTGTTCGGCAGCCTATGGCTGATGCTGGTGTTCTGGCTGATGACGGCCGAGAAAACTACCGTCGGTCCGGCTCCGTCGCAGGTGGCTGTTCGGTCGGCTTCGCCGACGCTCAGTACGACGCCTACCGTCAACGTCCAGATGCCTCAATACAGCCCCCTGAAGCCCATCTCATACAGCCAACCTGCACGGCATACATCTGTCATGCAGATGCCCATGAGCAGCGGCGCGACGATGACGGTCTATACGACCAGCAGCGCCAAGGTGAAGAGCATCGGCGGTGGCGGCGCTTCGTCGGGAGGCTCCGGCGGTAGTAGCAGGGGAAATAGAGGTATCAGCAATTCGGCCGTAGCCTATACCGGCGCCATATATATCCCGGTGGTCAGCAATGCCGTAACGGCCGTCGGGGCCAGTCGTGCCAACGATTTAGCCAGCACGACGATGTCCGACGAATCGACTCAGGGCTCTTCGCCCCGAGCGGTAAGCGGTAATCCGCACGGTCCGTTCCCGGATCCCGTGGGTGACATAGCATGGGGAATGATGGCGCTCCTCGCGCTCGTGTATGCGCGTACTATATATATTAGGCGACGCCGCGCTCAGAGCGAGAACAAGTAGTCCAGCGCCTCGCGTATCTCGTCGTCCGTCACGTGGCTTCCCACTGCAGGATTGCCTATGTGGCGCAGCAGGGTGAAACTGATGCGATCGTCGGTATTCTTCTTGTCGTGCCGCATGCGCTCCAGGAGCTTGTCATAGTCCTTGCACGTAAATCCCGGCGCACCGTAATAGTCTTTCATGTAGCGGCTTAACTGCGAGAGTACGGCCTCCGGGAATCCCAACGCTACATGACTCAGATACAGTTCCGCCACCATGCCCCACAGCACGCAATAGCCGTGCGGACGCGGCTCTCCGCGTTCTATCAGAATCGACTCCAGCGCATGGCCTACTGTATGACCCAGGTTCAGCACCCGGCGCACGTCCTGCTCCTCCGGATCTTGCTCCACTACATAGCGCTTGATATCCATCGAGCGCATCAGTATAGCCCGGAACTCCTCCTCCAGTGCCTCGTCCGGACGGGTCATATATTGCTCCAGGTCAAAGGCGAGCAACCGGTTCCACTCCAGCGGGCTGGCTATCAGCGCATGCTTGATCATCTCGGCCCAACCCGACAAGAACTCCTCGGCCGGCAGGCTGCGCAGGAACGGCAGCCAGATGATGGTCTCCAGTGCCGGACGAAACAGTCCCACCTGGTTCTTCAGTCCGCCATAGTCGATTCCCGTCTTGCCGCCATCCGAAGCGTCAACGATAGAGAGTAGGGTAGTAGGTATGTTCACAAAGGCGATACCTCGCTGGTAGCATGCTGCGGCAAAACCTGCCATATCGGTCACGACGCCTCCGCCTAGTAGCAACACGATGCTCTTGCGCGTAGCGCCCTCGGCCTGCAGCCAGTCCCATATCTTGCAGACCGTCTGGAGGTTCTTCTCCCCCTCTCCGGCCGGCAAAACCAAGGTGTGACGCTGCAGCGTATTCAGATACAGCGTGCCGAAATCGGCGATCTGCTCCATGAAGCGCGGCAGACAATGATGTGCTACGTTCTCGTCGGTGATCAAATACACCTGCTCATCTGCAAAACGAGGCAAAATACGGTGCAATTCCAGAAAAATATCGTCTGTTATCATAGTATATTCGCATAAAACGGCGCAAAAATAGTATTTTTTTTGCATTTTTGCAAATTTTTTCGTAACTTTGCGGCGTAAAATGGATAATTATGCGTAAATTGATGTTTTTATGCCTCGCGGCGTTCCTGTTAACGCTGCCTGTGCAGGCCGAAGTACAGTATCTCACCACAGCGCAGTTCAAGGAGAAAGTGTTCGACTATACCAAGAACCGCGACTGGAACTACGTGGGTAAGCGTCCGGCTATTATCGACTTCTACACCACCTGGTGCGGACCCTGCAAACGGCTCGCTCCTATCATGGAGACGCTCAGCGAGAAGTACAAGGGCAAGGTCATTTTTTATAAGGTGGATACCGAGCGCGAACGCGAGCTGGCCGGACTGTTTAACATATCCAGCATCCCGCAGGTGCTCTACATCCCTATGTACGGCAAGCCCCAGATACTGGTGGGTCTCTATCCCCAGGAGCAGATAGAGGAGATCATCCAGCAGTTCCTGCTCAAGCCGGCCGAAAAAACCAAGAAGTAAGATGCAGGTCGAACTGGTGCTGCTGGTGCTGTCGATGCTGTTCTTCTTCAGCATCATCGCAGACAAGATAGGTTATAAATTCGGTGTACCTGCCCTACTGCTGTTTCTGACGGTGGGTATGCTGTTCGGTCCGGACGGTATCGGACGGATCTTCAACGACGACGGTGTGGGCTATATGCTCAACGTGTCGTCGGCCGAGGCGCTATCATCCGTAGCGCTTTGTGTTATCCTATTCTCCGGCGGCATGGATACCAAGCTTCGCGACATCAATCCCGTCATGGCGCAGGGTGTCACCCTCGCCACCCTCGGCGTACTGATCACGGCGGCCGTTACGGGCATGATCGTCTATTATATCTTCGGCTGGATGAATGCCTTGGCCACTGTCAGCGTGGCTTCTGCCCTGCTCATGGCCTCGACGCTCTCGTCCACCGATTCGGCCTCCGTCTTCTCGATCATGCGCACTAATGGCATCAACTTCAAGCATGGCTTGCGACCTATACTGGAACTGGAGTCCGGCGCCAACGACCCGATGGCCTATGTGCTCACCTCCACAATGATCGGTGTCTGCCTCTCAGGCTCTGCCGAGGTCAGCGGACTAACTATCGTGCAGGACATCGTCGTCCAGCTGGTCATGGGTGCTGTACTGGGTTTTGCCTTTGGCAAGGGCGTCGTCCGACTGATGCGTGAGGTACAACTGGCCAACGAGTCGCTTTACCCGATCATGGTGCTCACGTCCTGCATATTCATCTTCTCCATGGCTTACTTCCTTAAGGGTAATCCCTATCTGGCGGTATATGTAGGCGGACTCATCATCGGTAACTCCAAGTTCACGCGTAAGCGCCAGACCAAGTCGTTCTTCGACGGCCTCACCTGGCTCAGCCAACTGGTCATGTTCCTCATGTTGGGTCTGCTGGTCCGTCCCTCCGAATTGTTCCATTTGCAGGTACTGCTCCCGTGCTTTATCATCAGCGTGGTCATGATCTTTATATCGCGTCCGCTGGCCGTGCTGCTCTGCATGGCGCCGTTCCGCCAGTATAACATCAAGGACAAGATGATGCTCGGCTGGGTAGGCCTCAAGGGTGCCGTACCCATCATATTTGCTATCATGTGTCTGGCCGAAGGCGTTGAGCATGCCGACATGCTCTTCAACGTCGTATTCCTCTGTACGCTCGTCTCGCTCTTGGTGCAGGGCACGACCATTACGCGTGTGGCCCGTAAGCTTGACCTGGCGGTCGATCCGCCTCAGCTCAAGCGACTCGAGCACTTCGATATCGACCTCCCCGAAGAGATCGAATCCTCCGCCACCGAGATAGAAGTCACCGACGATATGATGCTCGGCGGATGCCGGCTGCGCGACCTGCAGATACCGTCCCATACTCTGGTTATCATGGTGCGACGCGGCGAGGACTTCTTTGTTCCCTCTGGTCAGAGCGAACTCCAGGCGGGTGACCAACTGCTTGTCATCACCGACAACGACGTCGAGATGGCCTATCAATACCAGCAGCAGATGCAGGCCGAGGACGAGAGTCAATGGAATATCCGGTTGCTGACCAATACTAAGGACTTCTTCCGCGACCTATGGAAGAAAATAACAAAAAACTGATGGCTGAAGGCTGATGGCTGAAGGCTGAAAACTAATATACTATAAATGAAAACGACTGTTTTTCTCACCGGTGCTACCGGTACCATGGGCTACGCAGGCATGATGGAAATCCTGCAACGCCCCGAACAATACGACCTGCGTATCCTGGCCCGTCCGAGCAGTAAGAATAAGAAGCTGCTGGCCCCACTAACCGCTAACCATTCGCCTTTAACCGTTATTTGGGGCGACCTCACCCGCTACGAGGATGTTCTCCAGGGTGTTACCGGTGCCGATATTGTGCTGCACGTCGGCGGCATGGTCTCGCCTCAGGCCGACTATCGTCCCCGCGCAACACTGCGCACCAATATATCGGCGGCCGAGAATATCACCCGCGCCGTACTGGCCCAACCTGAGGACCGGCAACCCAAAGTGGTTTATATCGGTTCGGTAGCCCAGATGGGCGATCGCCGCGAACCCCTCCACTGGGGACGTGCCGGCGACCCGATATGCGTGTCGGCTTACGACCACTATGGACTCACCAAGGCCCAGGCCGAACGTATCATCACCGACTCCGGTATCCGCCGCTGGGTGAGCCTCCGCCAGTCGGGCATCCTCTATCCGGCTATCCTGCGCAACTACGACCCCATCATGTTCCACGTCCCCATCCGCGGCGTCCTGGAGTGGGCTACCGTAGAGGATAGCGGTCGACTGCTGGAGCGTGTATGCCGTCCCGAAGTACCGGCCGAGTTCTGGTGCCGCTACTACAATATCGGTTCCGGTGCCGAGTACCGACTCAGCAACTATGAGTTCGAGTGCCTCCTCTTGGATTGCATCGGTTGCCCGAAACCCGAACAGATATTCTGCGCTAATTGGTTCACCACCCGCAATTTCCACGGCATGTGGTATATCGATGGCGACCGCCTGGAGGAGCTGCTCCATTTCCGTGCTAACGTGCCCGTACGTGAATACTTTGCCCAAATGGCCAAGGCCGACTCCCTGCCCGGAGGCATTAAGTTCGCCGCTAAGACCCATATCGCTAAGCTCTTCCCGCATTGCGTGAAAGCCGCTATGT
>DFGU01000020.1 GCA_002371785.1 Bacteroidales bacterium UBA3742
GCTATCGACTCATGCCGGATTCCACCTGGCTCATCTATGCCGCTCAAGAAGAGGATCGCTACTGGATATTGTTTTATAAACCTATCACCAGTTATGCCTGGCTAAATAGCTACTCTTTGGGCGATAATCCTGCTCACTTATGGACGCTCTACCTCGTACCCGATCCGGCTATTCAGGCCCGCTATTGGTCGCATCCGTGGCATACGGCCGTAGAAAGCGTTCCCGCAACAAAAATCGACTATACGATCCCCTTCGGACCGTACCGTCTGCATATCCATGACGGCCATAAAACGTTGCAACTTTGATAAAATTATTATCAAAGCCTTGCGTATGTCGAAAAAAAGTAGTACCTTTGCAGCGTAAATTGGAAAAAAGTGTAGTTATGCAGATACGAAATATCTTTTTTACGGCTTTATGCTGCCTGCTATTGGTGCCTATGACGAGCCGTGCCGACATGCTGGACGAGATTATCGACGGTAAGTTCAATCCCAAGACGCTCTCCCAAGGACAGCAAGATACCATCTTGCAGGATACCGTCCATCGGCGTTACCGACTGGAGTATGAGAACGAACATAAGATCTTCCGTCATTCCTTCACGGCCGACTATTATGTATGCGACTCCCAGCGCCAGACGCGCAAACTCATCGGAGGCGGTCAGGTGCGCGAGGTGTGCGTCTCGCCTAACGGACGCTATGTGGCCTTTGTTAAGGATCGTAATATCTATATTCATAAGTTGGATTTCGGTACCGAAGTAGCCGTTACCACAACTGAGGATCCCTTCATTTTCAACGGTGTAAGCGACTGGCTCTATGAGGAAGAGTTCGGTCAGACCACGCTCATGTCCTTCTCGCCCGACTCCCGTCAACTGGCCTTCATCCGTCTGGATGAAAGTCGTGTGCCGGTTCATTATTGGGAGCGCTATTTGGATGGTCCGTATCCTGTGCAGGACTCGCTCTACTATCCCAAGGCCGGTCAGCAGAACGCGCGGGCGAGCGTACATGTATATGATATAATGACCAAGCAGACCCGTCCGATCGACTTGGGTAGCGACACGACGATGTATATCCCCCGTGTACGCTGGACCAATCCCCAGATCGACAAGCGCCAGAAAGAGAGCGAACGAGTAGGCGACCTGGTCATCATGACCCTGGACCGTGATCAGACGCGCATGACCATCCATTCCGGTAGCGCCAAATCGACTGTCATGCGGCCGCTCTATAGCGAAAGCAGCAAGTCGTACTATATCGACTATTCGCTCTTCGACGAATGGAAATGGTTGACGGACGGTCGTATTGTCATGCTGAGCGAGAAAGACGGATGGCGTCAGGTCTATCTGGCTTCTGCACAAGGTATCATCCAGCGTCGCTTGTCTCAAGACAAGATGGATGTAACCGGTATCGTAGGCGTGGATGAATCGACGGGTACGGTCTATTATACCGCTGCCCCTACGCCCTCGACGCGTCAGATATATGCCGTCAGTCTTAAGAGTGGGGCACCCAAACAACTGACATCGGAAGAGGGTACGCATACCATGCGTCTCAGTCGTAACGGCAAGCTGGCTATCATCTGCTATCAGTCGTTCACACAGCCCAACCGCTATACGCTCTACTCGGTCAACGGTATGACGCTCAAGCAGCAACGCGTGCTGGAGGACAATAAAGCGGTACAGCAGGCATGGCAAGCCTACAACGCCCCGGAACCCAAGTTGATGCAAATCCAAGGTGATAACGGCAACGGTCTGGCTATGGAAGCTATGCTTCTGCGTTCGCCAAAAGCCAATAGCCCTTCGCCATTAGTCGTTATGCAATACTCCGGACCGGCCAGCCAACGGGTGCTCAACCGCTGGCGCAAACGCTTTGAGTATGTGCTGGCCGAGCAGGGCTACACCGTGCTCATCGTCGATCCGCGTGGTGGCGACTGTCGTGGTCGTGAGTGGCGCAACAAGACCTATATGAACCTGGGTGTCCTGGAGGCAGAGGACCTCATATCGGCTGCCAACTGGGCCGCACAGCATGAGGGCGTAGATGCCGACCGTATGGCGTTGCTCGGTTGGAGTTATGGTGGCTTCCAGACCATCATGACCATGTGTCAAGCCCAGAGCCCCTTCCGTTGCGGTATTGCTATCGCGCCCGTTACCGACTGGCGACTCTACGACACGGGTTATACCGAGCGCTTCATGCGTCGTCCGCAGGTGAACTACGGCGGATACGATAGTAGCGACCTCACCCGTCGTGCCGGCGACCTGAAGGGCGAACTGCTGCTTATCCACGGCATGGCCGACGACAACGTGCATGTGCAGAACGCCATGGTGCTGACCGAAGCACTCGTTCAAGCCGGCAAGCAGTTCCAGATGCAACTGTATACCGACGACAACCACCAACTGCGTCAGCGCGCCAACGCACGCCATATGCATCAACGTATGTTGAAATTTTTACAAACTAATCTATAACAATCATGAAAAAGTATGCTTTAGGTATCGACTTGGGCGGTACAGGAACCAAGTTCGGTTTGGTAAGCGAAGAGGGCAAGGTGCTTCGCAGTAGTTCTATTCCTACGCAGCAATATCCTGACATCAACGAGTATTGCGACGTGCTCTGTCAGGAGATGCGCCGTCTCGTAGAGGCTGAGGGTATCGAGATGAGCGACATCGTAGGCGTAGGATGCGGCGCTCCGAATGCCAATTTCTATTCGGGTTGCATCGAGCAGGCGCCTAACCTGCCCTGGAAAGGTGTGGTACCGTTTGCCAAGATGATCGGCGAGCGTATGGGCGTGAAGTGCACCATTACCAACGATGCGAATGCAGCTGCACAGGGCGAGATGATCTACGGATCGGCACGCGGCATGAAGAACTTCATCGTCATCACCCTCGGTACCGGCGTAGGTTCGGGTATCGTTATCGACGGCAAACTGCTGTACGGTCACGACGGCTTCGCCGGCGAACTCGGCCATTGCAAGATAGATCATACCGGCAAGGGACGTCTCTGCGGATGCGGTCAGCACGGCTGTATCGAGGCCTATGCTTCCGCTACCGGCGTAGCGCGTACCGCTAAGGAGATCGTGACGGCTACCACCCAACCGACACTCCTGCGACAAGTGGCTGATATCGACAATATCACCTCCAAGGACGTCTTCGACGCAGCCGAGAAGGGCGATGCTGTAGCAAAGCAGATCTTCGACTATACGGGTCATCTGCTTGGTCAGAAACTGGCAGACTTCGTGCATTTCTCCAGCCCCGAGGCTATCATCCTCTTTGGCGGTCTGACCAAGTCGGGCCACTGGATCATGAATCCTATCCGCGAAGCGCTGGACGCTAACCTCATGCCGATCTGGAAGGGCAAGATCCCCGTATCCATCTCCGTACTGAAAGACTCCGACGCCGCTATTCTCGGCGCCTCTTCGCTGGCTTGGTAAGCTGACTACTGAAGGCTGAATGCTGAATGCTTTAAGAGATATTGCCCAACGCCTCTACCCGTACGCTACGTTTCGTACGGGTAGGGCGGTGTATCTCACCTTCGACGACGGACCGATACCGGAAGTGACGCCCCGCGTGCTGGAGATTCTCGATCGGTATGGCGTCCGTGCTACCTTCTTCATGGTGGGCGAGAATATCGACAAGCATCCCGAGGTGTTTCATCAGGTGCTGGCAGCCGGTCATCATATTGGCAACCATACCTACAACCACCTGAAGGGATGGAAAACACCCTTTAAGGAATATATGGCCAACGTGGCCAAATGGGAAGAAGCGGCAGAGAGAAATTATCCGCATGGCTATTCTGCTCCGGTTCTAAACCGGTTTCGGCCTCCATATGGGAAGGCTACGCTCCGTCAGCGTATGGCCCTGTATAAACTCGGCTATCGCCTTATCTACTGGGATATACTGACGCGTGACTACGAGGCTACGCGTACGCCGGATGAGATGTTCCGTCAGATACGTCGCCATGTCCGTCCCGGCAGCATCATCAATTTCCACGACTCGCTCAAGTCCAACGAGCGCATGCTCCAGGTACTCCCGCGAGTCATCGAATTCCTACAAGCAGAGCACTATGAGATTGAGACATTATAATATCCTGTTGTTTCTGCTTGTGCTGTTGGCAAGTTGTGCCAACCGAGGTATCGGGCCGCAGGGCGGTCCGAAGGACTCTATTCCGCCTAAGGTGCTCCGCGTAGACCCCGAGAACGGTGCCGTCAACTATACCGGCAAGACCGTGACCATCCATTTCGACGAGTACGTCCAGCTCGACAATGTCTCGCAGCACCTGCTCATCTGTCCGCCTCAGAAGCAGCAGCCCGATATCAAGCAGGTGGGTAAGATGGTCAAGTTGACCTTCCAGGACCCGCTGCTGGACTCCACGACCTATTCCGTCGATTTCGGATCGGCTATCTGCGACTTTCATGAGAAGAACCCGCTTCGTAACTATTTCATCGCCTTCTCAACGGGTCCCGAGATCGATTCTCTCGAAGTCTTTGGCCATCTGTACAATGCCGAGGACCTCAACCCCGTAAGTGGCGTCATCGTCGGTCTGCAGGCCAACCTCCATGACTCGGCTTTCACCACGCTGCCTCTGACGCGTATCAGCCGAACCAACGAGCAAGGACAGTTCAGCATCCATAATATCCGTCCCGGCAGTTACCGGCTATACGGACTCGGCGATATCAGTTCCGACTATATGCTGCAGCCCGGCGAGGCCTTGGCATGGACCGACTCGCTCGTCACACCTGTGATGGAGATCGACTCGCTGGGTAACGTCTATGTAGGACCTAACGACCTTACGCTCTTCTATTTCCGCGATAGCAAGGTGCAGCGCCGCTTCATGCGTGCCCGCCGGGAAGAAGCCAATCGCATCGTGCTGGTCTTCTCGGCCCCACAAGACTCGATGCCCGTTCTGCAGGGACTGGACTTCCTCAGCATGGACGGTATCTATGTGCAGACCTCCCAAAACCGTGACACACTCACCCTCTGGCTGCGCGACTCGGTCCTGATCAGTCGCGACACCTTGCGCTTCCGGATGGACTACTACCGTACCGACTCGCTCTACCAACTCCAGCTTGCTACAGACACCATCGTGGCCTCGTATCGTGCGCCCAACCTGACGGCTAAGGTGCAGGCGGCTAAGCAACGTGAGGCGGCTGCACGCCGACTGGAACTGCGCACCAACGGACGGCAGAAAATGGATATCTTTGATACGCTTACTATCACGGCCGTCATGCCTATCGAGCGCATCGAGCAGGATAGTATCCATCTGTGTCTGCGTGTGGACTCTACCTGGCGCAATATCCCCTATAGTATCCAGTTGAACGACTCGGCCCATATGTCCTTCCGGCTCATCTTCCCGCTCCAGAAGGGCGCGGAGTACGAACTGCGTGTGGACAGCAACGCCGTATGGGATATCTACGGTAAGTCCAACCGCGAGAAACGTTTTCCTATGTCGGTCAAGACCGACAACGACTATGCGACGCTTACCGTTCGTATGGCGCATTATGACCCGCAGATGCGACTCCAGTTGCTCAGCGAGCAAGACAAGGTGCTGCGTGACGTGCCGGCCCTAGAGGCTACCGTGCTGCAATACCTCGCGCCAACGTCCTACTATCTGCGTATGTACTTCGATCTGAACGGCGACGGCCTGTGGACAACGGGCAGCTGGGAACAGCATCGTCAGCCCGAACCGGTCTATTACTTCCCGGCCAAACTGACGCTCAAAGCCAATTGGGAATTCGAGGAGACATTCGACTATACCGCTACGCCGCAGGCCGAGTCCAAACCCGCTGAGATACGCAAAGATGCAGGTGCCAAGAAGTAAATTGTTCGACTATAGTTTCCTCAGTCTGGGACTCTTGATTCAGGTGGTGACTTATGTCATTACCAACCATTTTTCACCCGGCGTGCTCTCCCCGCTATCGCTTGTGAGCGGACTGCTCGGCATATGCTCCGTATGCCTGGCCGCACAGGGAAACATCTTCACATACCTCTTCGGCTTCGGCCAGGTCCTGACCTATACCTGGCTCTGTCTGGAGCAACGCCTATATGGCGAGGTAGCCATCAATGCTTACTATTTCCTGACGATGATCTATGGCGTCTTTGTGTGGCGCCGCCGTCTTAGCAACAGCTATTCCGTTGAGACTCGCCGCATGCGAAGGGGAGTGTTCGTACTTATCGCCTTGGCTTCGGTCGCGGTATCCGCACTCGCAGGGTG
>DFGU01000115.1:0-3483 GCA_002371785.1 Bacteroidales bacterium UBA3742
GGAGCCACGGGCTCTGCTACAGGTGCTGCCACGGGCTCTGCTACCGGTGAGGTCTCCACTACCGGCTCTACCACGGGCACTTCCGCTACCGGCTCGGCTACGGGCAGGTCTTCCAGCGGCTGGATAGCCACTACGTCCGGCATGTCGTCACCGTCCAGGGCTACCACACCATCCTGGTCCATCGGCAGCGGCTCGGCTACCTCCATCTCATCGATGGTAGGCAGGTCCTCCAGCGACAGGGCCTCGGAGATACTTTCCTCTGCCGGTGCCTTTATCACGGGCTCCTCTGCTATAGGCGCCTCCACCACGGGCTCCTCTATGGGCTCCATCTCTGCGATAGGAGCAGGCGCTGCTATCGGCTCCTCTATCGGCTCCGGCTCCTGCAGCGGTTCGGGCTCCAGATTGAGTTCCAACTCCTGCGGCGCAGCCTGTCGCTGCGGTACAGGGGTGTCGAGTTGCAGGCTCGCCAACTGCTGGTTAGCCGCCAGCAGCATCTCCTCCAGACGTCCTACCTTGGCGCGGGTGTGCTCGTTCTCCTGAACCGACTGATGGAGCTGCTGTTCCAGTTCGGCTACGCGTTTCTCCAGCGAATCCATTTTCTGCTCAAGTGCATCAGCATACGAATTGAGCGATTGTAAGAAATTCTCTTTCATATGATTGTTGTGTTTTTATGCGTTCTGTTTTTATTTTGTAGCATCCTCCAGTTTCTTCATGATGCTGAACATGAATACGGCGGCCACCAGGCATACGCCTACGAATACGGCCCATACCGACCACATCGGCAGTTCGCCCCACAGGAAGCCTCCTACCGATACCAGTATATTACCCAGGGCGGTCGCTACGAACCATAGACCCATCATCATACCCTTGTACTGCGGCGGAGCTACCTTGCTCACAAACGAGATACCCATCGGGCTGAGCAGCAACTCACCAAAGGTCAGGATCAGATACGTCACGATCAGCACGTTGGCATTCACAAACGTACCCCCGCCGGCTTTCGTAGCCAGCTCCTGCATGGCCGGACTGTTCAGCCCTACCGAGCAGAGCGCCATGAAAACATAGGCTGCGCCGGCTACCAACATACCGTAGGCGATCTTACGCGGCGCACTCGGCTCTTTGCCTCGTTTAGCGAGCGCACCGAAGATAGCCATGCTTACCGGGGTCAAGGCTACTACGTAGAAGGGGTTGAACTGCTGGAAGATAGGAGCAGCGATATTGATCGAAGCAGGATGATTCATGTACTTATACGCCAGCAGCGCGATAGCGGCTACGCCGATGCCCGACCATATCGTCTTCGACTTGCTCGTTCCTTCACCAAACACACCGAACAGCGCATATACCAATACGGCAACCGCTACCAGGTTGAAGATGTCGAAGGCCATCGTCTGCGTACCCGTCACTGTGGGCGTTACAAACTCGTTGGCAAAATACGTCAGCGTCAGACCGTTCTGGTGGAAAGCCATCCAGAAGAACAGTACCACCGTGAATACCAGACACAGCGCCACGATGCGCTTCTTGGTCTGCTCCGGCGTCAGTTCTTCCACTTTCTGACCGGCTGCAGCCTGCTGCTTAGCCGTATGCTCCACGTGCTTGAACCAGGGGCGGCATGCGTAGTAGATCGCGATACTCAGCACCAGCGATGCGCAGGCTACCATGAAGGCGAAGTGGTAACTGTCGTTCACGCTGTAACCCAGCGCCGTTTGGGCCCATTCCATGATTTTCACAGCGGCCGTCGGAGCGAACATAGCGCCGATATTGATCGCCATGTAGAACAGCGAGAAGGCGGCATCACGACGGTCAGCATACTTCGGATCGTCGTACAGATTACCCACCATCACTTGCAGGTTACCCTTGAATAGTCCCGTACCCAGACTGATGAGCAGCAACGCCGCAAACATAGCCGTCATTGGCAGTGCTACGGAGCCGTTGTCAATACCTCCCAGGGGCACTGCCAGCAGCAGATATCCCAAAAACATGACGATAATACCAATCGTCACACACTTACCATAACCGATCTTGTCGGCCAATATACCACCTACCAGCGGCAGGAAGTACACCAGTCCCAGGAACGACGAGTAGATCATACCCGCTGTACCTGCCGACAATCCGAAATTAGCGCGCAGGAAGAGCGCAAACACGGCTAACATCGTGTAGTAGCCGAAACGTTCGCCTGTGTTGGCCAATGCCAATGCGAACAAACCTTTTGGTTGATTCTTAAACATAATTATATGGTTTTTAATTTTAGTGTTCTGGTTTTACTAGTCGTTCTAGTTGTTCTAGATATTCTAGATCTCTAGATCTCCACCACCTCGCACCATCCGTGCGTATCCTCCGCACGGCCATACTGTATATCTTTCAGCGCGTGGTACAGCTTCGTCAGTATCGGACCCGGCTTGTCGCCAAACTGATACATCCTGTCCTTATCCGGATCATATACGCGTCCGATAGGTGAGATGACGCAGGCCGTACCGCATGCGGCTGCTTCCTGCATGTCGGCCAGTTCTTCTACGCGTATATGTCGGCGCGTCACTTTCATCCCCATCTCCCGGGCCAGCGTCATCAGACTGTCGTTCGTGATGCTCGGCAGGATAGCTGTCGATCGCGGGGTAAGATATTCATACTGAGATCTACTCTCTCCCTCCCTTGAGGGGAGGGTCGGGGAGAGGTCCCTAATTCCTATAAAATTCGCCGCACTGCACTCATCAATATACCGGTGCGTCTTGGCATCCGTGAACATACAGTCGTAGCCCTGCGCATGTGCTGCTTCCGTGGCGCGGAACGACGATCCGTAGTTGCCGCCCACTTTCCACGTACCCGTTCCCTGTGGCGCGGCGCGGTCAATGTGACGCTCCACGATGAAGGGCGTGCAGTGGAACTTACCGGGGAAATACGCCCCGATAGGTGTCGCCACCACGATCAGTTCGCAGTCCTTTCCCGGTGCCACCGATATCTCGTGACTCGTGGCCACCAGTATCGGCCGGAAGTAGAGCGTTGCCCCTGTCTCGTAGGGTGGTAGGTAGTCAATGTTCTTACGGAGCGCCAGACGGATCGCTTCGCAGAAGAGATCCTCCGGCGGAGGCGTCATCAGCAGCCCCTCGGCCGAATGAGCCATGCGGCGTGCATTCTCGCGCATGCGGAACAGCCGCACCCGTCCATCCGCACCGCGGAAGGCTTTCAGTCCCTCAAACACCTGCTGACCATATTGCAGTCCCGTGGCGGCTACGTGAAGGGTGATCGTCTTGTCGGTCGTAGCATACGGCTGTTGCCATACGCCATCCTTGCACGATGCGCGCACCACGTAGTCGGTCTCCGTGTAGTGAAAACTCAGTTTATTCCAATCTATATTTTGTTTCATTGCCAAATTCAAACAATTCGTCCAATATACTCTTCCCGTCGCCAAACCAGCGATTCAGATCTTCTCCCCGCCATTCCGTCGTCGCCCGATATGCAAATGGGCTTTTATCTTTGAGCGAAGCGGTCTTT
>DFGU01000115.1:3599-6590 GCA_002371785.1 Bacteroidales bacterium UBA3742
TCCCACAGCCATTTCGTCTCCCGTTCGTACATCGGCCTCAGATAGTCGGCGTAGTAGTCGAAGTAGGGTGTGTGGCGGTAGGCGGATGTCAGGCTGATCCAGTGTTGGTGTTGCCAGCGGCTCTGGTAACTAATCTCTATGTCGCGGGTCAACTGCTTATGCTCCACCTTCTTCACCGGTACGGTTAATACAATCCGTTCGCCATTCGCCATTCGTCCATTCGCCCTTATCGAGCATCGATTGCGATACGTCTGCTTCTCAAAGCTCTCCATCGCTTCGATCTCCACCGCCTCAGGATTTCGCATGTACGCGCTGTACCAATCCCTCGGCCCCAAATATGCTATCGGTAGCACCATCTTCTAACGACCAACGACTAACGACCAACGACTAACGACCAACGACTAACGACCTATCACCGCTTCGCCCCGTTTCCTAAACGGTCCCAGCGAATCTTATGCGTGTCCTTGTCGATACTCAGCCAGATAAATACCGGTCGTCCTACGATATGATCTTCCGGCACAAAACCCCAGTAGCGGCTGTCGGCCGAGTTGTGGCGGTTGTCGCCCATCATCCAGTAGTAGTCCATCTCAAACGTGTACTCCTTGCCGATCGCCATCGGTTTCATCTCATATGCCTCGGCAATGCGGCGGTAGAGGGGGTAGTTCTCCTCGGTGATCATCAGTTTGTCTCCCTTCTTCGGGATGTAGATCGGTCCGTAGTTGTCGCGCGTCCACTTGTTCTCGCCCAGCGGATACACCTCGCCGCCCATCTCCTCGGGCTGCACCTGTATCGCTACGATATGGTCGTTCTTCTTCAGTTCGGCGAGCATTGCCTTGGTCAGCGGCAGTACATACACCATCGCGCCCGGCTCGTTCAGCCTGTGCCTGTCGTCCTTCGATACGCCCAGCCGCGCCAGGTACTTGTCGCTCAGCGGCTCGCCGTCGGTCTGTACCAGGTAGTTCAACTGTACGCCCTCCCGTTCCGGCTCCTGCGTCCATTCGCCATTAGCCTTTAGCCCCTCGCCATTCGCCTTCGTAAAAATCACGTTGTCCGTGATTTTCAACGAATCTCCCGGCGTACCGACGCAACGCTTCACGTAGTTTTCACGGCGGTCCACCGGTCGCGTCACGATCTCGCCAAACAGGTCCCGTCGCTGCCATACCGCCTCCCTTCCGTAGTAGTGGCACAGCGTGTAGTAGTCCGGATTCTGCATCTCGAGGCACACCGTATCGCCGGCAGGGAAGTTGAAGACCACGATGTCGCCCTTCTGCGGTGTGGTCCAGCCCTTCAGGCGTTTGTATTTCCATTGCGGCCACTCAATATAACTCTTGCCGCCTCCCAACCACGTAGGCAACGTATGCTGCGTCAGCGGCATCGAGAGCGGCGTGTTGGGTACGCGCGCACCGTATGCCATCTTGCTTACGTACAGGAAATCACCCACGCGCAGGGTCTTCTCCAGCGACGAACTGGGAATCTGGTAGTTCTGGAAGATGTATATATTGATGAAGTACACCGCTATCAACGCAAACAGTATCGCATCCACCCACGAGCAGACGGTATACAGCGTCTTGTTGGTCTCTTTGTACTTGTGCCACCAGCCGTAGTTCACGTACTTGGTGGTAAACATATCGGCTATCACGGGCAGCAGTACCAGCCATCCCAGGCTTTTCCAGTCGCCCCATGCTACCCATACCACGAACGCGATGTACAGCGTGCACCATATTCCGCACGCCACCCATCCTCGTGTCTCTACTTTCTCTATTCTCTCTTTAAAACTCATAAACTAATCAACTTATCAACTAATAAACTCGTCAACTAATAAACTCATCAACTAATAAACTCGTCAACTAATAAACTCATCAACTAATATACTCGTCAACTAATAAACTAATCAACTAATGCCGAGTACCTCGGCCATTGTATGCGCCCCCGTTTTCCCTTTCAGCCATTCGGCCGCTATTACGGCGCCCAATGCAAATCCTTGTCTCGACTTCGCGCTATGGCTCAGCGTGATGGTGTCTATCTCGCTGTCCCAGGTCACCGTATGGATCCCCGGCACCTCGCCCTCGCGAATCGACTCGATCGGAATCTGGCTTTTATCTTTGAGCGAAGCGGTCTTTTGACTTTCGACTATTTGCTCGGCGAGCGAGACCGCCGTCCCGCTCGGCGCATCCAGTTTGTGCACATGGTGCACCTCTGTGATGTGCGGGGTATACGCAGGGTAGGGTTGCAAAAGCTGTGCTAACTGCCGGTTCATGGCGAACAAAATATTCACGCCCAGCGAGAAGTTGCTGCTCCAGATCAATCCTACGTTCTTCAATCGTCCGTTCTCGGTTTGCTCCTTGATGAAGGACTGCGCATCCCAACCCGTACTGCCGCATACTACGCTCACGCCTCGTTTCCAGGCGTCCAGCACGTTCTGTCGGGCCGTCTGCGGGGTAGTAAACTCTATCGCTACATCCGCATCCGCGAAGGCCGGACTGTCCATGTCGTAGCGGTTGTCTATGTCGATACGGGCTACGATCTGATGACCCCGCTCCAGGGCGATCTGCTCGATCATATGCCCCATGCGCCCGTACCCTATTAATGCTATTTTCATATATTCGTCGTTAGTCGTTAGTCGTTGGTCGTTTGACCACATACAAAATCGGGCGCAAAGGTACAAAAAAAAATCGACACCCGCAAGAAAATGTCGATTTTTTTTTGCAGACCGGCTCTTTCAGAGCCTAAAAGAGTAAAGACCGCTACGCTGATAGACCGTTGCACTGATAGACCGTTGCACTGATAGACCGCTACGCTGATAGACTGATTCACTATAGCAGCTATACATTTTAGTCTATATTCTATCAGCGCAGCGGTCTATATTCTATCAGCGACGCGGTCTTACAGCCGCGAGCGGTCTATCAACTGCGCAATTTGTCGTACTCCAGGTTGAAGATGTACTGGTAGAAGGTCTTCTTGCCGCCCGGAGTGTCCTTCTGGGCCTTGAAG
>DFGU01000031.1 GCA_002371785.1 Bacteroidales bacterium UBA3742
ACTGCAACTCGGCATTGCCGCCACCACGGGCATTGTCCTCTACGTTCCAGTACGTCGTGTCCAGCACCTCGCCCTCAAACTC
This sequence comes from Bacteroidales bacterium UBA3742, assembly GCA_002371785.1. Taxonomy (GTDB): domain Bacteria; phylum Bacteroidota; class Bacteroidia; order Bacteroidales; family Paludibacteraceae; genus Colicola. The sequence continues at coordinate 83 of DFGU01000031.1, forward strand.
ATCGCTCCAGACCAGTTGCCATTCCGGCTTCGCACAAGCATTCAGACAAAAGGCCAAAGCCAAAATGGTAAATCGTAAATCGTACATCGTACATCGTAAATCGTACATCGTAAATGGTTTCATTACTCTACAATTTGTCCGGTTACTGTATAGGTATGTTCGCCACGACGAATCACGATCCGTCCGTCACGTAGCAACTTCTCGCCATTCGTCCTTTCGCCATTCGCCGTTACCACGCCCTGCGTCTCGCCCTCTATCGGGTCCGACGGCGTCGGGCACGAGAACGACTCATTCTGGTCGCCGCGCTGGTAGATACGTATCCAGTCTATATACATCGATCGCGGACCGTTATTGAGGGCCGTGATCTGGTTCACCGAGTAGATACCCGGGAAGTTACCGCCGACCGCTACGTTAGCTATCAGGAAATTCGGCTTTCCGAACACCAGCTGGCGGTTATAGTCCGCATCATCGTTCGGCTCCAGGTCGGCATGGAAGTAAGGCGTCTGCACCTTGTCCATATACATGTCGATGCTGGTGGGCGTCCATACCATCGAGATGATATGGAACGTGTCCTCCACCGAGTAGCCCCAGGTCACCGACTGTGCCTCGCTCCATACCATATCCCAGCGGCTGCCTACGTGCATCGCACCGTTGAAGTAGCGGTCCTGCGTACCCGTAGCAAAGGCATTCTGGTGGCCCAACTCAATCAGGTCGGTCTCGCCGCACTTGGGCCATCCCACCTGGTCGTAGTTATTACCCATCTGCCAGAAGGCAGGCCAGAGGCCGTTAGCCGTCTGCGGAAACTTAATACGGGCCTCTATCTTGCCGTAGGTGTAGTACATCTTGCCCTTGGTATTCACGCGCCCGGACGTGCAGTCCCTACCACCTGCCGACTGCTTCTTGGCAGTCAGGATCAGACATTTCTTGCCCGTCGTAGGCTCCACGCCAAGCGACACGCCGTCCTCGCAGTAGTACTGCAGTTCGTTGTTGCCGCCACCGTCAGCGTTCACCTCTACGTTCCATACCTGACGATCCAGCGTGGCGTCCGTGAAATCTTCGTTCCACACCAGCTGGTAGTCCTGCGCCATAGCTACCATAGCCAGGCTCATCATACATAAAAAGGAAGTAAGTTTTTTCATAGTGCTATTCTTTAAAACTAAATGCTGAAAACAGTATATTACCGGACAGCCACTCCAAGCGCACGGTATGGCATCCCTTGGATGGTTGTTGCGCCTCGGATAACGCGCAGGAAGTGGTGGTCCAATTATCACTTCCGCCTGTCCGTGCCACCGTAGTGGTGACCACCTCCTCGTTATCCACAAACACCCGTACCAAGGCATCCGTATAGCCGGCAGTACGAATCAGGAAATGCGCGGTCTCTTTCGTTAAAACCACCTTATATTCCTGCGTCATGCCCGGTGCGATATTCTTGATCATCAGCGGCCAGTCTAATCCGCTTAAGTGGGTATCCGTTGTCGGTCGCAAATTAGGAGTCGCCCCGGAGATCGCGCAATAACTGCCGGCAGGTATCCATTCCGTATTCAGATACGTCTCTCTATCAAACGTCGAGAAGCCGCAATAGAGTTTACCGGCATCTGTCAACTCACCGGGGATCTCATTGGTAATAAGTTGCATGTGCGGGTCATTATTCTTGCTCGTATATCGGGGGATAAACCACGCATAACGTTCCACAAGGGGTTCGTTTTCCAAGTAATGAAGCGCGGCACACATATAGTCCATCTGCACTTCAGCAGAAGACGGTTTGGGGTCCCACGCACAGAACTCTGTCAGCCATACAGGCTTATTGTATTTGCGAAATTTCTCAATATATCCCTGTAACGCACTCGCCGAAGCCATATAGCAATGTACCGAGATAGCATCTATATCGTCTATCGACACGCCTGGCTGCGCGAAAAACTCATCGAGCCACTTAACCGGATCGCTATAGCCCGCTAGCGTACCGTAGTTCATCGCGGGCGATACCAACTTCAGATTCAGTTCCCGTGCCAACGCCACCACCGGAGGCCATATAGCCGCAGCCTGCGCCGGGGTCATATTGGCTTGGTCGGTCAGGTTCGGTTCATTAAATCCCAACAGATATTTCGTACTTGGATGAGCAGCTACATATGCACGTATCTTATTGGCATTGTAACTACCGTTCCAGCACATCGGGCAATACTCAATATCGTTGGCATCAAACCATAAAGCGGAATTGTCGTTGGTATTATCTCCCCAATTATAATCCCAGCAAATAGCCGAAGACAACAAGGGCAGGTCAGAAGTCTGCGAGAAATTAAATGCCACACCACGTTTGGTGGAACGCGCCATATGCGCTCCGCTATTCGGTACTGTGGGCTCTATCGGGTTGCACCCTATCGCCACAGTACACACCAAACATACTATGGCCTTACTCCACTTCTTCACGCTGATATACACGTACCCAATCCACCTTCATCAGCAACGGGTTGTTAAAGATGCCATCATCGATATTGCCGCCGAGCGTACCACCTAAAGCCAGGTTGATGATGAAATAGTTCGGACGGTTAAACGGCCAGTACTCATCATCGTCTATTACCTCCTCTACTTGCTCCGAATAAACGATGTCGTCCACGTAGAAACGTATCACGTCCTTGCCGCTCTTCTCCTCTTTCGTCCATTCGCATCCGTATACATGGAAATTATTCTCGATGTTTTCAATACCCGTATAGGCCCGACTACTACGACTTCCGCTACGATCTTTCGTCGTATGCAGCGTTCCAAAGATACGATTCGGCACACTTCCCGTATGCTCCATGATATCTATCTCGCCGCAAGCCGGCCAGTTACCACGGTTGCCCAACGTCCAGAATGCAGGCCATGTACCCATACCCGCAGGTAGCGAGATACGTGCCTCCAGCTTACCGTACGTAAACTCTCGTTTGCCTTTCGAATAGATACGTGCCGAGGTATATTCATTATTCTCATACTGCTCTTTGCGACCTTCAATCACCAGACAGCCGTCTTCTACGCGCAAGTTCTCCGGACGATCGGTATAGTATTGTGTTTCCTGGTTTCCCCAACCGTTTCCGCCTATCTGCGGTGTCCAGTTCGATTCATCCAGGGCGCTACCCTCAAACTCATCCGACCATACCAAGTGGTACTCACCCCACGTATGCTCAACGGCCACAAGGGCAGTCACCGAACCTACGTTGGTAGCTAATGTGATCGTAGCATTGCCGCTCTTGTGAGCCGTCACCAGCCCCGTCTGGTTCACCGTCGCGATGCTCTCATCGCTACTCGACCACGTCATCTCCAAATCATACGTATTGCCGTATTTAAACTGATACGTCTCGCCCTTCTTCAGGCTCACCACCGCCGGCGTGATACGCAGCGTCGTGCCGTCCGAACCCGTCACAAACACCTCGCAGGTAGCACTCTGCTTACCGCTCTTCGCGGTGATGATCGTCTTGCCTATAGCTTGCGCCGTTACCACTCCGTAATACACCGTGGCTACATCCGGATTGCTGGAGGTCCACTCTACATCCTTTGCCGTACCTACAAGCCCTATAGTCTGCATATCGCCGGGCTTCATTTGTAGCACGTTAGGATTTAACGAGAACGGAGACTCAGGCGTCTCACAAGCAGCTAGTAACAACGCAGTTGCAAATAGAATCAAATTACCAAGTTTACGCATAGTCTTATATATTATTAGGGCAATGGGGGAGAACCAACTCCCCCAAAGCAATTAGCCGCGATTACTTCTTCTCGTAGAAGTATACAGCGTCCAAATTCAGCTGAGCACCTACCGTATTTCCCGAAAGGAAGCATAAGATGTTCAGATCATTGCCAATGGTTTCACCAGCGATAGCGGTAGCAAACTGAGCCATCGGAACATCAAACTCATACCACTCACCGTCACGCGGGAAGTCGCCGATTACAGCACCCTTTTCAATAGCAGCAGTACCGATATTGAACGAGCGACCTTCTGCGTTATTGAATACATAGAACTGGTGATTACCTGCATTGGTAGCCTTGATAGCCAAGTGGAGGAAGTACTTGTCAGGCTCAGCGGCAATAGCTGCTTGCAGTGCCTTAGCGGCCGCAACAGACTCAGCGTTAGCCACATTGAAACCGCCACCCGACCAGCCTTGCGGAGCTGCTACGGTCAATGCCATGTAACCCTCGGTATTGCCGAAGAAGTTCTTACCGGTACCTTCGCCTGCGCTATAGGTCTCGCCTGCAGCCCAGATATAGAGGTTGTTGTCCACGTCGTTCGGACGGAAGTCACCTGCGATCAGGCTTGCATACTTCTCGGCCGTTACACCATCCAAAATAACCGGCCAAATACGTTTTGCCTCGATCGTCTTCTCGTCGCCACCTTGCTGACCTGCCTTCTCAACAAGCACAACGCAAGTCTTGGTCGTACCATTAGCAGTAGCAGAGATGATAGCATTACCCTCAGCCACTGCAGTAACAACGCCCTTATCAACGGTAGCTACAGCCTCGTTGTTCGAAGCCCAAGTCTCTACGGTGATGTTGGCCGTGATCGTACCGGTCTCACCTACCTTCAGGGTCAGCGAAGTAGGAGTCAGCGTCAGTGCCTCTACTTCTTTCTCTTTGTCTTTACAAGAGTTGAAACCAACCATTGTCAGCGCTGCAAGCGCAATAGCAAAAAATTTGTTTGCTTTCATAATGATTTTAATTTTTAAAAAAAGGTTAATAATTCCTAGTTGCCTAGTATATCTATTTTGTCTTTATTCTTTTAGTGAATGAAATGAACGGTCTTTATTCTTTCAGCAAAGCGGTCTAATATCCCGGATTTTGATCCATCTTCGGATTCAGCAGACGCTCCTCATACGGAATCGGGAAGATCTCATGTTTGCCTTCGATGAACTCACGCATATGGCTCTGTGCATCCGTCGTCTCACCGGTCTTATATGCATCCATATGGGCTTTCAGTCCCGTACCGGCTACGCCTTCCCAGCGCACCAGATCAAACCAGCGGTGACCCTCCATCGCCAACTCGCACCTACGCTCATGACGCAGCGTAGCATCCGTAGCCGCAGCACACGCTCCCAAGCCGGCACGCGAGCGAACCTGGTCGATATAGGTCTTAGCCGTTCCGGCATCGCCCAAGCCCAGACAAGCCTCGGCATACAGCAGCAGCACGTCGGCATAACGGATCTGACGGTTGTTGAGCGGACCGCGACTGGCGTGAATACCCCACTGTCCGTATCCTGCTCCGGAGTACGTACTGTCACGATACATAGCGTACTTATTATTGAGCATCTTATTACCTAAGTAATACTCTACTGCCGGCGTCTCAATCAGACTGTCTGCCGGTACCAGGATAGCTACGTCACGGCGCACATCGCCTGCTTCAAACTCGTCGTACAGGTTCTGGGTCGGATGGTTGAAGCCCCAACCACCACCAATCTTACTCGAACGGCTACGAGTCAGGATCTGCGTGAACGAACCTGCCGTACGGCCAAAGCCTTTGTAATCATAGTCCCAGGTATAGTCACCCCACGTTACCTCGGCATACTGAATCTCGAATACCGACTCCTGTCCGTTCTCGCCGGCGATGGTGAAGTTGTCCTCATAGTTCGTGCACAGGCTGTACTCGCCCGATGTGATAATCGAGTCACCCCATGCCTTGGCGTCCGCATAGCAGGCAGCCGGTGTCTTCTTTACGCCCTGTTTCTGCCAATACGGCGAAGCCATATAGACGTTCACCTTCAGCAGCATAGCCTCAGCCGCACCTTTGGTAGCACGTCCCATTTCGGCTGCGGGGTATTTACTCTTTTCCCACAAGTATTTATTCGCCAACTCAAGGTCGGACAATATCTGCGTATAGATTTCATCTACCGAGGCACGCGGCTGTTGCCAATCAGCCATATTATCCACCACGTTGGTCACCAGCGGTACGCCTGCAAATACACGCACCAGGCGGAAATAGTAGTACGCACGCAGATAATATGCCTCGCCCAGCAGACGGTTCTTCATGGCCTGAGTAAACTCTTCGTCCACGCCTACTTCCATGCCCGCAATATAGTGGAGCGACAAATTACAACGGGCGATACCTTGGTATTGCGCCAGATAAAAGTCGTGCAGCAGGGAATTCGAAGATTCTGTACGCCAGTTTTCAAAGTCATAGGCATCCGCCATATCGCTGGTCGAACCGCCACCCTTCAGGGCGTCGTCGCTGGCTATATCGCCAATAAACCACTCCGAGCAGTAGGTCGTATTATATTCCCACATCAGCGGTACATAACATCCTACCAGATTTTCTTTCGCCGCAGCCGTTGAGGTATAATAGTCCTCCAACAAGGTCGTACCCGGCTCAATCTCAGTTAGGTAATCTTTGCACCCGGTGAGGCAAAGTACAGAACAGAGAATACTAATAACAAATATATATTTCGTTTTCATATCAGTCTTTATTCTTTTAGTGAATGAAATGAACGGTCTTTACTCTTTCAGTGAATGAAATGAACGGTCTATATTCTATCAGCGAAGCGGTCTAAAAATTCGCATTCAGTCCAAACGTAAACGTTCTACTTTGCGGATAGTTTCCGTAGTCCACACCGCCACCCACTTCGGGATCGTAACCTTTGTACTTGGTGATGGTGAAGAGGTTGCTGGCCGTTGCGTACAGACGCAGACGCGAGCAGCGGAACTTCTGAGTCCATTTAGCCGGGAAGGTATAACCGATCTGCAGGTTCTTCAGACGCAGATAGCTGGCATCCTCCAGGAAACGAGTCGAGGAAGCGGTGTTAGCCGATGAACCCAGCGGGTTAGGTATCGTACCATCACGATTCTCCAGTTCCATATAGTTGATACCCTTATTCAGCATCGCGTTCTGTACACCGGTGCTGTAACCTACCCATACCTCGTCTTTCATATAGCTGGCCAGCGCATTCGACGAACCGTCGCCCTCCAGTCTCATACGAGCAGCATTGTAAATATCAATACCTGCTACACCCTGGAAGAACACTTGGATATCCACACCGTAAAATTCAGCTCCGGCATTGATACCATAGGAGAACTTCGGGAACGAATTACCGATATAATGCGCATCATTTTCGTCTATCTTACCATCTCCGTTCAGGTCGGTATAACGCGCGTCACCGGCATGTGCTGTAATCGTAGAAGCATCATACGCTGTCAGGTGCGCCAGGGCTTCCTCGTCCGTCTTATACACACCTTCATAGGTATAGCCCCAGAACGCTTTCAGCGGCAGACCCAGATCGGTCATGCGATAGCCATCCGCCTCCGGCAGACGAGAACCTCCGTTCAGTGCTGTCAGGTTGTTATGCAAGTAACTGAAGTTACCACCGATGTTATAATGCACCTTACCTACGCGGTTGTCGTGACTCAGCGTGATCTCCACACCCATATTACGGATGTTACCTACGTTGCTGACCATCTTCATTCTGTTACCCACATGACCGGGAGCAATCACATACAAGAGTGCATCCTTCGTGTCACGGCAGAAGTAGTCAATCGCACCGCTCAACTTACCATTCCAGAAACTAAAGTCGATACCGGCATCCCATTGCTCGTTGGTCTCCCACTTACCGTCTCTGTTCACCTGGCTCAGTACAGCAGAACCCGGCGTTGCTTCACTGTTGTCGCCACCCAAAGGATAGTCGGTATTCAGCTGCGAACCATTAGCCATCGTTGCTACGAAAGCGCCTGCATCCACACCGTCGTTACCTACCTGACCCCATCCGGCACGTATCTTCAGATTATCCAGCCAGCTGAGTTCCTTATCCTTGATAAAATGCTCCTCGCTCAGACGCCATGCCAGTGCCACCGAGGGGAAGAAGCCCCACGGGTTCTTAGTGAATTTGCTCGATGCATCCGCACGGAAGTTGGCGGTAATCATGTAGCGGTTGTCATAGCTGTAGAACGCACGGCCCAGGAACGACAAACGGCGTGTACGACTTACCCAATCTCCGGCCGGATTCTTGTCCGTCTTCGTATTGAGCAGATACCAGTTGCTCTCTACCGGATTCAGGATTGTAGCACCCGAACCACCGATACCATACTGATTATATTCCTGCCATGTCTGACCCACCATTACGCTGAAATTATGTTTGCCCAGTTGGCGTGCATACGTGAGCGTGGTTTCCTCAATGAGCGACAAATGGCGCTCCATGCTGGACGACAAACCGTTCTTCTCCGAGAAATTATAACTCGTGTACGTATTCGCGCCCCAGTAATTGCGCTCGCGAATTAAGGTATAGTCCGCCGAAACAGACGTTCTCCATGTCAGGCCCTGAATCGGATTGATCTCAAAGAACACATCACCCAACATGCGTTCCGTCTTTTTGCTCGGTTCGCCGTTATACACCATCTGATACGGATTGGTCACATTCTTGAAGTTCGAACCTGCCGAATAATGTCCACCTATATTTTCTCCGGCCGCATTCACCGAACCTTCAGGATAGTACACCGGATCCCACGGCGCCATAGCCAGCGCAGCAGAGATAATGGATGCTCCGGCCGAAGCGTTATTATTCATCGCATTACGTCCACTACTGGTCATCAGCGAGAAGTGCTCACCGATCTTCAGCCACTCGCGTACCTTATAATCTGTATTCAAACGCAGCGTGAAGCGGCGGTAGTTACTACCGATGATCGTACCCTCTTGTCCGAAGTACGATGCCGACATAGCGTAGTGGCCTTTGTCATTACCGCCGTCGAACGAGAGCGTATAATTGTGCATAAATGCATTACGTTTGAATACCTCGTCCTGCCAGTCGGTCTCCTGACTCGAGTAGTCGAAGTTGGTAGGATAGAAAGTAGAGACGCCTATCTTGTAGTCTTGAAGCCACTGCGAGAATCCGTATTTATAATAGTCGGATATTTGCGTAGCGCCATCGCGCATCGCGCCAATACGTATCTCTGTATCCGCTAAATCTTTACTATTAAGAACATCCAGCTTCTTCCAGCGGTTCTGGAAGCCCCAATACGCATCAAACGAGATGTTAATCTTTCCTTCCGATCCTTGCTTCGTGGTAATCAATATCACACCGTTCGCACCGCGGCTACCGTAGATAGCCGTAGCCGATGCGTCCTTTAGGATCTCCATCGACTGGATGTCACTCGGAGCGAGAAACTTAATGTCGCTCGTAATGACACCATCTACTACATACAGCGGGTCGTTACCTCCCAGTGCCGAACCGATACCGCGGATACGGATCGTAGCGGCCTCACCCGGCTGACCCGACTCGCTCGTCACCGTCACACCGGCTGCACGTCCCTGCAGCGCTTGGTCCAGTCCCGACACCGGCGACTTCAGCAGTTGGTCCGCACTCACGCTCGTCACCGCACCCGTCACGTCGCTCTTGCGCATCGTACCGTAGCCGATGGCTACTACCTCCTGCAGCTGGACGTTGTCCGGCTGCAACGTGATCTTCAGCGGTGCCGACGACGTCACCTTGATGTCCTGCTGCTTGTAACCCATGTACGTCACCGTCAGCACCGCGCCCTGCTGAGCATGGATGCTGAACTTACCGTCATAGTCGGTCACCGTACCGTTGGTCGTACCTTTCACGATAATGTTGGCGCCGATGATCGGATCCGGATCATCTTCCGCCATCACCACACCCGTTACAGTCAGACTCTGAGCCATCATCGCCAGCGTCGCCATCACCATAACGGAGAACATGTAAAAACGTTTCTTCATGTGATTTTAAGATTTTGTTTGTATTCTGGTTTCTGCATTAACTTTGTTAATTCCGACTGCAAAATTACTGCTTTTTCCCCATATACGCAAACTTCCGCATATGTTATAAAACATAAAAGTACCGAAAAGTATATTTAAGTACGCCGCTCCCTGCTGACTATCTGCTCGTTACGCACATCCATGCACAAAAAAAAGTACGTATTTAGTACGCCACTCGGCGTAAAAAAATTGCCTCACCTATTGCCTATATGCCAAATTTTTTGTACCTTTGCAGCCGTTTTGGTTTTGGGAGGAAAAAAATGAGTATTCGTAAGTTTTTTGTAGAATACCGATCGGAGGTGGTATTCGGTCTGGCATTAACGGCAGCCATGGTGTTGAGTTACATCCTTGCACCGCTAATTCCGATTGATCTGTTTCGCAAAATTATTTATCCTGTGCAAAACTCCGCCATTATTACGGTGCTGCTGATCAACACCTGGACGATGGCGCGCCATTCTGAAGGTGTTCGCGCGCGTTATGTGCATGCATGGATTACGGGTACGCTTTCCGTAGTAATGATTGCGGGAGCTTGCTACCGAATGTACGTCAATGCCGATCTCCAGCCGGCCGAGGGCATATTTGGCTTCGAGGGCTGGGAGATGATTGGAGGCGATTTGATCGCCTGGCTCTTGCTGGCCTATCCGTCGGAACTCTTGCAGCCCGGATGGCTGACCTTGAAGAGCGCACTCAAGCGCATCGTGCCCGTGATTGTGCTCGGCGTAATTGATATGCTTGTTCCTTACGATCTGCGCTGGCTCATGGCGCTCGTTCCGATGGTGTGGGTGGCATTGATATTGAAGCACGTGCGGGACTACCGTATATACACTGAGGAGAACTACGGTTCGGTGGAGCAAACGGATGAGAAATGGGTGGTCCGTTATCTCCTCATGATTCTTGTCTTAGCTATGTCATATATCTATCTCTGTTTCTCGGACGAACCCACGCGACTCTTCACCCAGCAATGGCTGATACTCTTCGCCATCATCTATACCAACGACCAGATCATCTTCCGCTCCAAGCCCTGGATCGAGGAGGCCGCAAAAGAGACGGTCGAAGACGAGACTGTGACCGATACCAAGGAGACCCCTACCGGCTCCAACGCCGAGTATCGCGCTACGCTCGAGGAGTGGATGACGCGCGAGAAACCCTATACCAATCCCGAGTTCCGCCTCATGGACCTGCGCCGGGTGCTGCCGCTCAACCGCACCTACCTGAGCCAACTCATCAATGCGGAGTACGGCTGCAATTTCTACCAGTTCGTCACCCGCTACCGCATCGAGGACGCTAAGCAGCTGATGACCGACCATCCCGACATGAAGATGCAGGACATCGCCGAACAATGCGGCTTCTCCTCGCCCACCGTCTTCGCCCGAATCTTCGCCCGCGAAACCGGCACCTCCCCCAGCGAATGGAATAGCCACATGGGGGGGATCGTAAAAAATAAGCGCTAATTCGTTAATTTTTGCGACTCTCCGTAAAAATTTTCCAATTTTATAAACCTGCGTAAATTAATGTACCCGTGCGTGTTGCCCACGTGCGGGTATTTTTGTCCTTTGTGCGATTTTTACGAAAACTGGAATAAGTGGAAGATCCTTTGCCTGTCGGCGATGCCCCCTGGCTCTCGGTCTTGCGAGCTTGTTCCGACGCCGTTTCCTTCTCCGCGAGTAAGCGCGGAGCTTGTCCTTTGTCCATTGACCCGGCATTTGATGCCGGTTTCTCCTCCCTTGAGGGGAGGCCAGGTGGGTTCCCATACTTTTTCCCATGATTCCTCCATGGTTTTCCATGGTTAAGTCCGGTTTAAGTCCGGGTTAAGTCCGGGTTAAGTCCGGGTAATCCTAGACTTT
>DFGU01000079.1:0-6511 GCA_002371785.1 Bacteroidales bacterium UBA3742
TCCTGGGCAAGTGGCAGAACACTAACCCGGCAGGACAGCAGCTGCGCGACATACCGACCAACGGTATGAACGTACGCTTCAGCCTGGCACAGTATGCCGGCAAGAACGTCCGCATCGGTCTTTACCGTGAGGCACGCAGCACGTCTTCGACGGGTGTGGCTATCCACGTGGACAATATCCGCTTGGCATACTTCAAGAAGACGGTTGACTACGCTTCGGCTTGCCAGTTTGAGGACATCCAGGTGGGCGACATCATCCTCTCGGGTGAGGACACCAAGCCGGGTATCCATGCTTATCCTACCTGCTTCTTCGTTTCGGATGCCGATGCAAGGGCCGGCGTGAAGGATAGCGTTCAGCAGCTGGAGATCGAGGTTTATCCCGCGATGGAGTCTACGTTCCGCGACACCATCTGCGAGGGCGATACGTATGCTAACTACGACTTCCTGCCTAAGGATCGTGCTGGCGTATATCGTCGTAAGCTGCAGACCGTGGAGCACGGATGCGATAGTATCGTAACGCTCTACCTCTACGTTAAGGAGCGCCGCTATGCCGAGGACGAGGAAGTGGCTATCTGCCCGGGTGAGAGCTACATGTGGAATGGCAACCCGTACAACCGTGCCGGTATCTTCCGTGATACGATCGTATCCTCGATTGGTTGCGACAGTGTGATGACGCTCATCGTTTCGTACAACGCTTCGGAGGATACGCTCTTTGAGACTTCGCGCGTGGAACTGGAGGAACTGCCGTTCACTTACGAGAATGCGATGCATCCGTACGTAGCGGGTCAGACGCCTATCACGTATCCGGCCGGAACGCCGACGGGTACCTATAGGGATACCGTACTGGTAGAGGGTGCTAACTGTGCTACCGTGCTGGTACATACCCTGACGGTTTATAATAAGCACGAGGATATTGACAATATCTACGGCACAGACGGACAAGGTGCTCGCAAGGTAATCTACCACGACCAGCTTTATATCATTCTCAACGACGAATGGTACAACGCAGCCGGCGTGAAAGTGGGCGACCCGCGCGAGTAATATATAGAACACTTGCGCGAGGAGAAATACCTCGCGCAGGTGCAAATTGTCACCAAAAACGGTGTTTTTTGCTGCAAATTGTTATTTTTTCGAAAAAAATTTGCACATATCGAAAAGATTTCGTAAATTTGCAGCCCAAAATGTCGAAAAAGATACTATAATAAGATAGTTTTTTTAATTATTTATTGTTTAACTAAATTCAAAGCTTATGAGAAAAGTATTACTTTGTTTGGTCATGGTGCTCTTTGCTACATGGGCAACGGTACAGGCTCAAGAAGTTATTACCTTAACCGGTAATATGGAAGAAGAGCTGACTCCGGGTAGCACCTACGCCTTTTATGATTCGGGCGGACCAAGTGCCAATTATGGCACCAGTCAAAGCTACACGGCTACGTTCACTTGTACGGGAAGTATTACGATTAACTTTTCGTCATTTGCAACGGAGTCCTCATCCAGTTGTTACGACTGGGACTACATGCTTATCTATGATGGCGATGCGACGGACGGCGAGTTGCTTGGAAGACTCCAGACCGGCTGTGCGTCTGCAACCATCACTACAGATGAAGATTATGTAGCTCAGTCCGGTACGCTCACCATTGAGTGGCATTCGGATGGCTCTTCTACGGCTGCCGGTTGGGAAGCTACCATTACAACGGAAGCTTCGGCTGGTCCGACTTGCGACAAACCGGAATCGGTGGAGGCAAACGACGTAACGTCTAGTTCTGCTACCATCAACTGGATTGGTACGGCTGCAGCTTACAACCTGCAGTACAAGGCTTCAGCGGATGCCGACTGGACGCTGGTGAAGAACCTCTCGGGATCTTCTTATCAGCTGACGAACCTCGTTTCGAACACGGCTTATCAGGTACAGGTACAGGCTATCTGCGGTGAGAACACCAGCGGATGGCGTTCTGCTTCGTTCAACACCTTGATTGGTCTGCCCTATGCAGAGCACTTCAAGGGTACGTCTGCCCCGAGTGGTTGGACGAACACAGCCGGACGGTTGCAGGCAGATGGTTCTGTTACTTTGTCTGGTACTACTGGATGGAGTTTTGGTGCTAAGAATGGTATCTTTGATAACCATGCGTATGTGAACATTTGGAGTACGACCGTTTACAGATGGCTTATTTCTCCGGAAATCCCTATTCCGGAAATGGAAGAAGGGGATCAAGGCTATCAATTATCCTTCAAGATTGCATTAACCATATGGAACTCTGCTACCGAAGTGGACAAGACTCAGCAGCAGGATGACCGTTTCATTGTATTGGCTTCTAACGACGGTGGTGCCAACTGGACGATTCTCCGCGAGTGGAACAACACCGGTTCGGAGTATGTTTACAACGATATCGCTGTTACCGGTGAGGAAGTAAATCCGATTGACCTGAGTGCTTATGCCGGTCAAACAATTAAGATTGCCTTCTATGGAGAATCTACTCAAGCTGGTGGTGATAATGCATTCCACTTAGATGATGTACTGATTGACGAGACTCCGACCTGTTTGAAGCCGACCGGTCTGCATGCATTGAATGCACAGGCTACCAGCACAACCCTGCCGGTAGCATGGACGGCTAACAGCGGTGAAACGGCATGGCGTCTCCAGTACAAGCCTGCAGCAGATTCTACGGCTGTATGGACCACGCTGGATATCGCAGCTAATCCTTATACGATCACAGGCCTGAGTGCATTCACCGAGTATGAGGTTCGCGTAGCAGCTGTTTGTACCGAGGAAGATTTCACCGACTATGGTAAATCGATCATCGCTAAGACGGCTGCGGTTGTTCCGTTCATCCAGACCTTCGACACCACGGCTATGCCGGGTGAGTGGAAACGCTATGAGGCGCTTCTCGAGGCTGTACAGGAGAGTGGTGCACAGCTGGAGGCTAGCAAGAACGGTTGGAGCGTAGGCCTTAAGAACGGTGTCTTCAACAACGAGCACCTCTATCTGAATATTGCCGGTACGGACACCAAGCATTGGCTGGTAAGTCCGGTGATTGAGATGCAGGCTGGTTATCAACTGACCTTCGATCTCGCTCTGACTACCAATGCAGGTTCCGCGCCTACAGCTGTTACCGCAGGTGAGCAGAACGACGATCAGTTCATCGTCTTCATCTCTAATAACGGTGGCGCTGATTGGACAGCACTTGGCACTTGGGGTAACCAAGGTCAAGGTACGTCGTTCGACCAGATCAGCACAGAGGGTCAGACCGTGAAGTTCGACCTGAGCGCATATGCCGGTCAGAGCATCATGCTGGCATTCTACGGTGAGTCCACCGAAGCTAACGGTGACAACAACCTCCATATCTCGAATGTAGCTATCGACCTGATTCCGGCTTGTGAGCGTCCGCTCAGCATCACGCTGGGTAACGTTACCGGTACGACGGCTGAGATCACTTGGGATGCTGACGAGGAAGGTACGTGGGAGTACGGCTATGTAGCTAATCCGGCTGCTGATTTTGCGCCGACGGATGCTGACTACACCGCTAACACGACCGACAAGATCGCCGAACTGAGCGAACTCGCTGAGACCACGGATTACATCTTCTTCGTTCGTCGCGCTTGTAGCGAGACCGAGAAGAGCGAGCCGCTGATGAAGACCTTCAAGACACTCCAGACTCCGGCTGAGTTGCCGTATGTGGGTGACTTTGAGGAGACCAACGGCTGGTTGACCTTCAATGGTGAGTACGTCAATAAGTGGGTACGCGGTACGGCTGTAGCTAATGGCGGTACGCACGCGCTCTATATATCGAATGATAATGGCGTCTCGGCTGCTTATACCAATAATGTCGCATGTGTTGTATATGCTACCAAGACCTTCTACTTCCCCGAGGCTGGAATGTATTCCTTCTCGTTCGACTGGATGTGTAATGGTGAGGGTAACTACGATTATCTGCGTGTAGCATTGGTGCCGGCTTCTGTAGAAGTAGAAGCTGCAACGGATCTCCCGACCGGACTGGGTACTACTGCTCTGCCGGAAGGCTGGATCGCATTGGATGGCGGTTCGAAGCTGAACCTCAGCTCGGTATGGCAGACCAAGCGCATCGAGCTCAATATTGAGCAAATGGGCTACTATAAGGTAGTTCTCGTATGGCGTGATGATACCAGCGGTGGTACTGCTCCGGGTGCTGCTGTTGATAACTTCAAGATCAGTCGTCTTGCTTGCCGCATGCCGAATGGCCTAACACTGGGTGACGTTACTACTAACTCGGCAGCCTTCTCGTGGAATGATGACGAGGACGGTATGACGTGGGAGTATGCATGTATCCCGACAGGTCAAGAGCCGACCGAGTTCACGGATGTAGATCAGAACTCGCTCCTCGTTGAGGGTCTTGATGAGAACACCAAGTACACCCTCTATTTGCGTAAGGATTGCGGTGATTCGCAGAGCGAAATCGTATCGCTTTCGTTCAAGACTGTCAACCCGTATCAGATTACGGTGAACGAAGGTACCTCGACAAGCTCGTATGTGCCTTTCTACGCATACTATGCAGGTAGCCACACGGGCAGTCAGTTTATTACTCCTGCTGAGCGTTTAGACGCTATCCAGTGGGATTCTATTAAGGCTCTGACGTTCTATACCAGCTCTTTGGCGGCTCATGACTTCGGCGACGCTCGTTTCGATATCTATGTAGGCGAAGTGGAGAATACGACGATGACTGCTAACGTGCCGTTTGCTTCGCTGACTCAAGTGGCTTCTAACAAAGCCCTGACCATCGAGGATAAGATGATGTACATCGAGTTCGATCAGATGTATCAATACGCTGGTGGAAACCTGTTGGTTGCTATCAACGAGACGACTGCCGGTGATGGCGTATCTACCACTTGGCTCGGTGTTTCGGCTACTTCCGGCTCGGCACGCTATGAGTATAGCACGTACGGACCGTATAGCGGAAGCTTCTTGCCGAAGATGTCTATCGACTTCAAGAAGGGGGTTGTTCCTCCGTGTGCAACGCCGAAGGACTTCGCAGCACTTGATACGACGGTTACTACCTCTTCTATCGAACTGACCTGGAATCCGATTAGTACGGAGACCACATGGGCTGTTCGTTATCGCGAGCAGGGTACTGAAGACTGGACAGTAGTATTTGCTGCTGCAGATACCTTCCTGCTCGAGGGCCTGAATCATTCTACGATCTACGAAGCTCAAGTAGCTACGCAGTGTGATCCCGAGGATCCGACTGCTATCGGCGAGTATAGCGCATCGGTTACTTTCGCTACCGAGTGTGCCGCTGTGGCTACGATTGAGCAAGACTTCGAGGGCAGTCT
Source organism: Bacteroidales bacterium UBA3742 (assembly GCA_002371785.1). Classification (GTDB taxonomy): domain Bacteria; phylum Bacteroidota; class Bacteroidia; order Bacteroidales; family Paludibacteraceae; genus Colicola. The sequence goes on from DFGU01000079.1 coordinate 5,304, forward strand.
CCTCTGCTGGAGCGCTATCCAGGATGGTAACGGTTATCCGACGATCCTGTCTAACTATCCGGAAGATGCACATAGCGGAAGCAAGTTCGGTTACTTCGCTTCGCAAGTAGGTTATGATCCTCAGGACGAGTATATCGTTCTGCCTGAGCTGATTAGCTTGGAGGGCATGCGTCTGAAATTCTATGCACGCAACGATTATGAGGACGCTTCGGAGAACGCAACGCTGGTAGTAGGTGTAATGCCTGCTCTGGAAGATACGGCTAACTTCGTAGCTCTGGATACCATCGTGCTGACCAGCAATGTATATAACCAATTCGTTGTACCGTTCACCGCTTATACGGGTGAGGGCAAGTTCGTGGCTATCAAGATGCTGGCTGCAACCGTTGATATCGCTTCGGCGCTTATCGATGATGTAGTAGTTGAGGCTATCCCGAACTGCATGGAGCCTAATGGCCTGGCAGCAGACAGTCTGGCAGACGATGCAGTTGTTCTCTCTTGGACGCCGCAAGGTACCGAGGCTAACTGGCTCGTTCGCTATAAGAAGACCAGTGCTGCTGAGTGGGGTGAGCCGATTCTGGCAACCAATGACACGCTGATGATCAACGGTCTCGAGATGGGTACCTCTTATGATGCTCAAGTAGCTGCATGGTGTGACCCAACGAATGCGGAGGCTGTTAGCCCGTACGGTGCTATCATCAGTTTCACCACGCTCTGTGGCAACATTACCACGCTGCCGTGGCATGCAGACTTTGAGAATATGGCTGTCAACAGCATCCCGACTTGCTGGGACAACAGCGCATCTGCTTCGACGACGCTGAATAGCAACCCGGAGCGTATCTGGGGTGTATATGAGTACGGCGACAATAAGATGCTGCGTATGTACAACTACTATGTATCGAGCGGTACGGCATTGATCAACATGCCGGCTATCGTACTGCCTGAGACGCCTGCTTACGTTCTGTCGTTCGACTATGCTCATACGGCTACTTGCGGCGAAATGACCGTGAAGATCTCTGTGAACGGAGGCGACTTCGAGGCATTGACCCCGACCTATGGTAAGACTTCTACCGGTACCGATAAGGATAACCCGGGTGAGTTCACGACCGCAGATATCAACCTCACTCCGTATGCAGGTGATACGATTGTAATTCAGTTCTTCTCGAACGCTAACTACGGTAGCGGTGCTATCTTCCTGGACAACGTGGATA
>DFGU01000079.1:6645-24010 GCA_002371785.1 Bacteroidales bacterium UBA3742
TGGGATAACGTGGAGAACGGCGCATGGCTCTACGCAGTAGCTCTGGCTACGGCTGAGATGCCGGCTGACTTCATTGCAACCACCGATACCTTTGCTGTAGTAAGCGAACTGTTGGATAACAGCGACTATATCTTCTATCTCCGCAAAGATTGTGGTGAGGAAGGTATGAGTGAGATCATTTCGGCTCCGTTCCGTACCAAGATGGGTCCGGCTACCGTTCCGTATGCTGATGACTTTGAGGATGGCAACAACTGGATGCTCATCAACGGTTCTTACACCAACGTTTGGGCTTACGGTACCGCTGCTCACAACGGTGAGGGTACGCATGCGCTCTATATCTCTAATGATAATGGCGCTTCCAATGCATACTCGCACAGCGCAACTGCAGTTTATGCTGTCAAGTCGTTCCAGTTCGAAGAAGGTTTCTACACCTTCAAGTATGATTGGAAGGCAAATGGTGAAAGCAATTACGACTTGCTGTGTGTTGCACTTGTTCCTGACTCCATTGAACTGGCTGCAACCGCTACGGGTACGTTCTCGCTGCCTACCGGTTGGACGAAGCTCCATGAAGCAAATAAGCTGAACTTGTCGTCAACATGGAATACCGAAACGTTTGGTATGAATGTAGACGCTGGACTCTACAACGTCGTTCTCCTTTGGAGAAACGATGGTAGTGGTGGTAGCCAAACTCCTGCTGCGGTAGATAACTTCAGTATCAAGAAGATCACCTGTAAGGAAGTATCAGAGTTTACTGTATCCAACATCACTGCTACTTCGGCTACAATCGGCTGGACAGCAGGTGACGAGGGACAGAATGCATGGCAACTTGTTTACACGGCTGATCCTGAATTCGATCTGGCTAACGTGACGGATGAAGAGATCATTGATGTCGCTTCCAATCCGTATTCTCTGGCTGAATTGATTACCGACACCTTATATACCGTATACGTACGCGCGAACTGCGGTGAGGAAGACGGTGTAAGTGCTTGGGCTTCTACTACCTTCCGTACGGCTAAGGCTTGCCAGACGCCGGACGACGTAGCAGCTGCTGATATCACGACCAACTCCGCTTCGATCAGCTGGAATACCTATGGTCAGACAGGCTTCAACCTCCGTTACATCCACGGTACCGATACCGTTGTGGTTCCGGGCGTTGAGAGTCCGTATGCATTGACAAACCTTGATGATGCAGATGACTATTATGTTCAGGTACAAGTAACTTGCGATGAGGATAACTGGTCTGAGGCGCTCCTCTTTACGACGCTGCAAGCTCCGGCTACCATCCCGTATGCAAACGACTTTGAGACTAAGAACGGATGGGCATTCATCAATGGTACATTTGCTAACGCATGGGCTTATGGTGAGGCCGCTCACAATGGTGAGGGTACGCATGCGCTTTATATCTCCAATAACGGAGGTACTTCAAACGCATATACCACAGGTTCCTCGGCTGCTGTTTACGCAACGAAGTTGTTCCAGTTTGAAGATGGAGTTTATAACTTCAAGTACGATTGGAAGGCTAATGGTGAAAGCAACTATGACCTGTTGTGTGTTGCGCTTGTTCCGGATACATTGGAATTGTCAGCAACGGCTACCAGTACATTCTCGTTACCTGAAGGTTGGACTGCTTTGCATAATGGTATCAAACTGAATTTGTCTTCTTCTTGGACCACGGAATCGTTTGACTTGGCTGTTGAGGCTGGTCTTTACAAAGTGGTTCTTCTTTGGAGAAACGATGGTTCCGGTGGCACTCAGACTCCTGCTGCTGTAGATAACATCAGCATCAAGAAGCTGACCTGTCTCAAACCGATCAACCTGACTACTTCTGATGTCTATGCACACTCGGCTAAACTGTCGTGGAGTGCAGGCGAGGAAGGTCAGAGCGCATGGCAGATCGCTTTGGATACCATCGCGGCATTCAACCCCGATACCCTCTCTAACCTGATCGATGTAAACGATACTTCGTACATCTTCTCGGATCTCCTGGCATCGCATATGTATTATGTATACGTTCGTGCGAACTGTGGTGAGGACGGCGCAAGTGATTGGAGTGCAATCAAGTCCTTCAAGACGACGATCGCTTGTCCTGCTCCGACCGGTTTGGCAGCAGAGCTCACTCCGGGCAACGGTACGATTGCTACCCTGACCTGGAATGCCGGTGAGGCACAGGCATGGACGGTTGAGTACAGTCTCAATAGCAATATGTCTGACTCGCTCGTAATGAACGTTACCGAGCCTGTAGCTAACCTGACCGGTCTGACCGCTGAGGCTACCTACTACGCTCGCGTGAAGGCAGATTGCGGTGAGCTGGATGGACAGAGCGCATACAGCGCCATCATCTCCTTCCTGCCGACCAATATCTACTCGATTGTTGTAAACGATGGTACCAACACTAACAACTACGTACCTATCTATGGTACTTACGTAGATGAAGGTAATACGGCTAGCCAGTTCATCGTTCCGGCAGAGAGTCTGCAAGAGATCCTCTGGGATTCGATCACTGAGTTGACCTTCTACTCCGGCACCGCTACTGCTAACTGGGGCGCAGCTGAGTTCGAGGTTTACATGACCACGACCGAGGATGCTACCTTGGCAGCGCTCAACGATTGGGACAACCTCACGCAAGTGATGGTTGCCGGCAACCTGTCGATTGTGGACAACAAGATGGTGGTAACGCTCAGCGAGCCGTTCCAGTATACTGGCGACAACTTGCTCATCGGCTTCAAGCAGACCGTTGCAGGTTCGTGGGTAGGCTGCAGCTGGTATGGTAAGAACACGACTGGCGGTTCTATCGGTGGTTACGGTACGGGCAACAACATGACTCAGCGTAACTTCCTGCCGAAGATGACGATCGCCTATGTTCCTGGTCAAGCTCCGGCTTGTATGTGGGCTACCCACCTCAACGTATCTGAGATCACGACTGAGGGTGCTACCATCGCATGGGATGACGTAGAGGGTGCTAACTGGGAGTATGCACTGGTTATGGCCGGTGAGGAGCCTGTAGCATTTACCGCTACTACCAACCCGATCGTGCTGGACAACCTCCTGGAGAATACGGCTTATGTATTCTACCTGCGCAACAACTGCGACAGTGAGAATAGCAAGACCGTTTCTGTTGCCTTCTCGACCATCGAGAATATCCAGGCTATCCCGTATGAGACCCAGTTCCAAGACGCTGCTACCTGGAAACTCGCTAACAGCGACAACGCTTGGGCCTTCGGTGGTAACGACGCTAACCTCTTTATCTCTAACAACGGTGTGAACTATGGTTACGATGAGGATCAGGCTTCTGTTTCCTACGCTACCAAGCTGTTCGACTTCGACCAGGCAGGTGAATATACCTTCACCTACTTCTGGAAGGCCGTTGGTGAGTACAACGACGAGGACGGTGCTATCGACTTCTTGCGTGTAGCTCTGGTTCCGGCTGATGTTCAGCTGACCGCCGGTGTTGCACCGGAGGGCCTGACCGCCGAGAACCTGCCTGCAGGCTGGATGGCACTGGATGGCGGTGCTGCACTCGTAGCAACCGATGTCTTCACGCGTCAAGACGCTAAGATTAACGTTCCTGCCGGTCACTACCGCGTAGCATTCATCTGGATCAACGATGATAGCTTCACCGATGGCGAACCTGCTGCAATCAACTGCCTCTACGTGAAGCGTGGTGATGCAACCGGTCTGCCTGAGGGTGGCAACGCAGGACCCGGTACCGAGGCTGTTAAGTTCATCCGCGACAACCGCGTTTACATCCTTGTCAACGGTGCTGTCTTCGACATGACCGGACGCAAGGTGGAGCTGAAATAAGTTCTGATTTTTCAGAATACTAACGTCGAAGGGGCTGCCGAAAGGTGGCCCCTTCTGTTGTTATAGATTTCGCCAAAAAAGTACCAAAAAGAGTGAAAAAACGCGAAAATGCCAAAAAAATGCTATAAAAACTTGTGTATTTGAAAAAAAAAGCGTAACTTTGCAGCCACTAATAGTTTGTGTATAGGATAGTCTGTGAGAAGATATATACTAATAGTATGCGCAATGCTCATGAGCGCGAGCCTCTTGGCCCACACCGCTCTGACGCCTGATAGGGCCCATTTTGTGGCCTTGCATGGCGATTTGGGCTACTCGACCTTGCTGCATAATATCCCCGGACGTCAGCCATCTCCCGGTATGAATGTCAACCTGGGTCTGGACTATCGTATATGCTACAACAATTTCCTGTTCTCCGTGGGCGTCGAGGGCCTGTATGAGCTCCATTCCAATCCGCTGGATGCGATGGACTTCTCGCTGCCGATGCGGGATACCGAGGGTGACCTGTTCCAGATGCATGTGCTTATCGACGAGTCGAACGACCTGAGCCATATGGTGAACCTCAACTTCCCGTTGCTGTTCGGAGGAGAGTGGGGACGTTTCTATTTCCTGCTCGGTCCGAAGGTGTCGCTCAATATGTACGGCGCAGCGTCCTCGCGTGCCGAGTTCACCACGTACGGCGAGTACGAACGGATGTACGACGACTTCTACGACATGCCGAACCATCAGTTCGAGTCGGGCCATGCGATGTCCAGCGGTGCGCTGCCGATGAAGTGGAATTTCAATATCATGGGTCATCTGGAGCTCGGCGCTCGCATTGGCCATATGTTCCGCTATAAGTCGTTCCGTACCAATCCGGACAAGGTGCGGATGTACCTGGCGGCCTATGCTGATTTTGGCATACTCAACCTCCATGCACGCGGCACCGGTGCACCCGTCTTTGAGTACCGCGATACCGAAGACGGACTCCAGTTCTATATCCAGCCTTTGCTGCTTAGCACGATGTCCGACAACGCGATGATTCGCAACCTCAACGTAGGAATTAAATATACGGTAGCCTTTGAGCTGCCGCAGCATAGTAAATCGTATATCTACGACTGGAACCGCTCCGAACGTAACTTCCGTAAGCGTGGTGGTACCCAGTCTATCAATCACTAACAGAGATGAAACGCATTATCTACATACTCTTGTTGGCTATGGGCTTTGCGGCGTTGACGCCGATGGCAGCCCTCGTGGATAACCGCATTGCGGCTGTTTATGCCGTTGATGCCAAGACGAAAGCAAAACAGCAGCGCGAACGCGAGAAAGCGAAGGCTAAGAAGCAGAAAGAACGCGAGAAAGCCAAAGCCAAGGCGCAGAAAGAGCGCGACAAGGCCAAGGCTAAGAAGGAGCGTGAGCGCGAGAAACTCGCAGCGCAGAAGCAGAAGGCGAATGCGCAGCGTCAGCGTGAGAAGGAGCGTCAGGCAGCCAGCCGTGCTAAGCAGCCGGCTAAGAACAACGAGCCGCAACTCTCGGCTGCGGAGGAGAAGGCTGCTTACATGAGCCAGGTGGAGGCTATCGACAAGGCCAACGCTCGTGCCGAAGCTTACAACAATCGCGACATCTCTCACCGACTCGGTTTCTGGGGCCAATTTGGCTATTCCAACCTCTTTACCTCCGGCATCGGTTATACCCCGGCCGTGGGTAATGCTAATCCTGTAGGCTTCCAAAATCACGATGGCGGCTTCGTAGGTGGTGGCCTCGGTCTGGGTTATCAGTTGCGCTACAAGCAGTTCCTCATGACCGTGGGTGCTGAGTTCAGCAGCTACAACTCCGACATGGGTATCACCAATACCCCGGATGGTCTCTACAGCCTGGCATACGGCATGGCGCCGTATTCGTCCACCATGACCTACCACTATGACTTCACGCGTCTCTCCGACCGTCTCATTAGCGGATTCGTACAGGTGCCCCTGCTCTTCGGTATGGAACTGAAGAAGATTCCGCTCTTCTGGCAAGTGGGTGTGAAAGCCGGCATGGGTCTCATGGGTTCGTCCAAACTCAGTGGCCGGTATTCTACCATGATCGATGACAAGGAGCTCATCTCCGGACTCTCCAATATGTACAGCCACACCCTCGTGACGAATGCCGACCTGTCGAGGCAGTCCGAGAAGGTGCAGTTCGGCCTCAACGTAGCAGCAAGTGCAGAGGTGGGCCTGAATCTCGACCAGTGGGTGGATGCCGCTCGTGTACGCGTTTCCCTCTTTGCGGACTACGGCGTGCTCAACTCGCTCACCTACAAGGCTGCTCCCGGCGCACAGGATATTCCTACCCGGATGATGGTGGCTACCAATCCGCTGGATTTCCCCACCAACTCTGCCTTAGCGACTACCTCGGCGGCCAACGCCAAGGTCAACCCCTTCCTGGTGGGTGCTAAGATAGCCGTATGGTTCGATCTGCCGCGTACACCGAAGCCCACGCAGACCTATCCCAAGAAGCCGCAACCGCGTATGGGCGTCTTCATGTTCGACGACGAGAAGGATGCTCCGCTCGGTGGTGCTGCGGTTGAGATTGCCAACCTGGAGACCGGCAAGACCATCCAGAAGAATACCAACCGCCAGGGTATGCTCCAGGGACGTTTCCCTGCCGGACAATATCGTATATCTGCTACTAAGAACGGCTACTTCCCGTCGGATACGGTTATCCAGTCGGTCGAGGAGTTTACGTTTGATACCCTGCGTCTGCCGCTACGCCGCATCCCGGCACCGGTTATCCCGACGCTCTGCATGAATATCTACGACGTAGAGACCGGCGAGCCTGTCGAGGCTATGGTACGTCTCTCCTCCGTGAAGGATACCGCCGCCCTCTATGCCGCACAGGCCGGTGACGACGGCTTCGTTGAGACGCCGCTCACCGAGGGAGACTATATCGCTCGCCTCACGGCCCAGGGCTATATGTCCAAGGACGATACCATCCACTTCGTAAAGGATACCATCGACCTCTATATGCAGCATATCCGCGAGGGTATCAAGGTGAAGATCGAGAACCTCTTCTTCGCTACCAACAAGACCTATATCCTCCCGCAGTCTGAGCAGGCTATGTCCGATCTGGCACAGTTCCTGATCGAGAACCCGGGTGTCAAGATCCATATCGTAGGCCATACCGATGCAGTCGGCTCCGACGAGGCTAACCAGAAACTGTCGGAGGGACGTGCTAACTCGGTTCGCCAGAACCTCATCGAACGTGGCGTGGCTCCCGAGCGCATGACCACCGAGGGTAAGGGCGAGAAAGAACCTGTTGCTGACAACGACACCGAAGAGGGCCGTCAGCTCAACCGCCGCGTAGAATTTACTATCACCGACGTCGGCGATGAAGATATCGAGCAGATTTATTAATGATTAAATAACAAAATGATCAAATAAATCGTAAATCGTAAATTTTTAAATCGTAAATCATGAAGAGGTTACTCTTCCTACATATATTCCTGCTTTGTACCGTCTTTGCATGGTCTCAGGTTGCCACCACCTTCCCCTACGAGTGTAGCTTCGAGGAAGGTGAGGACCTGTCTGCCTGGACGCTCAACTATGGTGCGGTGCCTACCGTCGATCAGTGGATGATCGGTTCGGCGGTGCATAGCGAGGGTCGTCGATCGCTCTATATATCGGCCGACGGACAGAACCCGAACTACGGCAAGACGCCCGATATATCGGTGGCTGTCTTGAAGTACAAGTTCCCGACGGCTACCCAAACCCAGAAATACGACGTTAGTTTCGACTGGAAGGGTATGGGCGACTCCATCACCTCCAAACTCTACGTCATGGTATGCCGTGAGCAGGACCTGACGGCTGCAGGCAACTACAACCTGGACGCTATCGTCAACCAGGTCGGCGGACGTTTGTCCAATGCGCAAGCGGGAGTATGTCAGGCGTTGGGTGAGTCGGGCGAGAAGTTCGTATGCGGTAGTGAGACATGGCAGAATGTGTCGCTTACCAACCCGGTGAGTGTCAATGCCGCCAACTCTGCCCGCAACTTTGCTATCGTCTTCATCTGGGTCAACTCCAACCAGCAGGACTCGCTGGGCCGAACCAGTATGGCGATTGATAACTTCCAGATCAACTCCGCGGCTATCAAGAAACCTGAGAATGTGATCGTTTATCCGCATTGCGAGGACTCGACGCTTATTGTCTCGTGGGAGACTTCCGGCGCGGCCAACGAATTTGATATCCAGTATCGTAAGGTAGGTGAGACCGGTTGGACACACGGCGTGAGCGGTATCACCGAGGGCCCCGATGGCTTTATTCGCGAGGATGGTACCCGCTGCTCCTATTCGCTCAAGCGTATCTTGGAGGGCAGTTACGACGTGCGTATCCGTAGCGCCTTCTACGACCCCGAGGAGAATAAGACCCTGCGCTCCAACTATGTCTATGTGTCGCAGATTCTCGTCTATTGCCCGGACAACCACTGTATCAACTATGTCGACCTCTATAGCCCCAACGTGACTTGTACATGGGGTTACAACCCCGCTGCCCATGCCGGCGCTACGCCCTACGACAGTATAGGCGTCATCGATTTCGGTCCGGACGCTATCGAGAGCCGTCATACGCTACACGTCGATCCTACCGAGGTCGATCCGCGTACCGACAGCCTGCTGCATACCGTGCCCGACGGTGCTTTGGCATCTGTGCGTCTGGGCAACTGGCATTATATGGGCGAGGCCGAGTCTATCACCTATGATATCCTTGTCGATTCTACCAACCAGGGTATCCTCATCTGTAAGTATGCCATCGTCTTCGAGAATCCTCCCGGACACGACGACGAAGGTCAGCCGCGTTTCAACCTCGAGGTGCTCGACCAGAACGGCAACCTCATCGACCAGAGCTGCGGACACGCCGAGTTTACGTACGAAGACGGTGTGGCTGCCGGTTGGAACATGACGCGCGACAACAAGGCCGCATGGAAGGATTGGACGACCATCGGTGTCAACCTTATGCCTTATCACGGCCAGACCATCAAGGTGCGCTTCACCACCATGGACTGCGGTTGGTCGGGCCACTACGCGTACGCGTACTTTACTGTCGATTGCGCGAACGCGCATATAGAGACCGAGAACTGCGGTAACGACGCACAGGTGACCTGTATCGCGCCGGATGGATTTGCCTACGCTTGGTATAACCAGAACGGCGATACCGTCAGTCACGACCAGACCTTCATTGTCGATGCCAGCCGTCAGATCTATACATGCCGCGTTAGCTTCGTAGAGGAACCGGATTGCTACTTTGAGATCAAGACCACCTCGGAGCCTCGCTTCCCGGTACCCGACTATACCTTCGAGCCTATCTTTGGCAATTGTATGAGTCAACTCCGGTTCTCCAACCACTCGCACGTCATGAATAAGTTCGAGGGATACGAGAACCATACCTCCGAGCCATGCAACGAGAGCCTGTGGTCGTTCCGCAGCTTTGCTACAGGTCAGGTACGTACTACTACCACCACCAACCCGACCTACACCTGTCGCGAGCAGGGCGACACCATCGAGGTGACCATGACAGCCTATATCGGCGCCGACAACTCGTGCGACAGTACGCGCGTGGATACCATCATCGTGCCCAATATCATCCCGGATTCCACGGAGTTCCACTATACCACCTGTTCCGAGAGCCCGATTAAGTTCGACGGCAAGTGGTTCGATCGCGATACCGTCTATGTCGGTACCTTCACCAACTTTGCCGGTTGCGACTCCACCTCCACACTCTACCTGAGCGTCTATCCTACGCCTAAGGATACCTATCGCCACGACTCGATATGTTCCGATGGTTCCGTCACCGTCAATGGTGTGCGCTACAACCAGCCGCTCGATAACTATCTCATCATGATGAAGACCGTCAACGGTTGCGATAGTGCGCTCTATCTCACGCTGACCGTCAACGAGCGTATCCAGCCGCAGGTGGACTACTGGTCCTACCTCTGCGCCGACGATGGCAATCTCTACGTCACGTTCACGCTCCAGGCCGGTCAGTACGATAGTTTGCGCATCACGTTCGATACGCCTGCGCTGCGCGATACCGTCATCTATGACCCGTATGTCACGAGCATCGCTATCCCGTATCCCGCCGACATCACGCCGGGCCACTATACGGCTACCATCACGTTCTATCAGTTCTGCTGCGGACGCCACGTAGAGCGCCGCGACATAGAGATACGCTACCGTAGCTCTATCGTAGAGCAGAAGTGGAACGACGTCCTCTCGCTGCTAGCGCCGAAGTACAACGGCGGCTTCGAGTTCACGGCCTTCCAGTGGTACAAGAACGATCTTCCGCTTGAGGGTGAGACCCACTCATACCTCTATCAGCCGCTCGACTTCAACTCCGACTACTATGTCGTAGTGACCACTCCCGACGGCTCGCAGATGGCTACCTGTCCGATTCGTCCCGTTTACCACGAGCAGCAATCCGACTATCCGTCTATCGTCAATGCCGGACAACTCGTGCAGCTATATATGGAGCAACCTGCCACGATATGGTACTATACCGTATCTGGACAACTATACGCTACGTTCAGCCTGCCTCAGGGACATACCACCCTGCCTACTCCCGAGCAGCCGGGCACCTATATCCTCAAGGCGGTAGATGCCAAGGGTGAGACCAAAGCACAAGTAATGATTGTTGAATAAACCCAACGAAACATCTATAAGACTACGAATATGAAACGATTAGTCCAACTATTAGTGGTAGCAGCCGTCCTGTTTGCTGCACCCGTACACGCTGTTAGACGCTACTCCTGTAATTTCGAGGATTCGGTAGCGCGTAGCCGGTGGACCCTAAACCCCGCGGCCAACACGCAGATACTCAGCCAGATTACCAACCGCTGGTATATCGGCGAGCCGGGTAATAATGACCGTAACGGTCACAACGGTCTCTATATCTCCGCCGATGGCGGCGAGACGGCCGGCTACCAGAACAAGGGTTGCTGGGTCTTTGCGTATGATACCATTGCACTCGATCCCATCAGCGGTGACTATACCATGACCTTCGACTATACCGTCATGGGTAATGTGGCCAGCAATTTCGACGGTCTCTATGCCCTATGGATCCCGGATTCGATTAAGGTCAACTCCATCGCTACTTCTGCCGGCGTTGTACCTGCCCGCTATACCGACTATGTCATCCGTCTCCAGCCTACGGCTAATATGGACTATCTGGGCGGTACCGTGACGTGGCGTCAGTGTGCTGTGAAGATCAAGGGATCGGAGTGCGACGGCACGCCCCACTACCTGGCCTTCGCTTGGGCCAACGGTTCCAACCAGGCACAGCAGCCCGGCGCTATGATCGACAATATCCTCATCTCCGATGGTCAGCCCTGCCCGCAACCGACCAATCTGGTCGTTACGCCCAACGGTACCACCGTCTCGCTCGAGTGGGAGGGTACGGCTACCGAGTATGAGGTCAGCGCCTATTCCTACGACGGCCAGTCGTGGTCCGGACCTAAGATCGTTACCGGCAACCAGACCAACTTCACCGGACTGCCCATCGGACAGACCGACTTCATCGTACGCGCTAAGTGCGACGACGACTTCTTCAGCCTCAAGACCATTGCGTCTAAGCTAATCTACTATCCCGACCAGCTCTGCGTGGACTATCTCAACCTCAACAACGCAGTCTGCTATATCGACAACTCGTCGCCTCAGAATACCCTTACCTTCAACGACTTCAAGAAGGTAGCTCCTGTGGACTACGGTCCCTCCAACATCGAGAGCCGTCATGTTGTCCACTTCGACCGTGCCGAGTACGAACCTCGTACCGGTAGCATGGCTAAGACTGTGCCGGACGGCGAGTTGGCTTCCGTGCGTCTGGGCAACTGGGATGCCGACGACCACGCCGAGCGTATCGAGTTTACCTTCGATGTGGATACCATCAAGTTCCCTGTCCTGCTGCTCAAGTATATGCCTATCCTTGAGGCCCCGGGTCATGACGATCATGAGAACCCGCGCTTCAAACTCGATATCTTGATCAATGGTCAGTCGATCGGTGACTGCGGACGTGCCGACTTCAACGCCAACAACGTCATGAACGGCAATACCCTCAAGCCCGAAGCCGTGCAACAGGGTTGGCATATTACCCCCAGCTCGATTTCGCAGACCTCGGCCGATATCGTCTGGAAGGAATGGACCACCGTAGGTGTCAACCTCCGCAACAAGGCTTATGCCGGTAAGCAACTTACCGCGCGCCTCACTACCCACGACTGTACTTTCTCCGCCCACTGCGGTTATGCCTACTTTACACTCGGTTGCTCCGATGGTAAACTTAAGGGCATGAAGTGCGGCGAGATCAACCCTAAGTTCGAGGCCCCTGACGGATTCGACTATCGCTGGGCATATGCCTATAATGAGAAATACCGTCGTGCCGACGGTTCGCTGCCCGAGCAGTATGTCCTTCACCGCGGTAAGTTCTACGATGCCGGTATGCACGATGATAGCCTCTACGTAGTGGACTGTATGTTCGTGCAAGATAGCACCTGCTTCTTCTCGCTCTATGCCTCTACCTTGGCTACCAACCCGATCTCGATTATGAGCGAACCCGTTATCGTCAAGAACTGCAAGCAGGATAAGTATGAGATCACTTTCGATGCTTCTCAGTCCTGGGTACAGGAGATCGACCACGTCAAGGGCGATACCCTGCCCAGCAAGGCATATCATATCGAGACCTACGAGTGGAATATCGAGGGCCTGCCCTACGGCTGGTCCGATGAGGTGTCGCCTACCTTCACCTTCCCGCGTACCGGTGGCGACTACCGCGTTTCGCTTCGTACCACCTGCGGTACCTGCGACTCCGTGCTCTACTACGACCTCCATCTCGATCCGCTCGGTCCTACCCACGAGACCCAGACCTTCGTCCTCTGCGACGATGCACGCAAGAACGGCTTCACCTGGGCTGAACGCACCGACACGCTCTACCGCACCTATGGTGTCGTAGATTCCGTCGTGCTCTTCAGCGAGGTGACTTCCTGCGATAGCATCATCTTCCTCGAGCTGGTAGAGCCCGTACGTATCTATGTGGATACCATGGTCATGGTGGACGACCTGCCGTTCAACTATCGTGGACGCACCTATACGGTCAACACCATCGATACGATCCCCAATGCCGCTTGCGACACCACGTGGATCCTCAATTTCTCGCTCTACGAGCCGCTTCTGGCCAACATGCCGAATACCGCGTACGTGCTCTGCGAGGGTGATCCTGTGCTGACGCTTGCTTACGACATCACTCGTGGCCAGGCCCTGCGCTACTCCTATACCTTCTCGGATCCCGCTATCCCGTCTATCTCGCCGGTAGAGGGCATCCTCAAGAAGGGCCACTACGAGATACCGATTGCCATCAATCCTGCGCTCTATCCCAATGTATATGAGGGTAGCCTGTTGCTCGTTGACTCGCTCAAGGAGTACAACATTACCATACCGTTTACCCTCACCATGCAGTACGCATCTTCGGTCATTGCTCAGCGCTGGAACGATGTCCTCGCTATCCGCAATTCAGACTACAATGGTGGTTACCAGTTCGACTCTGTTCAGTGGTACGTCAACGGCCAAGCTATCGAGGGTGCAACCGCCTTCAACTATTTCGCCGGTGAGGGTCAGACCCTGCAGTTCGGCCAGGAGTACAGCGCCCTGCTTACCCGTCCGGATGGCGTCAAGCTCTTTACCTGCGTCTTCGTGCCTACGGCCGTGGCTGCCGACATCACCGACATGCCGACGCTCGTACCTCCGTCCTCCGCACTGCCTGTTCGCGGACGCGGTACGGCTTACTGGTACGACTCCCTCGGACGTCGCTATAGCGGCGAGTCGTTCGACAACAGCACCATCACCACGCCCGCAACGGCCGGCTACTGGTTGCTGATGATACAGGGTGAATATACTACTACTGTCCATCCTATTATGGTTCGTTAACCCGCTATGAAACGATATATCATTCTCGCCGAAGAAGGCGAACGAAGTTTAATTCCGGAAGTGGAGCAGTCGTTAGGCTGCTCCCTTCAGGAATGGGAAGTAATCATCACCGGTGTCGGAGCGATCAACGTCATCCGCTCCCTCAGTCCGCTGGATCGTGATGCCGAGTTGCTCAACATCGGCCATGCCGGTAGTGCTAATTTCGAAATAGGTACGCTCGTCGAGGTCACCGAGGTGCGTCTCAACCATCCCTGCGTCACCTATCCCGAACCCGTCTTAAAACTATCACCAATCACCAATCACCAATCACCAATCATAAATCATAAATCACCTCTGACGCAGTCAGTCTGCTATTCCAACTGCGACTTCGTTCTTCAGTCCGACTATCGCGACTGCGTCTTCGATATGGAGTTGGCTTTCATCGCCGCCCTGGGCTTCCGTACGCTGCATTGCATCAAGCATGTGAGCGACAACCTCTCGCTCCATACCTATCGCGAGACCGCCTCCGGCGTCGCCCCCGCCTAACCCATAACCCGTAACCCATAACCCATAACCCATAACCCGTAACCCGTAACCCGTAACCCGTAACCCCCATGACCCAAGTCATTCTCCGTCCCCATAAGGAGGAGTCGCTCCTCCGCTTCCATCCCTGGGTTTTCTCGGGTGCTATAGCGCGTATAGCGCTCGATCCCGACTATCCCTACGATGCCCCCCGCGAGGGTGACCTGGTCCAGGTGCGCTCGTCCCGAGGCGATATACTCGGTGTGGGCCATTGGCAGGTGGGCTCTATTGCAGTGCGTATTCTGATGTTTGGTGTCGAGGCCTTGCCGGCTGATTTCTGGACCGCTACTATCGCTGCGGCTTACCGCGTACGCGAGTCGCTCGGCCTCATCCGTCCGGATAATGATACCTACCGCCTTGTTCATGGCGAGGGTGATTTCCTGCCGGGACTGATCGTCGATGTCTATGCTGATACGGCGGTGGTCCAGGCCCACTCTGTCGGAATGCACTATGCCCGTCACGACGTCGCTCAAGCTATTGTCTCCGCCGTACCCGCTGTCCGGAATGTCTACTACAAGTCCGACGATACCCTCCCCTTCAAGGCCCAACTCGATGGCGACCGTGTAGGCTACCTAATCCACAATCAACAATCCACAATCGACAATCCACAATCCGACTTCTGGTCCACCGAGAATGGTCTCCAGTTCCGCATTGATTGGTTGCGTGGCCAGAAGACCGGCTTCTTTGTTGACCAGCGTGAGAACCGTGCCCTCGTCGAGCGCTATGCGCGTGGCAAGGATGTGCTCAATATGTTCTGCTACACCGGTGGCTTCTCGCTCTATGCCTTGCGTGGCGGTGCCCGTACTGTCGATTCGGTCGATGTCAGCCAGAAAGCCATCGACCTGGTCAACGTCAACGTGGCTCGCAACTTCCCCGACGACCCGCGTCATCATGCCTATGCCGCCGATGCCTTCGATTTCCTCAATGAGAAAATCACAAATCATAAATCTGAAATCACAAATTATGATCTGATCATCCTCGATCCTCCTGCTTTCGCCAAGCATCGCGACGCCGTACGCAATGCCCTGCGAGGCTACCAGCGTATCAACGCCAAGGCTATCCGGCAGATCCGTCCGGGTGGCATACTCTTCACCTTCTCTTGCTCCCAGGCGGTGGACAAAGAGGCCTTCCGTTTGGCTGTCTTCAGCGCGGCTGCCAGCGTCGGACGACGTGTCCGCATCCTGCATCAGCTCCATCAGCCCCAGGACCATCCGATCAATATCTACCACCCCGAAGGCGAGTATCTCAAGGGCCTGGTGCTCTATGTGGAATAAAATTTCAATATCCGGTTGACAATTTGCACATTATATTTGTGTATATCGGATTTTTGTTGTACCTTTGCAGTCCGTTTTAAAATTTTGAATTACGAGAATGAAAAAATCGTTACTTTTTATCGTTGTAGCGCTCTGCTTCTGGGCATGCGCTAAGGAGCAAAAGCCGGAGCCTCAGGAGCTTATGAACGCTTTTGTAGCCAATACGGATTCTGTCTGTGCCGGCCAGGTGCTGGGTGATGAGAGCAATGCTACTTCTATCACCGCGGTTACCTATCAGGATAGTACGCTTCTCTTCGCTTGTACGCTCAGCCGGGATGCTGAGATCGAGCTCGAGTTGCTCGAAGCTACGGCCGAGGACAACCTCATGCCCGATGTAGAGAATCAGGTGGCTCACATCCTGGGCGACTCTATCATGGCGGCTGACCATCCCGAGGTGCTTCAGATGCTTACCGACGAGCATGCTCGCGTCATCTTCCGCGTCAGCGACGCCCAGGGTCAGTCCTTCGATTTGCTCGCAAAACAGTACTAATTTGCGAAAATTTGCTTTTTTTCGAGAAAAAATTTGCATATCTCGAGAAAAAGCAGTAACTTTGCACGCTTTTTCCGCGACTTGCTCGCGAAAGAAATATCCAGTCTACCAGTTGACCAGTCGACCAGTAGACCAGAAAATATTAATTAATTAACACTATTTTTATTTTTATGTTAAATCATTACGAGACCGCTTTCGTGTTAACTCCCGTTTTGTCTGAGCCACAGATGAAGGAAGCGGTAGACAAATTCGAGAATCTTCTCAAGGAGAATGGTGGCACCATTCTTAACCGTGAGGAGTGGGGTATGCGCAAGCTCGCTTATCCTATCCAGGGTAAAACCACAGGATTCTACGCACTCCTGCAGTTCGACGTAGAGCCTGCATTCATCGCTAAGTTCGAGACTGAGATGTGCCGTGACGAGCGTATCATTCGCTTCCTCACCACCCGTCTGGACAAGTATGCTTTTGAGTACGCTGAAAAGCGTCGTAACCATTCTAAAAAAGAGGAGGCTTAATTATGGCACAGAACAATGAAATTCGTTATTTGACCCCGCAGACCAAGGGTCAGCAGAAGAAGAAATACTGCCGCTTCCTCAAGAGTGGAATTAAGTATATCGACTACAAGGATCCTGAGTTCCTCAAGAAGTTCCTCAACGAGCAGGGTAAGATTCTTCCCCGTCGTATCACCGGTACTTCGCTCAAGTATCAGCGCAAGGTTGCACAGGCTGTTAAGAAGGCACGCCACTTGGCTCTTCTGCCCTACGTTACCGATTTGATGAAATAAGTATTAACCCATCTAAGAGAAAGGAAACAATCATGGAAGTAATTCTGATTCAAGACCTGGCTAACCTGGGTTTCAAGAACGACATCGTTAAGGTAAAGGACGGCTACGGCCGCAACTATCTGCTCCCGCAGCGTATCGCTGTCATCGCTAACGAAGTTAACCGTAAGCAACTCGCTGAGAACCTCCGTCAGCAGGAGCACAAGCAGGCTAAACTGCTGGCTGACGCTCAGGCACTCGAGGCTAAGCTCCAGGAGACTGTAATCGAACTTAAGGTGAAGGCTAACGAAGACGGTAAGATCTTCGGCGCTGTGACCACCGCAGCTATCGCTGGCGCACTCGCAGCTGTTGAGATCAACATCGACAAGAAGGTCATCACTATCCCCGAGCCCATCAAGGAGCTGGGTGAGCACCTCGCTCAAGCCCGTCTCCACCGTGAGGTAAAGGCTGATATCAAACTCAATGTTGTAGCTGAGTAAACCGTAAATTTTTTTAATTTTTAA
>DFGU01000079.1:24133-25966 GCA_002371785.1 Bacteroidales bacterium UBA3742
TTTAAAATTATGAAAGCTGGAATTCATCCCGATAACTACCGCGTAGTAGTTTTCAAAGATATGTCTGACGGTACTCAGTTCTTCAGCCGCTCTACCGCTGCTACTAAGGACAGCATCACCATTGATGGTGTAGAGTACCCGCTCATCAAGCTCGAGATCTCCAACACTTCGCACCCGTTCTATACCGGTAAGTCGAAGCTGGTGGATACCGCTGGCCGTGTGGACAAGTTCATGTCGCGCTACGGCAATCGCAACCGCAAGTAATTGCGGACACTTCCAGGGGGCAGGCGCGCGCTTGCCCCTTGTTATTTTTTAAATAAAAAAACTAGTTCAACTAGTCCTTCTAGTACAACTAGTATCACTAGAATATTTTATCGCTATGAACAACACACATCTCTGGAAGGCTTTAGGCCGCAACTTTATTATCTCGATCATTTTGTTTGGAGCATTATTGGGGCTCCTGTGGTTGGCGGAAATCATTTTTCCGTCCGTAACTCTATTGAAATGGCATGAAACGGCGTGGGTAGTCGGTATCCCGGCATCCATCATAGGTGTTGCATATATTTTGACTGTTCGCGATCCGCAGAACTACACGGGTTTCTTTGCGGGTATCGTAATGTCCGCTTTGCTCGGCGTTCAGTTTACGCTGCAGGGCAATTATGATAGCACCTTCCTCTATTTCTTCGTCTTTATCCCATTCCAGATGATGAGTATTTACAAATGGAGCCGAAGCAAAGATGACGGTGGAGCCGGTTTTGAACCGAAGTTCCTGGATGTTCCGCGTTTCTGGTTGTCGCTCTTCATCGGCCTGGCTGTCACAGCCGGAGATTATATCATACAGACCTTTATCTTCCAGCACAATGCTTTAGCCGACAATATAGCTGTTAAATTGTGCAGTGGTTTGATGATCTCGTCCTCTTTCCTGGCGAACTACTGGTTGATTTACCGCAAGACGGACAGTTGGCTGTACTGGTTCATCTATAGCGTAGCTGGTATTGTCTTCTTCAGCTTACCTCAAATCATGAATCCGTTCTCAATCGTGCTGTTCTGTTTCTTCCTGGTCATCAACTCGTTTGCAGGTATTGCATGGATCCGAGACACCAAACCCGAAGACTTCGGCTGGGCCACTTGTATTTTTGCCCGCAAAAAATAATTTTCAATTTTCAATTTTCAATTTTCAATTTGTTTTTGGATGCCAAGAAAACAAGATACTACGTTTCGTGTCGATGAGCAAATCTCCCTCCTCGACTTCCTGCTGGCCCGCATGGGCGGCATGACGCGCACCTCCGTCAAGCAGATGCTTACCCAGCGTCGCGTCTCCGTAGCCGGTGCTGTCCAGACACGTGGCGACTATACCCTCATGCCCGGCGACCGCGTGGCTATCTCGGCCGGTCGTGGCAACTCGGCCTTGACGCACCCCAAGCTCTCGCTGCTCTACGAGGATGACTATCTGCTCGTCGTCTATAAGCGTCCGGGCTTGCTCACCGTACCTACGCGTCCGGAGTCGTCTGAGACCACCGCGCTCTCTATCCTGCGCGCCTACGTGCGTCGTCAGCATCCGCGCAACTCCGTCTTCGTGGTCCATCGTCTGGATCGCGAGACCAGCGGTGTGCTCGTCTTTGCGCGTAGCGAGGAACTCCAGCACTATATGCGCGAGTATTGGCGCCAACTGGTCACCGAGCGCACCTATATCGCACTCGCCGAGGGCCTTTTCGAGCAAAAAGAGGGCACCATCACTACTTGGCTCACCGAGGACAACCGTACCACCCGCGTCTATTCTTCCCCCACCGACAACGGCGGCCAAAAAGCCATCACCCACTATAAGGTCCTCCG
>DFGU01000079.1:26098-26875 GCA_002371785.1 Bacteroidales bacterium UBA3742
GAGCTCCACCTCGAGACCGGCCGCACCAACCAGATCCGCGTGCATCTCGCTTCTATGGGTCATCCCGTAGTGGGCGACCGTAAGTATGGTCATGGCCTCGACTATAGTCCGGTGGATCGCCTCTGCTTGCATGCCAAGGTGCTGGCCTTTATCCATCCCGCTACCGAGAAGAAGGTCCGCTTCGAAGCCCCCGTTCCCAAAGAATTTAATCGTTTGTTCTAATTAATATGAAGAAGATATTCATTATTCATTTTTCATTATTCATTTTTCTTGTTCCCGCGTTTGCGGCAACAAGAAAGGTCCATACCATCGGCGACAGCACGATGTCCGACTACCGCCCCGCCGCTACGCCTAAGCGAGGGTGGGGTATGTATCTCCAGGCTTTCTTCCTGCCGGACTCCGTCCAGGTCAACAACCGTGGTAAGTCGGGTGCCAGTACGCGTACGTTCTACGAGACCGAAAACCTCTGGCCGTCCGTCCGCACCCAGATGCAGCCTGGTGACTACCTCATTATCCAGTTCGCTCATAACGACGAGAAATGCAAGGGCCAGGACGTCTATCACTACAACGACTCGCTCCGTGCCCTCGGCCAGGATACTACCACCGATATGCGCGGCACCGAACCCAATACTACGTATAAGGATTACCTGCGCCTGTACGTGCGCGAGGCGCGCGAGCTGGGCGTGACGCCGATTCTTATGAGTCCTATCTGCCGCGCCTATTTCCGGGACGGCAAGATCAACGACGAGGGTCGCCACAATCTGACAAACAATAACC
>DFGU01000097.1 GCA_002371785.1 Bacteroidales bacterium UBA3742
TTGAGCACACTGTTATGCTCCGATAGGTTAATAACGCGCATACCTTATTTGTTTTTCAGCATAGCTTTTACGATCTTCTGCTCGGCCTTGATAGCGTCGATGCGGGTCTTGCTGGTAGCCTCCAGTTGCTTGAGGTCCAGCTCCTTCTGCTGAATCTCCAGGTTGAAGGCATCCAGTGCGGTTTGCAGACTCTGTGCACCGTTCAGGGCGTCGTTCAGGTTCTTCTGGCGAACGTTCAGCTCGTCGAGCATCGACTCCAGATAGCGCTTCTCGCCCAGCAGGTACTCGTTGTACGAATCGCGGGTCTCGGCATTCAGTTTCTTGAGGTCGCGAATCTCCTTCTGCTGCTTCTCAATGGTCTTGACCATCTTCTTGATCACGTCGATCTCTTTCTCTACGCTCTTCTCCAGGCCGTTTACCGAACTGTTCACCTCTTTCAGGCAAGCGGCTACGTTCTTGGCGTGTGCCTTCTCGTCCTTCAGCTCTTTCCAGGCCTCTTTGATAGCCTTGGTGTTGGTCTCTTGCAGTAGCGCGATGTGCTGCAGCTCGGTGGAGTACATCTCGGTCTGGTTTACGTACGCGGTACGCATCGAGTCCAGGTTGAACTCAGCCAACTTGATGTTCAACGGATTCACGTGTTGGGCACTCATTCCCAGCGAAAAAGCCACAAGGGCAAAAGCGATAAATAGTCTTTTCATTGCTGTATAAAATTTAAATGTTAATGTGATTTCTAATGTTGTTTCTTTGTTTTTTTCGTGTTGTTTGTATGTGTTTACACGTTTTGCGCTGCAAAGGTACAAAAAAAATCCCACATACGCAAGCACGCATGATATTTTTTTTAGAAAAGTCTATATGAAAAGTAAGAAAAGTCTATATGAAAAGCAAAAATTTTTATATATGAAGCAGAAAAGTCTATATGAAAAGCAAAAATTTTTATATATGAAGCAAAAATTTTTAAAGGACCTCACAAAATCCAGTCCTTCCCATACCCTCAATTTGGGTTTAGATAACTATAGGTGATTAGTAGGTGATAAGTAGGTTATTAGTAGGTGATAAATAGGTTATAACATAGCTATAAGCAGGCTATATATAGGTTATAAGTATGTAATTAGTATGTCATTGAGCCAATAAAGTTCCAACGCAACCCCCATGACTTCCCCTGCAAAAAATCGATTTTAACAAAAAAATCTCGCGTACGCTTGCGTATGTGAGAAAAATTTTATTTGGAATTGTAACTTCGGCACGCCCCTTCCACTGCGGATGACTACGTCCCTCCTTGTGGCCTTCAAAATATATAAACCATCCTAGGCGGAGGCCGCTCCTTCCGAAAGCGGAAGGACGCTCCGCCCTCCGAATTTACGTTCGCGTCCTGCCGGACATATGCCAAGGCGGGGATTTTTTGCAAAAGCCATAGGCTTATCCCTATTTAGTCCGAATAAATACCGTCTTATGCAAGCATAGCCGCTATCTATCCTTGCTAAATAGATAAAATTACATTTTATTTGCAAAAAATGCCCCGAACATTTGCATATGTGCAATTTTTGTAGTAATTTTGCAGCCGATTTTGGACTAAACGACAACGAAAGACAAAAAATACATAGCATGCAACAGAAAAGACATATTGCAATTATTGCCGGAGGCGACAGTTCGGAGCACGAAGTGAGTCTGCGTAGCGCCGCCGGATTGAAGACGTTTATCGACGCTGAGAAATACGACACCACTATTGTGGTGCTGCGTGGTACGGACTGGAAAACCGAGGACGGGTGCGTGATAGATAAGAATGATTTTTCTTTTACGCGCGGGGGCGTGAAGCACACGTTCGATTTCGCGTATATCACGATACACGGTACCCCGGGTGAGAACGGCGTGCTGCAGGGCTACTTGGACATGATCGGCATGCCCTACTCGTGTTGCGGCGTGCTGGCCGCAGCGCTGACGTTCAACAAATACGCCTGCAACCACTACCTGTCGTACTTCGGTTTCCATATCGCCAACAGCATGATCCTGCGTGCCGGACAGAAATGGCCGAATGCGCAGAAGATTGCTGATACGCTGGGGCTGCCGTGCTTCATCAAGTCGAATATCGGTGGCTCGAGTTTCGGATGTACCAAGGTGAAGACCGTAGAGGACATCTACCCCGCTATCGAACGTGCGTTCGGCGAGGGCGACGAGGTGATATGCGAAGCGTTTATGCAAGGTACGGAGGTGACCTGCGGTGTGTATAAGACACGCGAGAAAGCCGTCGCCTTCCCCATCACGGAGGTAGTGACCCACAACGAGTTCTTCGACTACGACGCCAAGTACAAAGGCGAAGTGGATGAGATCACGCCGGCTCGTATCCCCGACGAGGTGCGCGACAAGATACAGGCCGAGACCCTGCGCCTGTACGACATCATCGGCGCACAGGGAATTATTCGGGTGGATTGGATCATTGAGGGGTTGCCGGTTACGGGTGACGGGTTACAGGATGTGAAGCTTATGCTCCTGGAGGTGAATACCACGCCGGGCATGACGCCCACCAGCTTCATTCCGCAACAAGTTCGCGCCGCCGGACTGGACATCAAGGATGTGATGGAGGACATCATCGAGAACAAGTTTAAATAGACCGGCTTCGCCTGAAAGAATAAAGACCGCTGCGCTGAAAGAATAAAGACTGAATTACCCAGTACATGACAGCATGATTGATATCAACGAACAAATAGCGAAACTCGATTGGAGTCGGGAGCCGAGGGGACTGTACGAGCCGATAGGATATACCCTGTCGGCGGGTGGTAAACGCGTACGGCCGCAACTGGTGCTGACCGCCTGCCGTATGTTTGGCGGCGAGGAAACGGAGGCCCTGCCGGCTGCGTTGGCGCTGGAAGTGTTCCACAACTTCACCCTGCTGCACGACGACGTCATGGATCATGCGCCCGTGCGTCGCGGACGCGAGACGGTACATATCCGTTGGAACGAGAATACGGCTATCCTCTCGGGCGACCAGATGTTGATCGAGGCCTATAAGCTGATCGCTAAGGTACCAAGTGGCAAAGTACTAAGTACCTTGCGCTGGTTCAACGAGATGGCCACGGAGATATGCGAAGGACAGCAACTGGATGTGGATTTTGAGGAGCGCGAGGATGTACAGCTCGAGGAGTATATCGAGATGATACGTCTGAAGACCTCGGTGCTGCTGGCGAATGCGCTCAGGACGGGTGCCTACCTGGCCGGTGCGACCGAAGCGCAACAACAAGCCCTCTACGAGCATGGCATCCACCTGGGACTGGCCTTCCAGATCCAGGATGACCTGCTGGACGTCTATGGCGATCCCAAGACCTTCGGCAAGGCCATCGGCGGCGACATATGCTGCAACAAGAAGACCTACCTGCTGCTCACGGCGCGCGACCTGGCCAACAATGCCCAACGTGCCCGTATGCAGGAGCTGCTCGCTATGCCGGCCGGACCGGATAAGATAGCCCGGATGACGGCGCTGTACGACGAAATAGGCGTACGGCAGGTGGCCGAAGAGGCGATAGCCGAGCATACCCGGGCGGCGCTACAGTTGCTGGAGACTATGCCGCAGAACGAAGCGACCGAGAGTCTGCGGGCGTTGGCGAATAAACTGGAAAACAGAAAATCGTAATGTTAAGAAAAAAACATAAAAAATAGTTTTTGAGATGCCATATAGACGTTTACCCAACACCGATCAGGCACGATTGTATGCGTTGCAGACGGCCGTAAGACGGGCTGCCGATGCCGACTATAGCAACCAGGCACTCTCCTACCGCACCCTGACCGATGCGCAACGGGAGTTGATGCACTTTGAGACGATGGTGACGCAGTACCGCGACAACTACCGTTCGAAAGTGAGTGCCAACAAGCAGTACCGGCACATCGTGCAGAACGCACGTATGTATATCTCGCACTTCATCCAGGTGTTGAACCTGGCCATCATACGTGGCGAGATCAAGCCGGAGCAGGTGGCGATGTACGGACTGGACCTGGATAGCCGCGTGGTGCCTGACCTGACGACCGAACAGGACATCCTGCTCTGGGGACAACGCATCATAGATGGAGAAAAGAAACGCACCTCGATGGGTGGATTTGCGATATACAACCCGCCGATCACCAAGGTGCAAGTGTACTATGACATATTTAAGGAGCATCAGGTGAACCATACGCTCCACAAGCAGAACACCATTCGCGTCCAGGGCGACCTGGAGGGCTTCCGCAAAGAGGCGGATGAACTGATCCTACGTATCTGGGACGAGGTGGAGAACCACTTCCGCGATCTGCTGCCCTACGAGCGTATGTGTCGCTGCAAGGAGTACGGCGTGATCTACTACTACCGTAAGGGGGAGAAAGAGCTCTCGCCGCGTACCGACCTGGAGCTGAAGCACCAGCGTGCGCTGGAGCAGACGCTCTGGTAAGAGCTGAACGGCTTAGTGGCTGATCTTGCGGCTGGGCGTGATGATACGATCCATCTTACGGTCCAGCAAGCTATGCGGGATAGTCTTGTTCTTGAGTTGGAAGTCGTAGCAGACGCCCACATGGAACGCCCCGGCATGGCCGCGCAAGAACTTATCGTAGTAGCCGCCACCGCGACCGATACGGTTGCGATGATGATCAAAAGCTACGCCGGGCACGAAGATCATATCAATATGCCCACGATAGCGCTCCGTCTGGGGTTCGGGAATGCCGAGGTGACCACGACGCATCATGTCCTCGCCGTCGTAGGGGCGCACCTCCATATAGTGGCGATGGGTGACAGGGAGCAACATGATCTTCTCGTGGTAATACTTCTCCAGCAGCGGACGCAGGTCCACCTCGTTGTGCACGGGATAGTAGAGCATCACAACCTTAGCGGCCTGGAAGCGGGGCGAAGCCTCGATCTGGCGCACGATGGCAGCCGAACCCTTGTGGACATCCTCCTTGGACATGACGCGACGTTTTTGCTCCACGAGCGCACGCAAGGCACGCTTTTCCCTGTCCTCGCGATTCCAGGGAAGCCATGCCAGAAAATCATGTATGTAGCCTTCGAATAGCATATCGATGAGTGTGTTTTTTCATTTTGGGCTGCAAAGGTACAAAAAAAAGTTGAAAGTTGAAAATTGAAAATAAAAAAATAGCAAAAAAATGGCATTTTTTGCCATAAACAAAGCACTTTTTGTTATAAAATGTCGTATTTTGACGTACAGATAGAGCAAGATGAAACAGTACTATAACATATTTCTGCTGCTGTTGGCAGCGACGCTGACGGGCTGTATGGGGTCGACCACGACCACCACGACCACCTCGTCAGTGGCCCAACTGACGGCCTTCTCGTTCAATAGTGTCGATTCCATGCCGGGCCTGGGCGAGGCGGTCTTCACCGTAGAGGAACGTATCGACACCGGACTGGTCTATAACAAAGACTCGATACGCTACGGCACGTCGTTGGAGCGCGTAGTGCCGCGCTTTGTATTCAAGGTAGCCGTAGGTTCGGCGCGCCTGCAGACGCCCGACACCTCGCTGGTGCTGACAGGCTACGACACGCTCGACTTCTCGAAGCAACCGATCTATCTCACACTCAAGTCCACTGACGGAACGACGACCAAGGTGTATGAGATACGTCCTACGGTGCACCAAGCCGATCCCGACCTCTACACCTGGACCTGCCTCAATAGCGGCGTATATGCAGAGGATGAGAGCGAGCAACGTGTGGTAGAACTGGGTAACGATTTCGTGATGCTCAGCAACAACGGTTTTGAGAATGCCGTGTACCGTTCGGCCGACGGCCAGGCATGGGCATCGCTGGGCGAGCCTATCGGGTTGCCCTATTCCTGCCGTGTACGCCAGATCGTCTCCGACGGCTACAGCCTCTACTACGCCGACGGCACGACGCTCTATACCTCGGACGACGGCCTCATATGGACCGCACAGACCATGCCCTACGAGATGAAGACCATGCTCATGACATGGAACGACCTGGTATGGGCCCTGGTGGATAACGGCGGACTGGAACTGGCGACGATCGATCCCATGGATATTTCGCCGGCATTGCGCCTCACCGGACTGCGTCCGGAGGGAGACTTCCCCGTGAGCGACTTTGCCGCCGTGGCGTTCCATAGCGCCAGCCTGCGTGCCCGCGCCATGATCATAGGCGGTTTTGCCGAGAATGGTCGTTCGCTCAACGCGCGTTGGAACCTGGAGTACTCGGAGCATATCAAGACCCACGGCGGCTACCGCCTGAGCGAGTACTCGATCGACCGACCCACGTTCACGACCCTGACGGGTGTGTCCGTCGTTTGGTACGACGACAAGTTGCTGCTCTTCGGCGGCGTGGACAAGGACATGAGCTACTTTGGTCGCGACATCCTGGTATCGACGGACGAGGGTCTCAACTGGACCAAGGCCGACACCACCAAGAATCAGCTTCCCGAGGTCTATCAGGCGCGCCAGAAGCAGACCGCCATCGTGCGCGACAACGATATCTACCTATTCGGCGGACAAGATGCCCGCACCACCTATAGCGACGTCTATCGCGGAAGGCTGAATAGTATAGACTGGTAGTCGATAGTCGAAAGACCGCTTCGCTCAAAGTCGAAAGAAAAAAGCATTTTTTAACAAAACTAAAATACACACCATTATGACAATCAAAGATTTCAAATTTGCCGGACAGAAGGCAATTGTACGCGTGGACTTCAATGTGCCACTCGACGAGAACGGACGTATCACCGACGACACCCGTATTCGCGGTGCGCTGCCTACGCTCAAGCACATCCTGGACGAGGGTGGTGCGCTCATCATCATGAGCCATATGGGCAAACCGAAAGGTAAGGTACAGGCTAAGTTCAGCCTCGGCCAGATCAAGGACGCCGTAGCCGCTGCCCTGGGTCGCCCCGTACAGTTTGCTGAGGATTGCGCTAAGGCTCAAGATCAGGCTGCCGCCCTGAAGCCGGGCGAGGTGCTGCTGCTGGAGAACCTGCGTTTCTATCCCGAGGAGGAAGGCAAACCCGTGGGTATCGAGAAAGAAGATCCCGCTTACGAGGCCGCTAAGAAGGAGATGAAGGAGCGCCAGAAAGCGTTTGCCAAGACCCTGGCATCGTATGCTGACTGCTACGTGATGGATGCCTTCGGTACTGCGCACCGCAAGCACGCTTCGACGGCTGTCATCGCCGACTATTTCGATGCAGACCATAAGATGCTGGGCTTCCTGATGGAGAAAGAGGTTGCCGCAGTAGATGCTATCCTCAAGGATATCAAGCGTCCGTTCGTAGCCATCATGGGTGGCTCGAAGGTAAGCTCCAAGATCGGTATCATCGAGAACCTGCTGGGCAAGGTGGATAAGCTGATCCTCTGCGGCGGTATGACCTATACCTTCGCTAAGGCACACGGCGGCGAGATCGGCGGTTCGATCGTTGAGCTCGACAAGCTGGATGTAGCCCTGGGCGTTGAGGAACTGGCCAAGAAGAACGGCGTAGAACTCGTGCTCGCTCCGGATGCTATATGCGGCGACTCGTTCAGCAACGATGCTAAGCAGCAGGTATACCCGTCCAACGCTATCCCCGAGGGATGGGAAGGACTGGATGCAGGACCCGAGGCACAGAAGATTTTTGCCAACGCTATCCGCGGCGCCAAGACCATCCTCTGGAACGGCCCGGCCGGCGTATTTGAGTTCGACAATTTCTGCGACGGTAGCCGCGCCATCGGTAACGCTATCGCTGAGGCTACCGCAGAGGGCGCCTTCTCGCTCATCGGCGGTGGTGACTCCGTAGCATGTGTCAACAAGTTCGGCCTGGCCGACAAGGTATCGTATATCTCCACCGGTGGTGGTGCCCTGCTCGAGGCTATCGAGGGTAAGGTGCTCCCGGGTGTAGCGGCTATTCAGGGCTAATGGTCGTTGGTCGTTGGTCGTTAGTCGTTAGACGATAGACGTTAGATATTAGACAACATTTGAAAATTTAAGTTTTATGGAAATATCCGGAAAAATTATACAAGTACTCCCGCTTCAGACGGGCGTAGCAAAGAATAGTGGTAACCCTTGGCAGTCGCAGTCGTACGTGCTGGAGACCCAGGAACAGTACCCCAAGAAGGTGTGCTTCGAGGTGTTCGGCGAGCAGCGCATCAAGGAGAACCCGTGTCAACTGGACGACCTGGTAACGGTTTCGTTCGATATCGAGAGCCGTGAGTTCAACGGTCGTTGGTACACCTCGGTACGTGCTTGGCGCGTACAGCAGGGTATCGTAGAGGCCGCTCCGGCTGAGGGTGTACAGGCTCCGCAAGCTGCCGCTCCGCAAGCAGCTCCTGCTGCGGCTGCTCCGGCCGAGGAAGCACCGGTGCAACCCTTTGATCCGACAGTGGACGACAACACCACCGATCTGCCCTTCTGATGGCTTGGTTGCGTAGATATTGGTGGACCCTACTCATCCTCGCTTTGCTTGCGTGCGGCGCTGCGTTATGCGCCGTACGCTGGCGGGCGTGGTTCGGTATGCCTGCCGAACCCGAGTGGAACGACTCGATACGCAGCTACCGCTTCCATTGCTTCGGCGATGACTCGGTGCCGGGCTTCACGCGTGAGGGCGACTGCTGGCAGGATACCCTGATGCCCGATACGCTCGACATCCTGCTCTTGGGCGACATCCACAGCGGCCTGACACATGCCGACTACGATAGTATGGCTACGCGGCTGCCCCACCTGGACTGTTATGCCCAGTTGGGCGACTGGCTCGAACGCGGCTACCGCTACTATGAGCAGCAACTCTATAGCGAGCTGGCGGGTACGCGGCTGGACTCCATCCCCGTGCTGACCTGCCCGGGAAATCATGAGTACATGAAGGACGTGCATCGCACCCTCTCGCCCGTATGGGCCGGTATGTTCCGCCATCCGCTGAACGGTCCGCTGGAGATGCAGGGTACGACCTACTACGTCGATTTCCCCGGTTTGCGCTTCATCGTGATTGATACGCAGAAGTTGCGGTTCATTCGCCACTATACGCGTCTCAATGTATGGTTGACACGGGTGCTGCAGGAGGCAGGCGACCGTTATACCGTCGTCATGATGCATCATCCTGTCTATAGCAACACCAAAGGGCGCGCCAACGTGGGCGTCTATCTGAGTTGTCTGCATCCGCTCAGCCGGGCCGACCTGGTCTTCTCGGGCCATGACCACCAGTACGCACGTCAGTTGCCCTTTGTGGCGATGACTACGTGCGAGACGTATCACGAACCTAAGTTCGACCACTACCACCAGCGTCAGGGCATGGGAGGTAAGTACTACGTACGCCTCATGCTCTACAACGACACGCTGCATATGCGCACCTATCAACTCTCGTCAGGTGAGCTATACGACGAGTGCGAGATCGCTCGTTAATCGAAAATCTCCGTCAGGATATCCAGCGAACTAAGCGGGCGCCAACTGTCCACATGCTCGGCATAGTAGGCACATAATTGGCGCAGCTGTTCCTGGCGCTGTGCCCGGCTCTCGGGCATCACGGTGAGCAGC
The DNA here is from genome assembly GCA_002371785.1 of Bacteroidales bacterium UBA3742. Classification (GTDB taxonomy): domain Bacteria; phylum Bacteroidota; class Bacteroidia; order Bacteroidales; family Paludibacteraceae; genus Colicola. The sequence continues at coordinate 9,464 of DFGU01000097.1, forward strand.
GGGTGCTGCTCGGCATCGATGGCAAAGCCCAGTTGTTCGGCCAAGCCTATCATGGTGCGTAGATGCACATTCTCGGGATCGGGCGCTTGATCCAGGTCGCGGACCGCACGGCTCAAATAGTCGAACATCGGCTCGTCCTGCATCGGCAGCGAGAGGGTATGCGATATGAGTTCGCTCAGAAAGAGGGCCACCGTCTGGCGCCGGATATCGGTCTGCGTCTGGGTGGGGGTATAGAGCAAGGTGGCCTGCTCCACGGTAGGCAACTGGCCCCCGCGACCCTCACGCACCGTGAGTTCTACCAGCGAGAAAGGGGCATACACCCCGGCGCGCTTCCTACGGCTGCCCACACCATATAGAAGGAACGCGGCGCGCCCGCTTGCGCGCGTGTATGCGTGCAAGATATGGGCCCGGTCGGAATGCGGACGTAGTTGCAGGATGATGGCCGTGGTTGTGAACATGCCGTTTTGTGTCTGTTTGCGGGTGCAAAGATACAAAAAAAAAAGGAAAGTCGAAAGTCGAAAGTCGAAATTTTTGAAAATTTTTTAAAAAAGCAGTATTTCGAGGGCACCGACACGCAAGCGTCCCACCTCGAAACGAACAAGAACTTTCATTCAAATACGTAATTTCGAGGGCACCGACACGCAAGCGTCCCACCTCGAAATTCCGTTCGCACTTTCGTGCAAACAGCCCCTATTTTGCAAAAAAATACACAATTATGCGCGCATATTGAATTTTTTTTGCAAAATATTTGCGTATTTGAAAAATTTGTAGTAATTTTGCACCCGCTTTTCGCCTCTACGAAAACTGAGGGGCGGATTTTTTATCGCTAACTCGTCCTCGTGAGAGGGCATTAAATAGACAATAAACACTATGAAACGTACATTTCAACCCTCGCAGCGTAAGCGTCGCAACAAGCACGGCTTCCTGGAGCGTATGGCTACTGCCAACGGCCGCCGCGTACTGGCAGCACGTCGTGCAAAAGGACGTAAGAAACTTACTGTAGCAGACGAAGGTCGCCACAAATTTTAAGGCATCGCCTTCCTCACGGTAGTAATGAAATAGGGAAAAGAGACGCAGGTCTCCTTTCCCGAATTTTGTTAATAGTATAAACAGAGACAAATTATGGAGTCAACACGTCAACATAAGATCGCGCGCCTGATACAAAAGGACATGAGCGACATCCTGCTGCGTTATGCCCGTACGCTGCACGGCACCCTGATCTCGGTGAGTGAGGTGCGCGTGTCGCCCGACCTGTCGATAGCGCATATCTACGTATCCGTCTTCCCGCAGGACCGGGTGGCGGAGACCATGCAGCAGATCGAGGACAATGCGCATAAACTGCGTGGCGAACTGGGTCAACTGGAGCGTCATCAGTTGCGCATCATCCCCGAACTGCGTTTCCACCTGGACGAGACGATCGACCGACTGGAGCATATCGACGAACTGCTGAAACGGTAAGGATGCGTCTGGCCTGGCACATAGCATGGCGCTACCTCTTCTCCCGGAAGCGGGTGAACGCAATCAATATCGTATCCGGCGTCTCGGCTGCTGCGGTAGCCGTCGTGTCGGCTGCGATGATATGCGTGCTGAGCGTGATGAACGGCTTTGGCGACGTGATCCAGCATATGTTCTCGCAGTTTGACCCCCAGCTCAAGGTGGTGGCCACGTCGGGAACACCCTTTCGCACCGATGCCCCGGAGATACGCGAGCTGCGTGCATGCAGCGAGGTGAGCTACCTCTCGGAGGTGGTGGAGAACACGGCCCTGGTGCGCTACGGCGACAAGCAGACGCCGGCGCAACTGATGGGTGTGGACTCGGTCTTTGCCCGGGCTACCCGGATCGATTCCATTCTCACCGACGGCGAGTTCTGCGTCCGCGACGAAGGCGACTTTGAGCGCACGGTGCTGGGACGCGGCCTGGCCGGTACGCTGGGCGTAGGTGCCCATTTTCAAGAACCCCTCTATATCTATGCCCCCAAGCGGGTGGGACGTATCAACATGATGCGACCGGATAAGAGTCTCAAGCGCGAACATGCATTTATAGCCGGTACGTTTGCCGTGAATCAGGTGCAGTATGACGACCACGTCATGCTGGTGTCGCTGCCGCTGGTAAGACGGCTGTATGAGTACGACAGCCTGACGGTGACCTCGCTCCACCTGCGGCTTCAGGACGGCGCCAACGAGAAGCGTGTACAGCGCGAGCTGCAAGAGCTGCTGGGCGCAGACTACCGCGTACTCAACCGCTATGAGCAGCAGGAGGATTTCTTCCGCATGTTCGGCGTAGAGAAACTGCTGACAGCGCTGCTGCTGGTATTCATTCTGCTGGTAGCCAGCTTTAATATCATCTCATCGCTCACGATGCTCATCCTGGACAAGCAGGACGATATCCGCATCCTCAGTCACCTTGGGGCTACGCCCGCTCAGATACGTCGTATCTTCTTGCTGGAAGGCTGGTTGATCAGTCTGCTGGGCGCGCTGGTAGGACTGGTGCTGGGTGTCGGACTCTGTCTCATACAGCAGCACTACGGCCTGCTCAAGTTGGGTTCGGGTGAGGATTATATCCTCTCAGCCTATCCGGTGTTGCTCAGTTGGAGCGACGTTGTGATGGTGATGGCCGTGGTAGTCGTGCTGGGATTTGCGGCAGCGTGGTACCCTGCAAAGAAGTCGTTGGCCGTTGGTCGTTAGTCGTTCGAAATGAATATGAAGAAATACTGGATAATATTTTTGATACTTCCCTTGCTGGTAGCGTGCAATCGGAACAACCCGACGCAGCGAATTGTGGCGCCGCGGGAATATACGACGGCCTATGTCGGCCTGCATGGGCATTGCTACGACTCCATACCACAGGCCGTGGTCTCGCTCGACCTCTATAGCGAGGGCCTCGTGCTCGACTCCACCCACCGCATGCAAGGCTCGGGTTACAACCTCTATTTCTCCGATATGTTTGTGGATAGCCTGCTGGAAGCCGGTACGTACCGACAGGACACCACCGGCGCACGCCTGACCTACCTGCCCGGACGCGACTACGAGGGCATACCCTCCGGCGCCTACCTGCTGCAGGTAAATGAGGGGCAGCTGACCCAGATTCAGTTGATCGACTCCGGCATGGTCGTGGTGCGTGATACCCTGGACGGCCAGACCGATATACAATGTACGCTCTACTACGGGCGGCAACGCTACGATGCCCATTTCCAAGGGGCACTCACCATAGAATAGTATGAGTGATCTGCGACGCGAATATAGGATGTATCTCAAGATGGAACGGGGACTCTCGGAGAACACCGTTCTGGCCTATGATCGCGACCTGGATAAGCTGTTTGCCTATTTCGACCAACGGGGCATAGAGCCCGTACACGCTACGCTGGAACAACTGCGCGAATTCATACAGACCACCTTCTCCGTGGCCACCAACAGTCGTACGCAGGCCCGCGTGGTAGCCGGGGTTAGGTCGTTCTACCGCTTTCTGCTGTATCATAACTACCTGGAGCAAGACCCCTCCGAACTGCTGGAGAGTCCGCGTAAGGAACTGCATCTACCCGAGGTGCTGACCGTAGAGGAGATCGACCGCATTGTGGCGGCGATCGACCTAAGCTCCAACGAGGGGCACCGCAACCGTGCTATCATCGAGATGCTCTACGGTAGCGGCCTGCGCGTAAGCGAACTGGTCAACCTCAAACTCAGCAATATATACTATCAGGAGCACTATATGCTCATCGAAGGCAAAGGGGCCAAGCAACGACTGGTACCTATCTCGCCCGTAGCGGAAGAGTGGTTCGGCTACTGGTTGCAGGAGCGTGCACAGTGGCCCATCAAGCCCGGCGCCGAGGACTATGCCTTTCTCAATCGGCGAGGTGCACCGCTCACCCGCGTCATGGTGTTCACCATCATCAAGCGGCTGTGCCTGGATGCCGGTATCCGCAAGAATATATCGCCCCATACGTTGCGGCATTCGTTTGCCACGCATATGCTGCAGAACGGTGCCGACCTGCGTATCATCCAACAACTACTTGGGCACGAAGATATCTCCACCACAGAGATATACACCCACGTCGAGGTGCAAGACCTCAGGCGGGCTATCCTACAATACCATCCGGCGAACAAAGTCGTTGGTCGTTAGTCGTTGGTCGTTAGACAATGAGAAAACAAATTTGGATCATAGTGCTGCTGATGCTATCGCTACCGATGTGGGGCGAGGAGACGATCATCGTCGGTGAGGTGTACTCCGAACTGACGGGGGCACCTATCGGTGGGGTGAATGTTCATTTTCGTGGCACCAAGATAGGTGCGGCTACGGATGAGACCGGTACCTTTGTGCTGCGCGTCGATCTGCGCGCCAAGATGCAACTGGTCTTCTCGGCCGTAGGCTACCATACCCAGCGCTATGAGATAGAACCCGGCACGATGGCCGGCATACAGGTGGTGATGAAAGAACGCGTATCCATGTTGGAGGAGGTGTTGGCCATCCCGGGCGAGAATCCCGCCATCCCGCTGCTGGCCCAGATACGGGCCCATCGGGCGGAGAACGACCGTATGCTGCTCCAGGGGCAGACCGAACTGAAGCGTACGCGCGAACTGTACGTCTCGCATATCCGTCGCCGCCACCTGCAGAAAGCCCTTTGGCGGTCGGTGGCCTCCGGACTGGTGATGCAGGCCGATAGCACCTATCTGCTACCGCTCTACCGCGAGACGCAGTCGTTCCGGGCGCAGGGACAACAGTTCATCCCCGCCAACGACCGGCAGACCCAGGCACTCATCCTAAGCGAGACCGACTACTCGGCTCTGCTCTCAATCCGGGGCAACCTGAATTTCTACGCCACCACCGTCTCGCTCATGGATCATCCCTTCGTCTCGCCCCTGGCGGCGAATGGCGGCACCTACTACAAGTACTACCTGGCCGACTCGGTCCAGACCGAGACAGGCAAGCATTATATCCTCCATTTCCGCACCCGCAACCCCTATTATGCCACCTTCGACGGCACCATGACCGTGGACTCCGCCACGTATGCCATCCGCGAGATAGAGGCTACCGTACCTGCGCAGACCAACGTCAACTACCTAAGCAACCTGCATATCCATCAGCAGTTTGCCGAGAACCACTGCCTGGAGGAAGAGCATATATCGGCCCTGCTGGATTTTGCCGTCAAGACCGATACGAGTCATATATTCCCTACGGTGCTCATCGAGCATACGATGCGGGCCCGGGCGTATGACGAGCAGCCGGTGGCGATCGCTGATAGTATCCCAACCGAAGAGGCCTCGTCGCCCATGGACTCGCTCATGCAGACGCCGCTGGTGCGCACCGCCACCTGGATAGCCACCATCGCCATGACGGGCTATATACCTACCGGAACGTGCGTCGATTTCGGTCATGTACAGGAAATCCTGCAAGTCAACCGTCAGGAGGGTGTCCACCTGGGACTACCGCTCCGCACCAACGAGCGACTCTGGCGAAACGTGTCGCTGGAGGCCGCGATAGGCTACGGCTTTAAAGACCGACGGCTCAAGGGCTTGGGACGCGTCAGTTGGCAATTGCCGACGTTGCGCCGCAACATCCTCAGGTTGGAATACCAGGATCATTATGTCTGGACCGAGGTGGACGATTTCTCGCGCCTGATGCGTGAGAACAGTGCCGGTCTCAAGCTGATGGACTTTACCTCGTATGCCTTCGAGGCACTCTATCGCGACACTTTCTGCCGCAATACCGCCATGTTGCAACGTCAGGCACAACTCTACTGGGAGGCTGACTGGAGCGATATGCTGGAGACGCATAGCTACCTGCGCGTAGGATGGCAGGACGACTACCGCTACCAGTCGCTCAGCTTCATCGCCCGTCTGGGCTGGGGCGAACAGAAGCACGACGGCTATTTCCGTCGCCGCTATAGTTATAGCGATCGCTATCCGGTGCTGTACCTTGGTGCGGAGGCCGGCGCTTATACGCGTGGTGAGGCACGCAACCGACTCTATGCCCACCTGCGACTGATGCTCACCCAGCATGCCTCGCTGGGTATGGGCGGTACGCTGGAATATACTCTGCAGGCCGGATGGATCTTCGGACAGGTGCCGAGTCCGATGCTTTGGCAGGCTTCGGGCAACCAGGGCTACGGCTACGATCCCTATCGCTTCACGCTCCTGCATAACGGTGAACTGACGGCCGACCGATACGTGGCGCTCCATACCGAGTGGAACGGACGAGGCATACTCTTCAACCTCATACCGGGTGTACGCTACCTGCGTCTGCGCGAGCTGGTGGAAGCCAAGGTGGCCTACGGCTATCTGAGCGACCGCCAGGAACTGAAGCTCAGCCGACCGCATCAGGTATATGCCGAGGTGGGGGTCGGCATAGGCAATATATTTCGAGTATGCGACCTCTACTCCGTCTGGCGACTGACGCCCGACCTGCAGACCGAGGCGCCTAACCCACGCTGGTCGATGCGCTTCCGAATCCATCTGGGACTATAGGATGCAGGATGTATGATGTATAAAGTATGATAAAAGAGCACTCTCGTTGCGTGAGAGTGCTCTTTTCGTATATGCCGGTCGGTGGATTAGATCCAACGAACGTAGCAGAAGTCCATACGGTGCGGCAGCAGGTCGTGCTGCGGATACATACGGATACCGAACTTCATACCGCCGGCGTAGTCGAGCTGGTAGGTTATCTCGTAGAAGAGGTGGCTGCCTTCGGCCTTTACCAACTGGAGCGGCTCTACCTCGTAGAGCTTGTCGTTGTTGTGGGTCGAGGTGCGGATAGCAACCAGTTCCAGTCCGATACCCTTGTCGTTGAGGCTGTGGGTGTCGAGCTCTACGGCTACTTTGAACTTATCACCTACGTTCAGGTTTGCGAAGTCAGGACCCGTCTTGCTTACTACCTCTATCTCATCCCAGTGGGCAACGATATTTTCCTTCCATGCGGCCAACTCGCGAGCTACCTTGTAGTTGTTCTTCACGAGCAGGGCATGACGCTTCTGGAGCTTGTTGTAGAAACGATCGAAGTAGTCGTCCAGCATACGCTTCATGGTGAAGCGCGGCGTGATCTTGGTCACCGAGTTCTTGATAGTCTGGATCCACTGCGTCGAGTAGCCCTTGGCATTCTTAGCGTAGTACATCGGAATAATCTCGTTCTCCAGCATCTGGTAGATAGTAGCGGCATCCAGCTGATCCTGGTGAGCCTGGTTCTCATAGGTGCGATGCTCCGTCAGGGCCCATCCGGCACCCTCTACGTATCCTTCGTACCACCATCCGTCCTTCACGGAGAAGTTCAGTACGCCGTTCATCTGGGCTTTCTCGCCGGACGTACCGGAAGCCTCCAACGGACGAGTCGGGGTGTTGAGCCAGATATCCACACCGGAGATGAGGCGCTTAGCCAGCGACATATCGTAGTTCTCCAGGAAGATGATCTTACCCAGGAACTGCGGCATACGGCTGATCTCGATGATGCGCTTGATCAGACCCTGTCCACCGCCGTCAGCCGGGTGAGCCTTACCGGTGAAGAGGAACTGAACCGGATAGTTGGGGTTGTTCACCAACTTATCCAGACGCTCCAGGTCGGTAAAGAGCAGGTGGGCACGTTTGTAGGTAGCGAAACGACGTCCGAAACCGATGATGAGGTTGTTCGGATTCATCTCGTTCAGTGCGCGTACGATACGTGCGGGATCACCCTGCGTCTTGAGCCAGTCCTCACGGAACTTAGCTTTGATATAGTCGATCAGGCGCTGCTTGAGGCCCATACGGGTCTTCCAGATCTCGTCGGCGGGGATGTTGTTGAAGTTGCTCCACATCTCCAGGTTCGACTGGTCGGCTTGCCATCCTTTTGGGAAGTACTTGTTATAAACTGCTTTCCACTCGCTGGCAGCCCATGTAGGCATATGCACACCATTGGTCACGTAGCTTACGTGCAACTCTTCGGGGAAGTAGCCCGGCCATACCGGCGCGAACATCTTCTTGCTCACCTCGCCGTGGAGCCACGATACACCGTTAGCCTCCTGGCAGGTATTGAGGGCAAAGACAGACATCGAGAATTTCTCGTTGTGGTCATCCGGGTTGTTACGACCCATACCGATCAGTTCGTCCCAACTGATACCGAGCTTCTCAGCATAGCTGCTCATGTACTTATGGAACAGACCCTCGTCGAAGTAGTCGTGACCTGCGGGCACCGGCGTATGGCAGGTGTAGAGGCCGCTTGCGCGAACTACTTCCTTGGCTTCGTTGAAGTTCAGGCCCTCTTCCTGTACCAGATCTACGAGGCGCTGCAGACCCATCAGGGCAGCGTGACCCTCGTTGCAGTGGTATACATCCTTCTTGATGCCCAGCTGCTTGAGCGCCAGCACACCACCGATACCCAGCAGGATCTCCTGCTTAATACGGTTCTCCCAGTCACCACCATACAACTGGTGCGTGATCTGACGATCCCACTCCGAGTTGAGGTCGTTGTCGGTATCCAGCAGGTACAGATTCATACGACCTACGGCTACGCGCCAGAGATAAGCGTGTACGTAGCGATCGGGATAGGGTACATCCACTACCATCGGCGAACCGTCAGCGTTCTTCACCTGCGTAATAGGCAGGTTGCTGAAGTTCTGTGCCTCGTAGTTAGCGATCTGCTGTCCCTCAGGCGAGAGGGTCTGGGTGAAATAGCCATAACGATAGAGGAAACCGATAGCCGTCATATCGACGTTGCAGTCGCTGGCTTCCTTCAGGTAGTCACCGGCCAGGATTCCCAGACCGCCGGAATAGATCTTAACCACCTGGCTCAGACCGTACTCCATCGAGAAATAAGCGATGCTCGGCTTCTTGGGATCCTTAGGCTCATCCATATAAGCGCGGAAATCGGCATATACCTTATCCAGCTTCTTCATGAATACTTTGTCCTCGCTCAGGGCCTGCATCTTCTCGTAGCTCAGGATGTTGAGCAGTACGATCGGATTCGACTGCGCGCGATGCCATTCGTCCAGGTCAATACCGCGGAAGAGATTCTTTGCCTCATGATTCCATACCCACCACAGGTTGTATGCCAACTCCTGCAACTTGTTCAGATTCTCAGGCAAGTTAGCATGTACGTTCGCCTCTCTCCAAACGGGTTGATTGACGTTACTTACTTTTACTTTCATATACTTAATTTTGTGATTTTATTTTCGATTTGTACCTTATTTACAAAAAGCGGGTGCAAAGGTACGAAAAAAAAATGACATACGCAAATTTTTCGTATGCCATTTCATGATTTTTCTATTTCTGCAAAGTGTATAAGCAATGCCCATCTACGGTCTCTTGCGTGAGATGTATAGTCCCTGGCTGCTCTTTTGCTTGTTGGAGTAGGTTGGGGGCCGGTACGCCGGGCTCCTGGAGCGTCAGTTCGGGGGCTACCTCGATATGCGCTTCGTCCCATAGACCGCTCTCCAGAATACTGTGGAGCACTGCTGCGCCTCCTTCCACCATGACGGAGTGGATGCCGCGCTTGGCCAGGTCAGTCAGGATATACGGCCAGTCGGTGCGCTCGCGATAGACAATGGTCTCTGCTTCGTCCGACAGGATACGCGCCGTAGGCGGGATCAACCCATGACGATCCATCGTGATACGGATGGGGTTGCGGCCCTCCCAATGGGTGTTCATGAGACGCGGGTTGTCCAGCAGCACGGTACGTGTGCCGACCAGTATAGCCATGTTCTCGGCCCGCATACGGTGCACCAGTCGCTTGGTCGCTGTCGTGGAGATGGTGAGTGCCTGCTTGACGGGCAACTCGCTACCCGGGGCTGGCAATTCACGCTTGCGGTCCAGGTAGCCGTCAGCCGTCTGTGCCCACTTAAGCACTACGTACGGACGATGCTGTTCGTGCAGGCATAGGAAGCGTTTGTTCAGTGCGCGGCATTCGGCTTCCAGTACGCCTACCACCACTTCTATACCGGCATCGCGCAGCATCTGTACGCCGCGTCCGGCCACCAGCGGATTCGGATCCAGCATACCTACCACTACGCGCCCTACACCCTTCTCGATGATCAGTTTGGCGCAGGGTGGTGTCTTGCCGTAGTGGCTGCATGGCTCCAGCGATACAAAGAGCGTGCAGTCCTTATAGCTGATGGCTGACTGCTGATGGCTGATGGCCTCTTCCGCATTGCGAAAGCAATTCACCTCCGCATGCCCTTCACCGTAACGCTCGTGCCATCCCTCGGCAATTATCCTTTCGCCTTTCGCCTCTCGCCCTTCGCCATTATATACGAGCACGGCACCCACCATGGGGTTAGGCGCTACGAAGTACTCGCCACGACGTGCAATTTCGATACAATGTGCAATATAATTTGCGTATTCCATAAAAAATTATTAACTTTGCACCCGATTTGATATTTTGCTCCGGTTCTAAACCGGTTTGCAGCGTGATTTCGTTGGTACGACATATTACCGGTCTGCTTAGCGCCGCTTATCCCGAGGACGAGGCGCGGGCCTTGGTATGGTGGATCCTGGAGGAAACCACCGGGCTGACGCGTACCCAACTGCTAACAGGCTGCAAATTTACGACTTTTTCTCCACATATGCAAGCGATCGTGGATCGTTTGCTGAAAAAAGAGCCGATTCAGTACATTTTTGGCCATACTTTATGGTGCGGACTCGACCTACGGCTCACCCCTGCCACCCTCATTCCGCGCCCCGAGACCGCCGAACTGATCGACCGGATCAATGACCAAATGGTAAATGATCAAATGATCAAATGTCTGGATATCGGCACCGGCAGCGGTTGTATCGCCTTGGCGCTCAAGCAGCAGCATCCCGACTGGCAGGTGACGGGTCTGGACATCTCGGCCGAGGCCCTAAAAGTGGCGCGAGAGAATGCAGCGCGCAATGGTCTGGAGGTAAGGTGGTTGCAGGCCGACATCCTCACAGACGAGATCGAACGGTATGACCTTATCGTCTCCAATCCGCCTTATATCGCCGAGCAGGAGCGCCCTTCAATGGACCGCAACGTGCTGGACTATGAACCCCATAGCGCGCTCTTTGTGCCCGACGACGACCCGCTGCGCTTCTATCGCCGTATCGCCGAGCTGCGCCGTGCTACGTGGCTCTTCTTTGAGATTAATCCCCGCTATGCCGATGAGATGCAGCAGATGATGCAGGCGCTGGGATATACCGACATCGAATTATATCATGACAGTTATGGAACGACCCGAATACTCTCCGGACGAATTGCGACAGAAGGCTGAGCGCTATTGTGCCCGTGCCGAACGCTGCCCGATGCAGGTACGGCAGAAACTCTATCAGTGGGGTGCCGACAGCAGCCTCCGTGACGAGATAGTGGCGCACCTGGAGGCGCACCACTATCTGGATACCGCGCGTTTCTGTTGCGCGTATGTGCATGATCATTATTTCTTAAACCGTTGGCCGGTGGAGAAAATTCGTGCCGGTCTGTATCAGCTTCGTCTGCCTAACGACGAGATTTCCGAGGCTTTGCGTCAGCTTGCCGAATCGCTTGCAGAATGAGCGGAGCGACCTGACTATTGTCGTGCCAGCCGGTGAAGAGTTCTGCACCTACGCCGGAGGCAAACACGGGTACGGCATGCGCCGTATGGGCGCGGCTGGTCCATCCTACCTTGGCTTTGCGGTTGAGGATGGCGATACCCAGGTCACCCAGACGGTTGATATCCTTGTACATCGTCTTCTCGTCGGTTGACTCATGGCGCACGGCTTGGTCGTAGGCGGCACGCAGTTCGGCCTCCTCGTCGGCGGTCATCTCTACCTGATCCCAGAAGCCCAGACTCTCCTGCCAAACCTGCTTAGCCTGCTCCCAGGTCGGGGTGGCATCCTTGAAGAGGGCCGTGAAGCGGTCGCTCAGCACCCATGCCGAGCACTGCTGGTACTGCAGTAGTTGCAGGTTGAGCGTATAGTCGGAGTTACCCAGCGCCATGCCGCCAGTCTCATGGTCGGCGGTCACCACGATGAGCGTCTCGTCCGGATGACGCAGGTAGAAGCGATAGGCCACTTCCAGCGCCTCGTCCATCGCCCACACCTCGTCGATAGCAGCACGTCCGTCGTCGCCGTGGCAAGCGTAGTCAATCATGCCGCCCTCCACCATCATGAAGAAGCGGTCGTATTTGCGTTCCAGGAAGGGAATCGCCGTGCTCACGATCTGCTTGAGCGTAGCGTTCTCCGTATGACGATCCATGGCGTAGCCGATGCAGTCGCTATGCACCATGCCCGTGTCGCCGGGTTGAACCATGATCATGCGGTCGGCGCGCATATGGCGCTGTGCCTCGTCGTAGGAGCGAACGATGGTGTAGCCGGCGTGTTCGGCCAGGTCGTAGAGGTTCTCCGCCTTGTCGTCGTGCTTGCCCTGCGGGTAGTGAAAACCGGCGCCGCCGAAGAAGTCAAAGCCGCTCCGGATGAGCTGCTGACCTATCTCGTAGTAGTGGCTGCGATTCTCGTCATGGCCGTAGAACGCACCCGGCGTAGCATGGTCGATGGCTACGGAGGTCATGATGCCGATGCCCCAGCCCTGCTGTTTGAGCGTCTCGGCAATGGTGGTGATGGTATCGCCTTTCGGGCCGATACTCAGCATGCCGTTGTTGGTCTTGCGTCCTGTAGCCAGACACGTTCCGGCCGCCGACGAGTCGGTGATACCGTTGCTGGCCGAGTAGGTACTGATCTGACCCGATACAGCCAGTTGACTCATGCAGGTGGGTACACGACCGATACCGCCCTGCAGTTCAGCGCGGTACATCTCGGCTGCCAGCACCTGGTTGGTGCCCATGCCGTCGCCTATAAAGTAGAAGACATACTTGATCTTGGCGTTCAGTCCCAGCGTGAGGACCAGCCCAAGCAAAAGGATAAGGGTGCGTTTCATATTTTTATATTTTCACATTTTTACATTTTCATATTTTCGAATTCTCTGCCTCTCTTGCGGCCAGCACCTCCATTTGATGCTGACGTTGTTTGTCCAGGTCGGCCTGACGAAGCGCCTCGGCCTCCTGTTTGGACAGTGGGTTGTGGTCGAGCAAGTCTTTGTATATGAGTAGCGTAGCCCATGCATCGGTGCTGGCATAGCGGGCTTGCTCGGGGGTGAGCTTGGAGTTCTCCCAGTTGGTCAGTTGCTGCGACTTGGAGATCTTCTTGCCAAAGCAGATGGCAAACATCTTCTGCAGGCCCAGATCCAGAATGCCGTACCGGCCCACCATCGACTGCAGATCCACGCAGTTACGGGGCTTGAAGTCGCGCCGACGACGCAGTCCGTTGATGTCGTCGCGGAAAGCCAGTCCTACCTTGCATATATTGGAGTTGGCAAAGAAGTCAGCCAGGGCCTGCGGCATACCGATATGCGTCAGCCGGAAGAGGTAGCAGCGCTCTTCTGTGGAAATCTGCACCAGGGCGGTGGGGTAGTGTACGCCGCGCGTGAAACTGGGACGTGACTCGGTATCGACGCCCACAACGGCTTGGCGGTTGAGGTAACTGACAGCCTCGGCCACCTGCTCCTCGTGATCCACCACGATGACTTCCCCTTCGAACTTTGCCAACGGCATCCATTGTATCAGCTCCTTGGCAATACGATGTATGTACTGATTCTCCTTCACTTATAAACTAATCAACTCATCAACCAATTAACCTTTCAACGCATGCAACGCCGCCAACGCATTCACCAGTTTCTGTCCCCAGCTCTCCTCAAACTCGCGGCGGCACTCATAGACCGCATCGTTCATCACCTCCTCCTGGCCGGACTGGAAACTGGCGGCCATGTTCTTCAGCTCCTGGTAGATGTCGGCCAGGTCCTCGGATATGCTGGCCGTGCAGGGCTCGTCGGTATAGAGGCTGTTGTCGGTCAGTACGCTCAGGTAGGTGTCGTCCGAACCCAACTGTTGCTGGATACCCAGGCGCACAAAGTTGTAGTCCTCCTCCTGCACAAACTGCTGCATCTCGCCGTCCATCAGCAGTTCCGTCTCGCCCAGCATCCGCGTACGCAGATACAGCAAGGGCAGCAAACGCAGCAACTGTTCCTGCATCTCCTCGCGTTCCATCTCGCCGGCATGCTCCATGAGCAGGCATGTTTGCGCCGCTGCGGTCACAAAATCCAGCGTCGGCTGTTGATATACATAGTGTGTCTCGTTCATCAATCAATGCTTTTTACGCTACAAAATTACAACAAAATTTGCATATATGCAAATATTTTCGCAAAAAATCTTGCGTATATACAAAAAAAACACTACCTTTGCAGCATGAACCGCAAAATACTGCTGACCGAATCGGATATCAGCCTGGCGACGATCCTGGTGGACTACCTCTCGGCGCAGGGCTATGAGCCCGTGGCGCATGTCCTGGATCAGGACACGCAGCGCCGCATCCTGTTGGGCGAATACGATCTGCTTTTGCTCTCGCAGAACCAGACCGAACAGTCCGTGCCGGAGCTGCTCACGCGTATGCGTCAGGCTGAGTGCACGACGCCCGTGGTGGTGCTGGCCGATTCGGGCGCCAAGGACGATGTGCTGCGGGCATTCCATTGCGGCTGCGATGACTACGTGGTAAAGCCCTTTAATATAGAGGTGCTGGTATGCCGTATAGTTGCCGTGCTACGTCGCACCAGTCCGGAGAGCCTGGAGTCGCAGCAGACGCTGTTCCGCTTTCGTGGCGGCACGTTCGACGGCGTGCGTCAGCAGTTGACCGGCACCGATGGGGAGCCTATGCACCTCTCGGCACGGGAGAGCGAACTGCTCTTGCTGCTCTGTCGCCGAAAGGATACGGTGGTCAGCCGCCGACTGATACTGCGCCGCCTATGGCATTCGGATGACCCCTTCTCGGCCAAGTCGCTGTCGGTGTTCGTGCACCGGTTGAGGACGTGGCTGCAACCCTTGGGCGTACAGATCATGCCGGTTCGTGGAAAAGGATATAAACTCGTGGAAATATAACAGATACTATGAAACTGATAGCACCCAGCGTTTTATCGGCCGACTTTGGACATCTGGCCGATGACCTTGAGATGATCAACCGCAGCGAGGCCGACTGGCTGCACGTAGATGTGATGGACGGTACGTTTGTGCCGAACATATCGTTCGGTTTTCCCCTGATGGAGCCGATGCGCAAGTACTGCACCAAGCCGCTGGATGTCCACCTGATGATCGTGCATCCCGAGAAATACGTGGAGCGCTTCTGCGACGCCGGCGCCTGGTCGGTGGGTTTCCACCTGGAGGCCGTGGACGATCCGCTGCCTATCCTCGATCTGATCCGCGCCAAGGGCGTACGTACCTGCCTCACGATCAATCCCGACATCGCCGTAGAGCGACTGGTGTCCTACCTGGACAAGGTGGATATGGTGCTGCTCATGTCGGTGTTTGCCGGCTTTGGCGGCCAGAAATTCATTCCCGAGACCATGAGCAAGATCCGCTTTATCCGTCAGGAGATCGAGCGCCGCGGACTGCAGACGCTCATCGAGATCGACGGCGGCGTGAATGCCGAGAATGCGGCGGAGCTGTTCCGCGCCGGTGCGGATGTGCTGGTAGCCGGTAGCGCCGTGTTCGGCAGCCCCGACCCCATCCGGACCATACATACCATGAAAAACTAAAGATTCTATGATACGCAAACCATTCATTCTACTGTTGCTCCTCTTGGCCGCTGTCATGATGCAGGCCGAGATCGTGACGCTCAAGAACGGCACCCAGGTGCGCGGCCAGATATTGGTTCAGAACGACGAGGTGGTCATCCTGCGCGATGCCTCCGGTGCCCGCTACCAGTACCCCCGTGCCGAGGTAGTGAGCATCGCCGAAGAAACGCAGACCGTGCAGGTGGAGGAAGAAGTGAAAACCGTAGGCGAGGGGCATAAGAAGAAAGCCAGCATTCTGCTGGAGCCCAGCGTCGGTGCGGCGATCTTGCCTAACGACGGCAAGACGGGCGTAGCCTACAGCGTGGACCTGCTGGTGGGTTCGCACAACTTGGCCGACCGCCGTATCTTCGTAGGTGGCGGTCTGGGCTATCACGGTGATGCGGTGGGGAATAAGTACCATTTCCTGCCTATCCAGGCTGCCCTGCGTATGCCGCTCGTGGTGGGCAAGCATGCCCCGCTGATGGGTATGTCGCTGGGCTACGGCGTAGCGCTGAGCAAACAGTACGTGGGTGGTATCTATGCCGAGGTGCTGTTCGGCTACCGCTACGAGATCAATAGTAAGACGGCTATCGGCCTATCGGCCGACGTGCGTTTCCAGCAGGCCCGCATGACGGTCTCCGAGACGCCCGACCCGCTCGTACCGGGAACTACCTATACGAATCAAGCCGGTCGTAGCATTGTACGAACCGGCTTGAAATTCTCGTTGTTCTTCTAGGGGAGACTTATCCCAGATAGGTCTGCAGGATGTGACTACGCTGTCCCGCTTTGAGGCGGCGTATTGCTTTTTCCTTAATTTGACGCACGCGCTCACGCGTGAGGTTCAGGTCCTCACCGATCTCCTCCAGGGTCTTCTCCGGGCATCCGATGCCGAAGAACTGACGCAGGATGTCAGCCTCACGGGTGGTCAGGGTGGCCAGCGCACGGTCCACCTCACGCTGCAGCGACTCGTTGATCAGTCCGCGGTCGGCGTTGGGGGAATCCTCGTTGACCATCACGTCGATCAGGCTGTTGTCCTCGCCCTCTACAAACGGAGCATCCACGCTGATGTGACGACCCGACATCTTGAGCGTGTCGGCGATCTTATCTACCGGGATGTCCAGTTCCTCGGCCAACTCCTCGGCCGACGGCTTGCGCTCGTGGATCTGCTCAAAGCGCTGGAAGGCCTTGCTGATCTTGTTGAGCGAACCTACCTGGTTGAGCGGCAGACGCACAATACGGCTTTGCTCGGCCAGGGCTTGCAGGATCGACTGACGAATCCACCATACGGCATACGAGATGAACTTAAAACCACGGGTCTCATCGAATTTCTCTGCTGCCTTGATCAGTCCGAGGTTGCCCTCGTTGATCAGGTCGGGCAGCGTCAGACCCTGGTTCTGGTACTGCTTGGCTACCGACACTACGAAACGCAGGTTCGAACGTGTCAGTTTCTCCAGCGCAGCACGGTCACCGTTACGGATACGACCCGCCAACTCCACCTCTTCCTCGACGGATATCAGGTCCTCACGACCGATCTCCTGGAGGTATTTGTCCAGCGAAGCCGACTCACGGTTGGTGATCGATTTTGTAATCTTTAGTTGACGCATATCTTTATAAAACTATGTACAAATATTAGGGCTTTTGCCCTGGTCGGGATTTCTTCGTAATCCCTATGCAGCTTGCAAGGCAATCTGCACATCCGTTCATTTCGTTTTGTCTTACAAGCGAGCTTGACGACAAATCGTTCTGAACGTCTGTGATCCGGTCGGGATTCGAACCCGAGACCCACAGCTTAGAAGGCTGTTGCTCTATCCAGCTGAGCTACCGGACCCGCCTAGTTAGGCAAAATAGGGCGCAAAATTACTACTTTTTTTTCAAATACGCAAAAAAAATCGTAATTTTACGCATTTTTTAGCAGTTCCGTGGCAAATTCCTTAACATTTACCCCGTCGAACGTACCGCTGGACATCATGAGCAGCGCCGCGTTGCTATAGCTTATTCCCTTCAGTCGCTCCTGCAACGCCGCGCTCTCCGTGAATACTTCTACATTTTCCGTGCCAAAGGCCTCGCGAACTTCCTCTTTTGTGATCGGTGTCAGTCGTTTGTGCTCAATCACCTTGGGATTGAAATAGACGAATGCCATATCGGCCTCGGCCATGCAGTCCTTGTATTGCGGCAGGAAGTCGGCCATTAGGCTGGAGAATGTATGTAGCTCCATGCAGGCGATGAGTCGCTTCTCGGGGTAGCGCTCGCGTACGGCGTTCACCGTGGCGCGCAGCTTGCTGGGCGAGTGGGCGAAGTCTTTGTAAGCGACGCTCGTCTCGGTCTCGCAGATCTTCTCCAAGCGGTTGCTCGCACCGGTAAAGGTCGAGATCTCGCGGTAGAAATCGTCCGGACTGACGCCGATGCAGTGGCAAGCCAACATCGCGGCTTGCAGGTTCTGCATGTT
Organism: Bacteroidales bacterium UBA3742; assembly: GCA_002371785.1. Classification (GTDB taxonomy): domain Bacteria; phylum Bacteroidota; class Bacteroidia; order Bacteroidales; family Paludibacteraceae; genus Colicola. The sequence goes on from DFGU01000097.1 coordinate 27,450, forward strand.
ATGGCGTCCGAAGACTTGCATCCGGACGTCACCCTCGTAGGCGTCGTACGGAATGCAGGTGATGTCCTTACGGGCGCCGGCAGCTATCTGGCGCAGGTTCTCGTCGCCCTGGTAGTAGATAAACTGACCATTCGGCTCGAAACTATGCACAAACTGCCGGAACGTATCCACATATTGCGGAAAAGTGGGGAACACGTTGATATGGTCCCAGGCTATTCCCGTCAGGATAGCTATGTGGGGGTGGTACCATAGGAACTTGCTGCGCAGGTCCAGCGGACTGGTCAGGTACTCATCGCCCTCAAACACAGCGTATTTCGCCGTGTCACTCAGGCGCACCATACGCTCAAAGCCCTCGATTTGGGCACCCACCATATAGTCGGCCTCGATGCCCAGACGCTGCAGCACATAGAGGATCATCGACGTCGTGGTGGTCTTGCCGTGGCTACCGCCTACCACGATGCGTATCTTGTCCTTGGTCTGCTCATAAAGGTACTCGGGGAAGGAGTATATCTTGAGTCCCAGCTCGCGGGCACGCACCAGTTCGGGGTTGTCCTCACGGGCATGCATACCCAGGATGATGGCATCGATGTCCGGGGTGATACGCTCCGGATGCCATCCCATCTCGTCGGGCAGCAGACCGGCCTCTCGCAGGTGGGTGAGCGCCGGGTCGAAGATCTCGTCGTCCGACCCGGTCACCCTGTAGCCCTCTTTCTGCGCCACGGCCAAGGCCAAGTTGTGCATCGCCGCACCGCCTATAGCTATAAAGTGGATTTTAGTCATTTGGTTTATTAGTTTATCAGTTGATTGGTTGATTCGGAATATAAACTCATAAACCTATCAACTCATCAACCAAATTACTGGAACAATTTTCCAAACTCCTCGTGCGAGATAGCTTTCTCCTCGATCTTGGCTACGCCACGCAGGGCGTCGTAGATCTTGTTCTCAGCCACGCGCTCTACGATACCGCGCAGTTGATCCTCCTTCTTGAGCATATCCTGTGCGAAGCTCTCCAGGTACTTGTCCTCTACGTGCATCATGCCGTACTGCATGAACTGCATGCGGGCAACCTCCTTGGCATACGCCTCTACATCCTCTTTCTGGATCTCGATACCGAAGGCTTTCAGCAGTTGGTCCTTAGCCAGGTGCCATTTCAGTTCCTCCAACATCTGCGGGAAGTCCTTATCGAGTTGCTCCTCGGTCATCTTGTCGTTGGTAGCCAGTACCCAGCGGCGCAGGAAGGCCTCGGGGAAGGCCACCTTCTCCATCTTCTTCAGGATGGCAGCCTTGGCGTCCAGACCGAATTTGTACTTCGAGTCCTCGGCCATGTTCTGCTCAATTTCCGCCTTGATGCGTGCGCGGAACTCAGCCTCGTCCTTCGGGGCGTTCTCGCCATATACCTTGGCAAACAGCTCGCCGTCGATCTTAGCAGCCTCGTGGCGGGTGATCGACTGGATTTCAAACGTGAAGTCCGACTCCAGACCCTCGGCCTGCTCCTTGGTGATCGACAGCATGGAGCTTACCTCCACCTCGCTGCCGTAGGCCTTCATCGGGTTGAAGGTCACCACGTCACCTTTCTTCACCTTTGCGAACAGCTTCTGCTGCTTCTTGTCCTGCATATACTGCGGGTTGAGGATGGCGTTCTCCTTCACGATACCGCCCTCTTTCTGCTCGGTCAGCGTACCGCGCAGGATGTCGCCTTCCTGGGCGGCGTCCACCTCTACGTACTCGCCGTAGCGGGCAGCGTAGCTCTCGGCCTGACGTTGTACCATCTCGTCGGTTACCTCGATCTTGTACTCGGTCAGCTTGTTCTTGCCGGTCAGCTTGGCGTCAAACTCCGGCGCTACAGCGATGTCGAACGCAAAGGTAAACGTGTCCTGCTCGTCCATGTCGATGTTGGGCGTCAGCTCGTTGTTGGGCATCGGATCGCCCAGGATAGCGAGCTTGTTGTCCTCGATGTGCTTCTGCAGGTTCTCACCTACCAGCTTGTTCAGTACGTCGGCCAGTACACCCTTGCCGTACATCTTCTTCACCAGTCCCAGGGGTACCATACCCGGACGGAAGCCCGGGATCTGGGCTTTCTGACGAACCTGCTTCAGTTGCTTCTGTACCTCGTCTTGGTAATCAGCCGGCTCGATCGTGAGCGTCACAACGGCCTGCAGGTCTTTCAATTCACTTTGTTCAATTTTCATAATATAAAATGTTATTTTATTAGTCAAAAGTCGAAAGAAAAAAGACCGTAGCCTTTGGCTACTAAAAGCCGCTTTTATCTTTGAGCGTAGCGGTCTTTCTTCTTTGAGCGAAGCGGTCTATGCTCTTCCGGCCCGCTTCCGCTCCAACTCGTCCAGGATGATCTTGCGGATACGCATCGCATGCGGCGTCACCTCTACATACTCATCCTCCTTGATGTACTCCAGCGCCTCCTCCAGGCTCATACGTACCGGCGGTGGCAACACAGCCTTGTCGTCTGACGACTTGGTACGCATATTCGTCAGTTTCTTCGATTTGGTCACGTTGATCACGATATCGCCTTCCTTGGCGTTCTCGCCCACTACCTGACCGGCATATACCTCCTCTTGCGGATCGATGAAGAAGCGGCCGCGGTCCTGCAGTTTATCCAGGGCATAGGCATACGCCGTGCCGGCTTCCATGGCGATCAGCGATCCGTTGTTGCGCTTCACGATATCGCCTTTCCAGGGCTGGTACTCCAGGAAGCGGTGGGCCATGATGGCCTCGCCGGCCGAGACGTTCATCACGTAGGTACGCATACCCAGGATGCCGCGACTCGGGATGGTGAACTCCAGGTGGGTGCGGTCGTTGACCATCTCCATCTTGGTCATCTCGCCCTTGTGGGTCGAGACAAACTCGATGATCTTGCCTGCGCACTCCTCCGGCGTATTCACCGTCAGGCTCTCTATCGGTTCGCACCGTACGCCGTCTATCTCCTTGACGATCACCTGCGGCTGACCTACCTGCAGCTCATAGCCCTCGCGACGCATGGTCTCGATGAGTACACTCAGGTGCAGCACGCCGCGTCCAAATACGCGCCAACTGTTCTCGGTCTGTCCGCGCTCTACGCGCAGCGCCAGGTTCTTCTCCAGTTCCTTGTTCAGGCGGTCCTGGATATGACGGCTGGTCACGTACTTACCGTCCTGTCCGAAGAAGGGCGAGTCGTTGATGCAGAAGGTCATCGACATCGTCGGTTCGTCGATAGCGATGGGTTTCAGCGGTTCCGGATTCTCGGCGTCGCAGATGGTGTCGCCTATCTCAAAGCCATCAATACCGATCAGGGCGCATATGTCTCCGTTCCGTACCAGGTCGGTCTTCACGTGACCCATGCCCGAGAAGGTGTGCAGCTCCTTAATCTTGGTTTTCTGCATCGTGCCGTCTTTCTTGGCGAGCGTCACGGTCTGGCCGTCCTTCAGTTCGCCGCGGTGCAGACGACCTACGGCAATACGACCTACGTAGGGGTTGTAGTCCAGGCTGGTGATCAGCATCTGGGGCGTACCGGGATTTTCCTGCGGGGCGGGGATGTACTCGATGATGGCGTCCATGAGGTCCGTCAGGTCCGTCGTCGGCTTCTTCCAATCGGTGGACATCCATCCCTGCTTGGCGCTTCCGTACAGGGTCTGGAAGTCCAGCTGGTCGTCCGTGGCGTTCAGGTTGCACATCAGGTCAAATACCTCCTCTTGCACCTCGTCCGGACGGCAGTTGAGCTTATCCACTTTGTTGATCACCACGATGGGCTTCAGTCCGATCTCCAGCGCCTTCTGTAGCACAAAACGCGTCTGGGGCATCGCGCCCTCAAAGGCATCTACCAGCAGCAGTACGCCGTCGGCCATGTTCAGCACACGCTCCACCTCACCGCCGAAGTCGGCGTGACCCGGAGTGTCGATGATGTTGATCTTCGTTCCCTTGTACTCGATAGCCACGTTCTTGGCCAGGATGGTGATGCCGCGCTCACGCTCCAGGTCGTTGTTGTCCAGGATGAGTTCCTTGGGCTGATCGCTGAACTCCGACTGCTGACGACTAACGACATTCGCTGTGTAGAGCATCTTGTCCACCAGCGTCGTTTTACCGTGATCCACGTGCGCGATAATCGCTATATTACGTATATTTTGCATATCAATTTTTGTTAACGGCCATAAAAAGCATGCAAAAGTACTGCTTTTTTTTGATATACGCAATACTTTTGCACTTTTTTTTGCAAATTTACGTCATTTTCGCAAATTTGCTACCCTTTAGGGTAAAAAATCTTAGTCTATAAGATGTGCCCAAAGGGCAGTTGGCAGTTTTTCGGTCAACGCAGCTCTATTCTGCGGGTCACGGTCTCGCCGCTCACCTTGGCAAACAGGCGGTACTCACCGCGCTCCAGTTCAAACTGGGCAAATGTGCCACGCTCCTTTTGCAGCAGACGTCCTTGCATCGTGTAGATGCGCGCTTCCTCCATCTGCTCCGAGCTTACTACCAGTGTGTTCTCGCGGAAGCGAACCGTAAATATATCATTGCGTTTCGCGGCATCCGCGCTCGTAAATCCTGCCAAAATTGCAACAAGACTTACAAAATACAACATTTTTTTCATCTTTTTCGTCCTTTCTTAATACCTTTAAATATAACAGACTAATACTTCCGGACTCATAGACTAATACCTTTCGGACGTTTGACTAATACCTGTAGTTTCGCGCCTATTCATCCGAAATCGACGGCAAAATTACAGCTTTCTGCCGACATGACCAAATAAAAATGACGAAATGGCACCCAGAGATGCCATTTCGTGTTCTATATTTCCTATTACGTATTCCTTACGTAGGATTTAGAAGGCTTTCAATGCAGCCAGTACATAGTGGTAGAATTGTTGTACTGTCTTGATATTCACGCGCTCATCGGGGCTGTGCGGGTGCTCGATGGTGGGGCCGAACGAAATCATCTGCATATCGGGGTAGTTGCGTCCGATGATGCCGCACTCCAGTCCGGCATGGATGATCACGACGCGCGGCTCGTGGCCGAACTCCTGACGATAAACGTCCTGCATGGTCTTGAGCAGCGGACTCTTGAAGTTGGGTTTCCATCCCGGATACGACCCCGAGAACACTACGTCGGCACCGGCCAACGAGAAGGCCGAGTGGATCACCGACTGCAGTTCCTCCTTGCGGCTCTCTACGCTGGAGCGGGTGAGGCAGCAGACCGTCACCTTCCCGTCTTTCGTGTCGATCATAGCCAGGTTGTTGCTGGTCTCTACGATGTCGGGCATCTCGGGAATCATGCGATATACGCCGTGCGGGCAGAGCGTGATAGCGTGGATCAGGAAGTCCTGAACGTCCTCGGGCATCTCCGTCTTGGGGCACGCCACCTCTTCGGCGGTCAACTTGAGGTCGGGCTCTATGCCGTCGAATTCCACGAGCAGCTGGTCCTCCATGCGGGCCACCAGGTCGCAGAGGTCGTCATAGCTCTCGGCGGGGATGGTCACGATAGCCGAGGCCTCGCGCGGGATGGCGTTCCTGAGGCTTCCGCCCTCTACCGATGCCAGACGGGCTTCGTAGTGGATCACAGCCTCTTTCAGTACGCGGAACAGTTGCTTGATAGCGTTGGCGCGCTGCAGGTGGATATCGCATCCCGAGTGGCCGCCCTTGCAACCCGTCAGGCTGATACGTACGGCGATGTCGCCCTCTTCGGTCTCTACGGGTTCGAAGTCAAAGGTAGCGGTGGTGTCCACGCCGCCGGCGCAACCTACGTACAGTTCGCCCTCGGTCTCCGAGTCGAGGTTGAGCAGGTATTTGCCGCGGAGCCATCCGCCCTTGAGGTCGAACGCACCGTACATGCCGGTCTCTTCATCCACGGTGAACAGTGCCTCTAACGGGGGATGCACGGCGTTCTTGTCGGCCAGGATAGCCATGGCGGTCGCAACGCCGATACCGTTGTCGGCACCCAGAGTCGTACCGTTGGCCGTTACCCACTCGCCGTTCTCCTCTACATAGGCCTCGATCGGATCTTTCTCAAAGTCGAAGACGCGGTCGTTGTTCTTCTGCGGCACCATGTCCATATGGCCTTGCAGGATGATACCCGGATGGTTTTCCATGCCGGCCGACGCCGGTTTGCGGATCAGCACGTTGCCGATCTCGTCCTGCAGGGTCTCCAGCCCCAGGCTCTTACCGTAATTGACCAGGAAGGCAGCTACTTCCTCTTTCTTTCCGCTCGGACGCGGAATTTGTGTTAGGGCGTGGAAACTCTCCCACAATCCCTTCGGCTCCAAATTTTTCATATAGTATAGTTATATAAGTAAATCAGTCTTTTAGGCTCATGAGAGCCGGTCTTTTAGCGTAGCGGTCTTTACTCTTTTAGCGCCAGCGGTCTCTAATCCACCGTCACTTCCCCACACAGGCTCGTTCCTATCAGCGCGCGTACGCGTTCCAAATCGTCCGGGTGTTCGCCCAAGAGGAGCATCATCTTCGTCAGCAGCGCCTCCGTGGTGATATCATAGCCCGAGAGCACACCGGCACGCATCAGGTTGAGCGACACGGCATATAGGCCCATCTCCACCGATCCGGTGTTGCATTGCGTCTTGTTGACAATCAGTATGCCGCGATCTACGGCCGCTTTCAGTTCGTCGTACAGCCACTCGGCCGAGGGCGCATTGCCTGCGCCGAAGGTCTCCAGCGCCACGCCTCGGAGTCCCGGCGTCCTAAGCAGGCTGCGAACCACCTCCGGCTGGATGCCGGGGAAGAGCTTCAGCACCGCTACCCGAGTATCAAACTCCGTATGCAGCGTCAGCGGCAGGTTCGGGTCGCTATAGTGAATCAGGTGAGGCTGGTAGGTGATGTGTACGCCGGCCTTGGCCAGGGCAGGGTAGTTGTAGCTGTTGAAGGCCGAAAAATGCTCGGCGTTGCGCTTTGTCGTACGGTTGGCGCGGAAGAGGCGGTCCTCGAAGTATATCGCTACCTCCGGCACTACGGCATTGCCCTCTTCGTCCTGCTCGGCCGCTATCTCGATGGCTGTCAGCAGGTTCTCACGCGCATCGCTACGCAGCACGCCTACGGGCAACTGGCTGCCGGTGAACACCACGGGTTTCCCCAGGTTCTCCAGCATGAAACTGAGCGCCGAGGCCGAATAACTCATCGTGTCGGTGCCGTGCAGGATGACGAAGCCATCGTACTCCTCGTAGTGGTCATACACCATCTCGGCCATGCGTCGCCAGCTGTCGGGACCGATGTCCGACGAGTCGATCATGGGGTCGAAGGCTTGTATATCCACTTGAATACTACCGGCAAAAAGTTCGGGCATGAAGGCCTTGAAGGTCTCCAAGTCGGCGGGCACCAGGGCGCCGCTCGTCTGCTCACGCACCATCGTAATGGTGCCACCCGTAGAGATCAGCAATACTTTGCTCATACGCGTCTATCAGAAATCTGCTGCAAAGGTACGACAAATTTTCCAAATTTGCAAGATTTAGGCGTAAAAAATCAAAAATGCTGGCATAATTTGTGTTTTTACGGCTAAAAATTGTAGTTTGCACGAAAGTACTACAAATTCCCCCTCGGCGTCCGAAATCGCTCCAAATTCCTACCCCCTCTCCTTATACGCCTGCGGATAGTGCCGGTGGCGCGCTTGAAGTAACGGCAGAAATTGGCTGTAAAAACAAACAAAATCTACTTTTCCGAAAAATTTTTGCTCAAAATCTTGCATATGTTGCAAAAAATGTGTATCTTTGCAGCGTTTTTTATAAAATGCGAGTATAATGCTTACACATTGCACATACGGCACTCATAGCCAACGAATTACCTCTGCTGCCATATGGGGGGGGGTATTCGCATACCTCGCCTCCGCAGACCTATTGTAAGCAACCCACAGACCAACGCAACGCTATCACAAGCGGTGCCCGTAATTCGCGGGTGCCGCTTGCGCGTATATAATTGTTAATTTTTGATTACATAAATAATGAAGAAAATCTACACTCAGCCACGCATAGAGACCGTGGCAACCACACCGCAGCTGATTCTCTGCGCCAGCGGAGGTATCAAAGCGCAAATCTCCGGTTACGGCACAAAAGCAAGCGGCAGCGGCTTTACCCAGACTTTTGTATGGCTGGCAGGCGCGGTCTGCTCGTCCTTGCTTTTCCTCGGCACAGCGTGCAGCACCAACAACCCCGACCAACCCAAGCAGCAGGCGGAACTCAAACCCCGCACGCTGATAGTGACGCAGCAAGCCGTCAGCAAGGTCACACCTGAGTCAGCCGTCAGACGTCTTCCGCAGGCGACGATCACGGAGAACGGTGATGGGCTCGATGCCCTATGGGAGATAAACGATGCGGTGTTCTACCGCAATCTGAGCCGCAACGAATACTACGACGAGGAAACGGATAGTTACCCCGACCTCTTCGGCACGCTCCGTGCAGACAAGGCGGAGCGTATCGCGTCGTTTACAGGCGACCGCGTCTGGTGTACAGAGGATGACCAACTGGCGCTTATCTATCCTGCGCTTGATGTAGAGAACCATCCGGAGTTGTTCACGTTCCACGAAAGCCCTCTGTCTGCGGAATACACCATCTCCGTAGCCGGACAGGACGGCTCCTTGGCAACCTTGGCGAAGGATTTCCACCATATATACGGTATCGCGAGTGTAGTGTCCGTCACGGAGACCACCGCCAATGCGGAGCTGGCGCAGATGAAGAGCCTGATGACGGTCTGCAAGTTCTCCTTTGAGGATAAAGACCATCCGGGTACGTCGCTCCCGATCAGCACGCTTGAAATCAAAATTGGCGGCGAAGCCTACTACGTCAACACTTATCCGCAACAGGGCACGGTGTCCATCGCGCAGAACGTATCCGCATGGGATGTATCCGTAGATCCGGAGTGGAAAACCACCGGCGAAGGCGGCAAGCCGCTCACCATTGACACAAAAGGGGTAAATCCGACGGAGGTGTATGTTGCGCTGTTCCCGGACATGGGAGCAACCTATTCCTTCACCGTCACCAGCACAACCGGTGCCGCCACTGACGGCACCTACACCGGCACGGCTACCGCCGTCCTTAAAGAAGGCGAGTTTGTGCCTGCCACCGGGCTAAGGCTCGTAAAGCAGTAAAATCTCAAAGCTGACAGCTGAATATATATATTGCCGGATAAATCCTCCGGCAAAAATGTGTTCTTTGACATATTCGGACTTCTGCCTGATTGCGTTGCAATCATTCCCCCGAATGTAGGAGGGAGGTGCTTTGCACATTTTTGCAAGGCTGACGCCTGAATATATACTTTCGCCGAATACTAATTGTATGCAAGCATCCTTTTATTATTCTGCGAAACCATATTGCCGGATAAATCCTCCGGCAAAAATGTGTTCTTTGACATATTGGATTACCGCTCGCGGTCGGCAACATGTGTGCAATTGTCGATACCGCGATGCTAAATCGACGGGCAACATGTGCCTCCGCTCTCCCCACAACGAATCGAATTTCTTGGCAGAAACACGATTTTTTGCGGGGGCCCCGGATATTTTTGCAAGTTTTTTACCAAAACTCTTGCGTATATGCAAAATTTGTTGTACCTTTGCAGCGGATTTCAATCCGAAAACGGTCGTAATTGCGACATAATTCGTAATACAAACACATTATGGATATACAAAGAAACGAGTATGTAGAGCGGCTTTTCGCCAAAAGTTGGAATGGTAAAGTGAAGATAATTACCGGTATAAGACGTTCCGGCAAGTCGTTCCTTCTATCCCATCTGTACAAGCAATTTCTTATCAATAAAGGCGTTAAGAATGATTGTTTCGTGGAAATAGATTTAGAGGACGACTCCAATGCAGCCTATCGTAATCCGCAAGTCTTGTCAGAATATGTGAGGGCTAAGTGTAAAAACAAACGACGTAAATATTATGTCTTTATCGATGAGATACAACGCTGCTCCAAGGTATTGGCTCCGAATGTAGATTTATCGCAAGTAGCAGAAGAAGACAGAGAGCTGCTATATATTACGTTCTATGACATCTTAAACGGCTTGCGTAAACAACCGAATATAGATGTATATGTTACCGGCAGTAATAGCAAGATGCTGTCATCGGATATCGTAACTTATTTCCGTGACCGTGGTAGTGAAATCAAGGTTTACCCGCTTTCCTTCGCAGAGTATTATGCTTATGCCGGAATGGACAAACGGGATGCATTGGACCGGTATCTGGAGTTCGGCGGTATGCCATTAGCTGTACTTGAGCCCAATGAGCAGGAGAAACGCAATTATCTGGCGGGGCTGCACAAGAATGTGTATATGAAGGATATTGTAGAGCGCCACAAACTAAAGGACGATGTTATTATTGATGCGTTGACGGATGCTGTGTATTCATCAATCGGTTCGCTATCCAACCCCTATAAGTTTGCCAACACAATAACATCCGTTATGGCACATAAGACTACGGATAAAACCATCAAAGGCTATTTGGAGTATTTGGAAGATGCCTATCTCATTTCTCACGCAGAACGCTACGATGTAAAAGGGAAACGCTATTTCGAGAATATCAAGAAGTATTATGCGATGGATCTGGGGCTTCGCAATGCACGGCTTAATTTCCGCCAGCAAGAGCGCAGCCATCTGATGGAAAACATGATATACAATGAGTTGATACGAAGAGGCTACCGGGTAGATGTCGGCGTGGTGGAAGTGGAAAGAGTGGTGGACGGCAAACGCCAACAGTCGCAATATGAGATTGATTTTATCGTCAATACAGGTTCCGAACAACTATATATTCAGTCTGCATTGAATGTGGATACGAAGGGAAAAATGGAGCAGGAAACATTCTCGCTGCGTAACATACGCGACTCTTTCCGCAAGATTGTGATTCTGGATGGCAATACGCATCCATGGATGAATGACGAAGGAGTAACCTTTATGGGAGTGATACCATTCTTACTCGGCATAGATAAGGCATTGATATAATAGTCATAAAAACAACTACTATTTTTTAAGCGGTAATCTAATAAAGCG
>DFGU01000069.1:0-5587 GCA_002371785.1 Bacteroidales bacterium UBA3742
ACAAGCGTCAGCAGTGGTGGAAAAAACTGGAGAAAAGCGGCGCCGTGGTGATGCAGAGTGATAAGTTGCGCGACTACCAGGTGGAGCGCTGGATCAGCGACTATCTGAAGACGCTCGGCGAGGCGCATCCGGACATCAGTTTTGCACCCAATATCGCCCGCATCCTGGCCGACAGCTTGGGAACGGACCTAAGCGCTATCGTCGGTGCGCTGCAGAAGCTGATTGACGGCCGTCCGGAGGGCGTGAACGTGATCGATGCCGCCCTGGTGGAGCGCAACATAGGTATCTCGAAAGACTATAACGTGTTTGAGTTGCAGGAGGCGCTGGTCAGAGGCGACGTTGTGAAAGCCAACCGTATCACCCAGTATTTCGCCTCGAGCAAGGACCATCCGATGATCAAGGAGTTAGGCATACTGTACAACTTCTTCCAGACCCTGATGATGTACCACTACCTGCCCGACAAGTCGGACCGTGCGGCCGCTTCGGCGCTGGGCGTGAATCCGTACTTCGTGAAGGACTATGCGGCGGCAGCACGTCGCTACTCGGCCGGAAAGACCTTTAAGATCATCAGTTATTTCCGCGAGACGGATGCGCGACTGAAAGGTATCAACAACCCCTCGGCCACGGATGCCGACCTATGGAAAGAATTGATTTATAAAATAATGCATTAAGAAGATATGTGGATTGTACTTGCGGTAGCCCTCTTGCCCGTAGTGGTGCTGTTTGGCTACATATGGCTAAAAGACCGTCGTCAACCCGAACCGATGAAGTGGCTCTTGAAAGCCCTGTTCTACGGCTTGCTCTCGACCGCCCTGGTGATCATGGTGATAGGACCGCTGCCGGAGATCGAGGTGACGGATCCGGTGAGCGCCTTTCTGAAGGCCTTCCTGACGGCAGCCATGCCCGAGGAGGCGGCTAAGCTGCTGATGCTCTATATCTTACTCAAGAAGAATCCGTTCTTTGACGAGCAGCTGGACGGCATCGTCTATGCTACGTGCGTGGCGCTGGGTTTTGCCGGCACGGAGAATATCATGTACCTGCTGGGCGGCCTGTCGGACGGATCGTGGGTGACGATGGGTATCTCGCGCGCCATCTTTGCCGTACCGGGTCATTTCTTCTTCGGTACGCTGATGGGATACTTCTTTGCCCGCGCATGGTTTGGCAATCCGGCGCATAAGACGCGCAACATGTTCCTGGCATGGTTCGTACCGATGCTGGCGCACGGTATATACGACGGCCTGCTGTTCGCCATGCCGACGATGCCCGAGTGGGTGGCCGGCGTGCTGTTCATCGTGTTCATTGGCGGCTTTATCACGCTGCGTCGCCAGGGCGTACGGGTGATCACTGTGCTGCAAACAGAAGACGAAATTTTACAAACAATAGATAAAACAGAAGATACAAATGAAAAAGATTGTAATTAGCCTGATGATGGCAATGGTAGTGATCGGCATGACCGGTTGCTGCTGCGGTAACGGAGAGAAGAAATGTGGTGGTTGTGATACCACCGAAGTAAAGGAGTGCGAGCATAAGTGTCAGCACGAGTGTGAGCATAAGTGCAAGCACGAAGGCGAGGAGCATAAATGCTGCAAGCACGAGGGTGAAGGCGAGCATAAGTGCTGCAAGCATGAGGGCGAGGAGCATCAGTGCTGCAAGCATCACCAGGAGGGTGAGCACCACTGCTGCCAGCACGATACAACGGCACAAAAGTAAGAAGACGACAGAGTAGATGAATTATTTGTTTACGTCAGAATCGGTGTCAGAAGGACACCCTGACAAAGTGAGTGACCAGATATCGGATGCGATTCTGGACAATATTCTTGCGCTGGATGAGAATGCGCACGTGGCCTGCGAGACGATGTGTACGACGGGTCAGGTTGTGGTAGCGGGTGAGGTCACCTGCGAGCACTACGTAGACGTGCAGCAGATCGCGCGCAACACGATCAGCAAGATCGGATACACCAAGGCCGAGTATAAGTTTGAGGCCGAGAGTTGCGGCATACTGACGGCCCTGCATGCGCAGTCGCCCGATATCAATATGGGCGTGAGCCGTGCTACGGAGGAGGAGCAGGGTGCCGGCGACCAGGGTATGATGTTCGGTTACGCCACGGACGAGACCGACAACTACATGCCCCTGACGCTCGACCTGGCCCATACGCTGGTCTATACCCTGGCGCGTATCCGCAAGGAGGGTGAGCAGATGCTGTATCTGCGTCCCGACTCGAAGAGCCAGGTGACCATGGAGTATAACGAGCAGAACGAACCCGTTCGCATTGATACCATCGTGCTCTCGACGCAACACGATGAGCAAGTACTAAGTGACCAAGGACAAAGTACCACGGTTACGCCGGAACTCATCAAACGCGACGTGATCGAGATCCTGCTGCCGCGGGTAGCGACGCGCGACTCGCGGTATACGAAGTTGCTGCATGACTTCCTGGCTAACCCGGAAGCCAAGCTGCTGGTGAACCCGACGGGCAAGTTCGTAGTAGGTGGTCCCCACGGCGATACGGGCTTGACGGGCCGTAAGATCATCGTAGATACCTACGGCGGACGCGGTGCCCACGGTGGCGGTGCGTTCTCAGGCAAGGACCCCTCGAAGGTGGACCGCTCGGCAGCCTATGCCGCTCGCTGGATCGCCAAGAACCTGGTGGCAGCCGGCGTGGCACGTGAGGTGCTGGTGCAGGTAAGTTATGCCATCGGTGTGGCTCGTCCCGTGTCGCTGTACGTGCAGACCTACGGTACTGCCAAGGTGGCGATGACCGATGCGGAGATAGCCAAGAAGGTGGGCGAACTGTTCGACCTCTCGCCGGCCGCTATATGCCGTGCGCTGAAGCTCAAGCAACCGATGTATGAGGAGACGGCGCGTTACGGCCATATGGGACGTACGCCGGAGGTGGTAGAGAAGACGTTCCTGGACGAGAACGGCAAGCCGTTCACCCGCAAGGTGGAACTCTTCACCTGGGAGAAACTGGATCGGGTAGAAGACGTGAAACGTGCATTCGGACTATAAGCAAGGATGAAGACGACGCTGAAAAAAAGTCTGCTGGTGAGCCTGATCGTGGTGGCCGGTGTGGTGCTTGACCAAGTGGTGAAGCTCTACGTGCTGCACCATTTCCGGCTATACGACGACCTGCAGGTGACCAACTGGTTTCATATCTGCTATATACTGAACGACGGCATGGCCTTCGGCGTGGAGTGGTTCGATAAGCTGGCGCTGACGCTATTCCGGCTGGTGGCCGTAGGCCTGCTGGGCTGGTACCTGCATCTGCTGATCCACCGCCGTCCGGCGCGCACGTCGTACCTGGTGACTATCGCCTTTGTGATGGCCGGTGCGCTGGGAAATATCGTGGACTGCGTATGCTACGGCAAGCTGTTCCAGGGGGGAGAATGGATGTACGGCAAGGTGGTGGATATGCTCTACTTCCCGTTGATACGTAACGGTGCGGGCGAGGTGCTCTTCTTCCGTCCGGTATTCAACGTGGCCGACTCGTACATCACGTGTGCGGTGATCATCATCATCCTATTCTTCACGAAAGACCTCAATCAGTCTTTCGAGAAAGGAGTAAAGGAGTGAAGGAGTGAAGAAGTTCAGGTGGCTCATAGTGCTGTTGGTGGCGGTCTGCTGCATAGGTTGTAGACCGAAGGGCATCTTGTCGTCGCGCCAGATGCGTGACATCATGTATGATCTGCATCGCGTGGACGGCATAATGGATGTGATGCAGCTGGGTATCGGTTACGACGAGGACTTGGCGCGTTACTATCAGAACGTGCTGGACCGTCACGGCGTGAGTCAGGCGCAGTTTGACTCGTCGCTGGTATGGTACACCGACAACCCGGCGCTGTTCAACAAGATCTATCCCAAGGTGATGGATCGGCTGGATCAGGATGTGGCCCATTGGGAGGCTGTGTTGGCGCGCGAACAGAAGCGTCGGGAACTGCTCTCGGAGCCCTATACACGGATGATGCCCTACGAGATGCAGGTGGTGGCGCAAATGATGTTGGATAGCATTTCGGAATGTCCGGGACCGGTAGAAATACCGGAAAAATACACCTGGTGGCGAGAAATGCACGCAAAAATGCAAAAAAAGTAACAAAAAATTTGCGTATCTGAAAAAAAAGTTGTAATTTTGCACGCTTTTTCGGGTTTACCCGAGTATTAATTAACAACGCCGTGCTGGGCAGTGTGTTGCATAGCAACCGTAAAGATGTCTGTCGGCTCGGTCTTATAACGAACAAAACAAATGGAATTTAACAGTTACAAAACAGTATCGCTGAACAAGGCTACGGTTGAGAAAAACTGGGTCGTTGTAGATGCTGAGGGCCAGATCCTTGGCCGTATGTGTACGAAGGTAGCTAAGTTGCTACGCGGTAAGTACAAACCGTCGTTCACGCCGAATGTGGACTGCGGCGACAACGTAATTATTATCAATGCCGACAAGGTGGAGATGACCGGTAACAAGTGGACCGATCGCGAGTATGTTCGCTACACGGGTTTCCCCGGTGGTCAGCGCGTAATGAGCCCCGCAGAGCTGAAGGCTAAGGGCGTAGATCGTCTGATCAAGAAAGTGGTAAAGGGTATGCTGCCCAAGAACCGTCTTGGCAACAAGATCATCAACAACCTGTACGTGTTCGGTGGCGCTGAGCACAACATGCAGGCACAACAGCCGAAACAAATTGATATCAACACCTTAAAATAAGAAATAGACTATTATGGAAGTAATTAATGCATTAGGTCGTCGTAAAGCTGCAGTAGCACGCGTTTACGTTAGTGAGGGTGCTGGTAAGATCACTATCAATGGTCGTGAGTTGGAGGTTTATTTTCCCGCTCCCGCGCTGCAATACATCGTTAAGCAGCCGCTGGCTAAGCTGGACGTAACTGAGAAATATGATATCAAGGTCAACCTGGACGGTGGCGGATACAAGGGACAGGCAGAGGCTCTGCGTCTGGCTATCGCTCGCGCACTCGTGAAGATTGATCCGGAGAACAAGCCTGCACTGAAGGCAGAGGGCTTCATGACTCGTGACGCTCGTGAGGTTGAGCGTAAGAAACCGGGTCGTCCGAAGGCTCGTAAGCGCTTCCAGTTCAGCAAGCGTTAATCCGCAGAACAGAACCAATCCAAATCGTGTGGACTCCCTCGTGGACTGCCACACGATTGTTTTGGGAGCCAAAACGCGTATGCGTGCGCGCATATATAATAATGTATTGTGCGCGTGAACGGGCTTCCCAAAATGAACGGAATTTTTAATAATAACAAATCATTATTCATTAAAACAAAATGAGAACTAATTTTGATCAACTCTTGGAGGCTGGTGCACATTTTGGCCACCTCAAACGTAAGTGGAATCCCGCTATGGCTCCCTACATCTACATGGAGCGCAATGGCATTCACATCATCGACCTGAACAAGACCGTGCTGAAGGTAGAAGAAGCAGCTGAGTCGCTGAAGGGTATCGTACGCAGTGGCCGCAAGGTGCTGTTCGTTGGTACGAAGAAGCAGGCACAGGAAGTTATCGCACAGCACGCTCAGGAAGTAGGCATGCCGTACATCACCGAGCGTTGGGCAGGTGGTATGCTCACCAACTTCCC
>DFGU01000069.1:5630-8940 GCA_002371785.1 Bacteroidales bacterium UBA3742
TGCTCACCAACTTCCCCACCATCCGTAAGGCTGTGAAGAAAATGAGCCAGATCGACAAGATGATGAACGACGGTACGTTCGACAACATCTCGAAGCGCGAGAAACTGCAGATCGTACGTCAGCGCGAGAAACTGGAGAAGAACTTGGGTTCTATCGCCGACCTGACCCGTCTGCCGAGCGCAGTATTCGTAGTGGACGTGATCAAGGAGCACATCGCAGTAGCTGAGGCTAACCGTCTGGGTATTCCTGTTTACGGTATTGTTGATACCAACTCCAACCCCAACAACATCGACTTTGTCATCCCGGCAAACGACGATGCTACCAAGTCGATCGAGGTGATCCTGAACGCCGTATGCGAGGCTATCAAGGAGGGACTCGAGGAGCGCAAGGTAGAGAAGGCTGATGAGAACGCTGCTGCCGATCAGGCACAGGCTGAGGGAGAGGCTCCCGCACCCAAGGAGCGTCGTCAGCGTATCCGCAAAGCTGCTCCGAAGCAAGAAGCTGAGAAGGTAGCTGAGGTGAAGGCTGAGCCTAAGGCAGAAGAGCCGAAAGCAGAGGCTGCTGAATAATTTATTAATTTGGCCGTCAGCCGTCAGCCATCAGCCGTCAGGTGCTTCCGAGCACTCCGATAAAGAGCTGAAAGCCGAAAGCTGAAAGCCACAAAAATCATTCAAATTATGGCTGTAACATTAGCAGATATCAAGAAACTGCGTGACATCACCGGTGCCGGTATGATGGACGTAAAGAAGGCCTTGGAAGAGGCTAACGGCGATTTTGAAGTAGCTAAGGACCTGCTCCGTAAGCGTGGCCAGGCTATCGCTGCAAAGCGTAGCGACCGCGAGGCTTCTGAGGGTTGCGTGCTGGCAAAAGCTCAAGATGGCTTCGGTGCTATCGTTGGCGTAAAGTGCGAGACCGACTTCGTAGCTAAGAACGAGGACTTCGTAGGTATGGTGAAGCTCATCTTGGACGCTGCCCTGGACAACAAGGTACAGACCAAGGACGAGTTGGCCGCTCTGAAGATCGGCAACTTCACCGTTGCTGAGATCATTACCGAGCGCTCGGGCGTGACGGGTGAGAAGATGGAGTTGGCTGACTACGCTTGCCTGGAGGCTCCCGTAGTGGACGCTTACAACCACCTGGGCAACAAGCTCTCTTCGCTGGTAGCTGCCAACGAGGGTGCTGATCACGAGACCGTTCACGGCATCTCGATGCAGGTAGCCGCTATGAGTCCTATCGCACTGGATGCAGATCACGTAGCTGAGGAGGTGAAGCAGAAAGAGCTCTCCGTAGCTATTGAGAAGACCAAGCAGGACGAGATCAACCGCGCCGTAGAGAATGCTATTCGCAAGGCCGGTATCAACCCCGCTCACGTAGACAGCGACGATCATATCGAGTCGAACCAGGCTAAGGGCTGGATCACCGCCGAGCAGGCACAGCAGGCTCGCGAGATCCGCGCCAACGTAACGGCTGAGACCGAGGCCGGCATGGATAAGCTGGCTAAGAAGATCGAGATGATCGCTCAGGGCCGTCTGGGTAAGTTCTTGAAAGAGAACACCTTGGTAGAGCAGGCTTACATCATGTCCGAGTCGAAAGAACTCGTGAAGGACGTGCTGAAAGCTAAGGGCGTTCAGATCCTGGACTTCCGTCGCATCACGCTGAACGAGGAGTAATTGCCTCTAAGAAAAAAGAAAAATGGACGCTCGCAAGAGTGTCCTTTTTTTGCATTGGCATTGGCATTAGCATTGGCATTAGCATTGGCCATTGGCCTTTCGCCATTAACCTTTCACTTTTCACCTTTCACTTTTCACCTTTCCAAGGCATACATCGCAATGCCCGCAGGGTGCTGAATCCGTCTCGCCGAAATAGGTCAGCAGCACCTGTTCGCGACAGAAGCGCGTCTGGTCGGCATACTCCAGCATGGCGTGCAACTTGCTCACGTACTGCTGTTGCCGTTCCTCGAAGACGGTGGGCGGGATATAAATGTCGGTTTGCCGCTCCAGGGTCATCGTGAGGCAACTGCCTATCGCCCGCGGGATATACGTGATGATGCCGCGTTGCGCCAAGGAGACGAGCAGTTCGTGGGTCTGCTGGTTGTCTGCCTCGTGTACGTACTGCAGGTCGGTATAGATACCGCTATGTGCCCGCATCAGTTGGTCGAGCAGCGTAGCTTGTCCGTGCGAGAGGTTGTATTCGGCCAGTTCGTGCGGCGGCACGTGGATCTGCACGCGCGGTTGCGTCTCATGTTCCTCCTCAAAGTCAATATATCCTGCCTGGGACAAGATATGCAGGGCAGAGTAGGTCTGCAGAACCGGCAGGTGCATCACCTGGCATAGTTGGTCGATATGCAGCGTAAACCGGTGTCCCAGACCGCTACCGGCACCGATTTGGAGGAAGTCCATCGTCTTATGATACACATTCTCGATAAACTCTTTGGGCGGATAGGTGTCGATGATGCGTTTGCGAAGCTTCTGTTTATCCTCCTGGGGATGGTAGAGCAGTACGGCAAAGGCGGTCAGCCCATCGCGTCCGGCCCGTCCGGCTTCCTGGTAGTACGACTCCAGGTGGGAGGGGAGATCATGATGGATCACGAGCCGCACATCGGCCTTGTCGATCCCCATACCAAAGGCGTTGGTGGCCACGATGATGCGGGTGCGGTTTTGCTTCCAGGCTTCCTGGCGTTGCTGCCGTTCGGAGGTGCTCAGACCGGCATGATAGAAGTCGGCAGAGAGATGGTTTTCGCGCAAAAACTCCGCGATTTCTTGTGCGCGTTTCCGGTTGCGCACATAGACGATGGCCGAACCCGCTACACGGTTGAGAATGTGTATGATTTCTTTGTTCTTGTCCTCCGTTCGCCGAACTACATAATGCAGATTATCACGGTGATACGATTTTTTTAGAACATTTTCCTCGCGGAAGCCTAAACGTTGCTGAATATCCTCAATAACATCGGGCGTAGCGGTGGCCGTAAGGGCCAAAATAGGCACCTCGCGGAGGCCGTTCTCCAGGAGCAGGTCGCGTATGCGTCCGATACGCAGATAGGGCGGTCGGAAATCGTAGCCCCACTGCGAGATGCAGTGTGCTTCGTCCACGGCGATCATGCCTATCGGCAGTTCCAGGAGGCGTTTGCGGAAGGATTCGCTCTCCAGGCGTTCTGGCGAGACGTAGAGGAAATGGTAGGGACCGAACTGACAGTTGTCGAGGGCTACGCGTTGCTGGTCGTACGACATACCGGAGTAGATGGCAGCGGCGTGGATGCCCCGTTCACGCAGATTCTCGACCTGGTCCTTCATCAGGGCGATGAGGGGTGTGA
>DFGU01000012.1 GCA_002371785.1 Bacteroidales bacterium UBA3742
GCCGACAACGGATCGTCGGACAACTCTGCGGACATCGTAGAGAAGGAATTTCCGGAGGTGCGTCTCATTCGAATGCGTCAAAACTTCGGTTTTGCGGAGGGTTACAACCGCGCTATTGAGCAGCTGAAGGAGAGCGAGTACGTGGTGCTGCTCAACTCGGACGTAGAGGTGACGGAGGGATGGTTGCAGCCCGTGCTGGACTACATGGATACCCATCCGGAGGTGGCGGCTGCGCAACCCAAGATACGCAGCCTGCGTCAGCGCGACAGGTTTGAGCATGCCGGCGCTGCCGGCGGCTACCTGGACCGCCTGGGCTATCCCTTCTGCCGCGGCCGTATACTGAGCCACGTAGAGGAAGACCGCGGGCAGTATGACACCACGGCCGATATCTTCTGGGCCAGCGGCGCCTGTATGTTCGTACGGCGCGCGGTGTATATGAAGGAAGGCGGACTGGACGAGCGCTTCTTTGCCCATATGGAGGAGATTGACCTCTGCTGGCGTCTGAACTGCCGGGGCTACCGACTGGTATGCATTCCCGACTCGATGGTCTATCACCTGGGAGGCGGTTCGCTGCAGTATGAGAGTCCCAGGAAGACCTACCTGAATTTCCGCAACAACCTGCTGATGATCTATAAGAACATGCCACGCAGCCGCTTCTGGCGCGTAGCACTATGGCGCTGGATATTGGACTATGCTGCGATGGCCCACCTGGTGGTGACTGGCAAATGGAAGAACGCCTGGGCCGTGGTACGTGCCCGCTGGGACTACCACCGCATGAAGCCTAAATACAAAGCAACGAGGCAGGAAAATCGCGCTAAAGCTAAGATTCCCTACCCCGCGACTATTTCTGAGCGTAGTATCCTGTGGGACTACTACATCTCTTCTATGCGGCCGGAGGCGTAGGCGGCGAGAAGCTGCTGGAGGGCATCCACCTGCTGCTGCAGTTCATGGCCGCGATCGGTATCGCGTACGAGCATACGGCGTTGCGAGAAATCTTCCAACATAGCCCGGCTATGGATGTCACTACCGCTGAGCACAGCCTGCTCACGGTTCTCAAACGACTCGTGCTCTACGAGTTGGATACCATGACTATTGTAGATGAGCGTATAGCCGGCGATGCCGGTCTTCTCCTGGTAGGGCTTGGAAAAACCGCCGTCGATGACGAAGCGTCGGCCCTCGGCACGTATCGGCGTCTCGCCCTTGATGGTACGAACGGGTATATGGCCGTTGATGATACGCCCCGTATCGGGCGAGAGGCCAAACTCGATGAGTATGCGCTGGCATACGTCGCGGCGGTTGGCCAGTTCGTAGTAGGCGCCCTTGCGTTCGTGCCAGGTAGTCTGGTCGGCCAGGAAGTAGCGCTCGAAGGTGGTCATCTTATCCTTGTCGTACAGCGGCGAGTTCTCGCCCTCCCATAGATAGAGCATATAGTCGATAGCATCGCGTTGCTCCTGTCCGCTGCCATAGTAGGCGAGGCGTACCACCTCGTCGATACGCTCCATCAGTCGGCGACCGGAACAGCGTACGCCGCATACGTCCACCTCGCGGAACGAGCCGTCGTCGTTGAGCGGGATAGCAGCATGGTAGAGCAAGAAGCCGTTGCGCACCAGGTGGAGCGAACCGTGGCGATAGAACATACGGAGGTGTTTCTGCATCTTCTCCGACTTACGGAACGAGCGCGTGAGCTGGTTCATCAGGTCCTGCTCCTCCTGGCTGAGTCGATACGGATCGGCAGGATCAAGCGTAGGCAGGTAGGTATCCAAAAGCGGATACTCGGTACCGTCGAGCGTGATGACGCCGCGCTTCAAGTCTATCAGGTGCAGCAGTGCACGATGGTCCATACCCCACTCGGGGTGACGACGTACGGTCTGCCCCTCCAGCTTGAACTGGATGATGGAGATGGCCTTGTGCATCTTAGCCATCAGTTGGGCACTACGCGTCAGGCGGGGGTTGTTCTCAAAGTCGCGCGTCTGCCATATGGTGCAGTCGTCGTTGCCGTAGGTCTCCATGGCGAAGTTGGCAAGCGGCAGCAGGTTGATACCATAGCCCTCTTCCAGCGTTTCGATATTCGCATAGCGGATAGAGACACGCAGCACGGTAGCGATAAGCGCATGGTTGCCCAGCATAGCGCCCATCCACTCGATGTCGTGGTTGCCCCACTGGATGTCGTAGTCGCGCACGGTGGAGAGCACGTCCAATATCTTGCTGGCGCCCGGTCCACGGTCGAAAATATCCCCTACGATATGCAGGGTGTCAATGGTGAGCGAATGGATGAGATAGGATATCTCGATGAGCAACTGTTCGGCGCAGCCGGTCTGGATGATGGCGTCGATGATGGCGTTGTAGTAGTTGACGCGGTCGCGCTGCTCCAGGTTCGACTCATGGAGCAACTCCTCGATAATATAGCTATACTGGCGGGGCAGCAGCTTACGCACCTTGGAGCGCGAGTACTTGACCGTCACGGCACGGGCTACCTCCACCACCTGATGCAACCGATAGCGGTACCACTCGTCCAGCGTACGGATACCCGAGAGCTGGCAGGTGAGCGTACGGGTAGCCTCGCTATCCTCGCCGGCATACATGCGCTTGACCAGGTCGATACGCTCGTCGGGATAATAGATCAGGGCACAGAGCGCTCGCTTCTCCACCTCGCTCAACGTATCGCCGTAGATATCATCCACCTTGCGGCGCACCACGCCGGAGGCATTCTTGATCATATGGATAAACGCACTCGACTCACCGTGCAGGTCGGACACGAAATGCTCGGTACCCTTCGGCAGACTCAAGATCGCACTGAGGTTGATGATCTCGGTACGCACCGCGTTGCTGTTGGGAAACTTATCCGCCAACAGGCGAAGATAGCGCTCTGACAGTTGCATTTTAATTGAAAATTAAAAATTCTACGTAAAATTTTTGCAAAGGTACTAAAAACTTTTGAAACCTGCAAGTTTTTTTTGTGTAATTCAAAAAAAAATCGTACCTTTGCACACAAATGGAATTTTTAGAAACAGCAACCCTATGCGAAAAATCATTCTCTCCTTATTCTTATGCGCATGCGTAGGCCTGCAGGCGCAGACGCGTTACGTAGGCGGCGACATCTCTATGTTGCCCCAATTTGAGCAGTACAGTTCGGGCTACAAAGACGCGAGCGGCCAGAAAATCAATGACCTCATCAGCTGGTGCGTCACAAAATGCGGCTGGAACACCTTCCGCGTACGCCTCTTTGTCAATCCACAGCAGAAAGAGCCCAACTATCAGACAACGGACTACGCAGTATGTCAAGACCTGCCGTACGTCACGGCTCTCGGTCAGCGCATCAAGGCAGCAGGAGCGTATTTCATGTTGGACTTCCACTACTCCGACTCGTGGGTGGATGCCGGACATATTCAGGCACCGCAAGCATGGAAGGGACTGAGCGACCAGCTGATGGCCGATAGTCTGGGTCAATATACCCACCGGGTGCTGCAGACGCTGAAAGCCGCCGGCGCCGAGCCCGACCTGGTGCAGGTGGGCAACGAGATCATGTACGGCCTATGCGGCATACAGGTACATCCCTACGACAAGAACGGCGACAACTGGGAGGGCTATCTGGGGCTGCTGCGTGCGGGTTGCAACGCCGTGCGTGAAGAGTGTCCGGAGGCGCAAATCATCATCCATACTGACCGCCCGAGCAACACGGGGTATAACAGTTACTACTACAACAAGCTGGTGAATGGTGGCGTGGACTTCGACATCATTGGACTGAGTTACTACCCCTTCTGGCACGGCTACCTGAATTCGGAGCAAGTGGCCGACAAACAGGACAAGAACAACCTGGTGAATGCCCTCAACAACCTGCGTACGCTATTCCCGACGAAGCGCGTACACATCGTAGAATGTGCATATAACTTCCAGTATTGGCCGAGTCAGGGTGTCAACTACGACACCCGGGATGCATGGCCCTGCTCGGTACAGGGACAATACCAGTTTGTGCGCGACCTGGTGGACAACCTGCGGCCGCTGGAGAACGTGGATGGTATCTCGTACTGGTATCCCGAGGATGCCGGCAACGGCGACTACGTGAACTGGACCACAAAGGAGGGACTGGTGGAGGAGACCTGGTCGAACCGCGGTTTCTGGGACGAAAGTAAGAGTACGTCCGGCCATGCCATCAACCGCACTGCGGCGCCGAGCGCCACCAAACCGGCTTCGGACGTATGTGCACCCTACTATATGCGCAATTTCTACCGCGACACGGAGGGGATAGAGGCCGTCAGCCATCAGCAGTCGGCCAACAGCCGTAAGGTGCTACGAGATGGACAGCTGCTCATTGAGCGCAACGGGGAGGTGTACACCATACATGGTGCACGAATTGAAAAATGAAAGGTAAAAATTGAAAGGCCGTCAGCCAGGTCAGACCTGCATCAGGTGCTTCCGAGCACTCCGGTAAAAAGCTGAAAGCCGAAAGCCCAAAATTAAAAATTAAGAATTAAAATTAATATCATTATGACAACACAAGAGATGAATCTTGCTTTTGAGCAAGCCTACGGCAAGAAGGCCGAGAAGATGTATTTTTCGCCGGGTCGCGTGAACCTGATCGGTGAGCACACCGACTACAACGGTGGTTGTGTATTCCCCTGCGCATTGAGTTTTGGCGCATGGTTGCTGCTGGCTAAGAATAACGACCAGGTGCTGCGTTTCCGTTCGCTGAACATGCCGCAGACATACAGCATTCCGGTAGCGGACATCAAGCCCCAGCCGGATCGCGCATGGTGCAACTACGCTTTGGGCTGCATCGACATCATCCGTCGCCGTCATCCAGAGGCAAAACTGGAGAGCGGCTATGACCTGCTCTACTACGGCAACGTACCGGCCGGTGCGGGATTGAGCAGTAGTGCGGCCATGGAGGTAGTGACGGCAAGAGCGTTCACCGAGGAGATGAACTGGAAGGACGCCGATGATAAGAAATACCGCACCGAACTGGCCCTGATCGGTCAGGCTTGCGAGCACGAGTATGCCGGCGTGATGTGCGGCGTGATGGATCAGTTTGCAAGCGCACAGGGCAAGAAAGACCATGCTATCCACCTGAACTGCGATACGCTGGAGTTTGAGCACGTGCCGGTGAAGCTGGAGGGCATCAAGGTAGTGATCTCGAATACGCATAGCCCGCACCACCTGGACTCGGGTGCATACAACGACCGCGTACGTCAGTGCAAGACGGCCGTAGAGCAGATCTCGACCGTGAAGCCCATCAAGCACCTGGCCGAACTGACGCCGGAGGACTGGAAAGAGGTAGAGGGCGTCATCACCGACCCAATCGCCAAGAAGCGTGCGCACCACGTAGTAGGCGAGGTGGCCCGTACGGCCGAGGCAGTAGAGGCGCTGAAAAAGGGCGACATCAAGCGTTTTGGCGAACTGATGACCCAGAGCCATGTATCGCTGCGCGACGACTATGAGGTGACCGGCAAAGAACTGGACACGATGGCCGAGGCGGCATGGGAAGTAGAAGGCGTGCTGGGTAGCCGTATGACCGGTGGCGGTTTCGGCGGTTGCACCGTGAGCCTGGTGAAGGACGAGGCGATCGAGACATTCAAGGCCCATGTAGGCAAAGTATATGAGGAGAAGACCGGCCTAAAGCCCGACTTCTACGTAGCAGAGATAGGCGACGGCGTTTCGCGACTGGCGTGATCAGAAGAATCAGAGTAATCAGATTAATCAGAGTAATCCGATGAAGAATATTCAATTTTATACGA
>DFGU01000041.1 GCA_002371785.1 Bacteroidales bacterium UBA3742
GATCAAACTCTTCGTTGTAAAATATAAATTAAATCGTAGCTCAGAATAACTTATTGAGTGTACAGAATCTTCGGGAACAAATTTTTTGTTCTGCCCCACCGGAGTTGCCTCCGATAAGACAATTTCTCGTTCTTGTACTACACTAATTGTTTCAAACGTTCAAAGATCACTCTTTGTGCTTTTGCTTTCGAATAGGGCGCAAAAAAAATAGGAATCGATTCAAGTCATTAGATTGATGATCCTACATTTTAATACCCTTTCGGCAGAAAATAGAAACACGCTTGTTTCTCAAAAGCGGGTGCAAAATTACTGCTTTTTTTTGATATACGCAAATATTTTCGCAAAAAAAATGCATAAAAAGTGCATTTTCTTTGTAAGTCGCTGATTATCAGTGATGGCGTTTTTGGCGGGTAAAATTATCAATTTGTCGGATTGTAGAAAAACGGGCATTTTCGGGGTATCACCGAATCGGAGAAATCCTATATTATACTATATTAAGGAACGCGTGTACGCGCGCGAATAAAAGAGGAAAAGGATGATTTTTGGACTGAAGGCTTGCATAATTCGAAAAAAAGCAGTAATTTTGTACCGAAAATCGGAAGAAACATGAAAAAAGCAGTCCTTTTCATCGCCGCGCTGGTGCTCAGCATGCTGAGCGCAGAGGCCAAAACCCCGGTAGCCAAGGTAGGCTACGTAGTACGAGACACGCTGAACGGCATCCCCTGCCGGGTATATCTGCCGCACGACTATACGAAGCGGGCTAAGAAGACCGAGTTTCCGGTGCTATACCTGCACCACGGCATGTGGGGCATGGAGGACGACTGGACAGAACAAGGGCACCTGGTGCACCATATGGACTCGCTGCTACGGATCGGACGGGTGCGGGAGATGGTGATTGTCATGCCGGACAACTGTCCGCACCGCGAGACCTCGGAGGAGGAGCGCGACAACGCCATGTCGGGCGAATGGGAGCGTCAGTTCCCGCAATTCATGGCCGAGACGGAACGGAAATACCGGGTAAGCAAAGACCCCGAGAAACGAGCTATAGCCGGCCTGTCGATGGGAGGATTCCACACGATGCATGTATCTTATTATCTGCATGATAGCTTCCGATACGTAGGTATGTTCTCACCAGCCATAAAGCCCTCGAAACCCAACGATATTTACGACCGATGGGAGGAGGCTGTACGGCTACAACTGAGCCAGCGACCACTTTACTGGATCGCCATCGGACGAGAGGATTTTCTATACGATGATGTGCAGGAGTACCGGCGCTGGCTGGAGGAAAATCACCTGGAGTACACCTACTACGAGAGCGGCGGCGGACACACCTGGCCCAACTGGCAAGACTACATCTGCCGCTTCCTGCAACTGCTGTTTTAAAGAAAAATCTCACATACACTTGCGTATGTGGGATTTTTTAATCGTTTTACTTGCGCATTCGGATTTTTTTTTGTACCTTTGCGGCGTAATTTGGATAAATAGGATTTTACAGATAAGAAAAACCATACATTTTTATGAAAGAGATATCAACCAAAAAATTGGCGGAGACCATTATTGAGGGTATCCGCAACAGAAAAGGACAACACATTGTGCAGATCGACCTGCGTAAAATCAAAGAGGCACCCACCGAGATGATGATCATTGCAGAGGGTACGAGCAACACGCAGGTAAGCGCTATAGCCGACGAAGTGGACGATTTCGTTCGTACGCAGACGCACGTACACCCGCTGTCGGTGTCGGGTCAGGAGAATTCGGAGTGGATCGCAATGGACTATGGCACGATATTTGTACATATCATGCAGCGTGAGCCGCGTGCATACTACGACATCGAGCACCTCTGGGAGGACGGCAAGGTGACGGAGTTGCCGGACATGCTGTAAAGTTTAAAGTTGAAAGTTTAGAGTTTATAGTTAATGGCAAGAAAACAGAATATGCCCTTCGGGGAGAATAATAGCCCGGAGCCGCAGAAGCCGGATTGGCGCAGGATGCTGAGTACGGCGTTATACGTCGTAGCGTTTCTGCTGCTGGGTTGGTACTGGTTTCACGGAGACCAGAGTACTACGCAAAAGAAGCTGAGTTACACGCAGTTGCAGACCTACATCGAGAAAGATGCCATTAAGTCGGTGACGGCTTATGACGACAACTCGGTGAAGGCGCAGGTGCACGGCAAGAGCTATACGCTGGTGTTTGGTAGTCAGGCTACGGGCGAGAAATCGAGTGGCGAGATCAGCAGTCAGATACCGAGCGTAGAGGAGTTCTCGAAATACATGGCCGACGTGAACGGCAAGCGCGAGAAAAAGAAGTTGGCGCCGGTGGATGTGACCTACAAGGAGAGTCGCAACTACTGGACGCTGATCCTGGTGAATGTGCTGCCGATTGCGCTGCTGATATTGTTCTTTGTGTACATGAGTCGCGGTATGGCCGGTGCGGCCGGAGGTATCTTCGGCGTTGGCAAGGCCAAGGCGCAACTGTTTGACAAGGATAAGAAGGACAAAGTGACCTTCAAGGACGTTGCCGGACTGGCCGGTGCGAAGCAGGAGGTAGAAGAGATTGTCGAATTTCTGAAGAACCCCAAGAAATACACCGAGATAGGTGCCAAGATTCCGAAGGGCGCCCTGCTGGTAGGTCCTCCGGGTACTGGTAAGACCCTGCTAGCCAAGGCAGTAGCCGGTGAGGCTGATGTGCCGTTCTTCTCGATGTCGGGTAGCGACTTTGTGGAGATGTTTGTGGGCGTAGGTGCCAGCCGTGTGCGCGACCTGTTCCGCCAGGCCAAGGAGAAAGCGCCGGCTATCATCTTCATCGACGAGATAGACGCCATCGGTCGTGCTCGTGGTAAAGGCGTGATGACGGGCGGCAACGATGAACGGGAATCGACGCTCAACCAGTTGCTGACCGAGATGGACGGCTTTGGTAGCAATTCGGGCGTGATCATATTGGCAGCCACCAACCGCGCCGAGATACTGGATCCGGCGTTGCTACGTGCGGGCCGCTTCGACCGTCAGATACACGTAGAACTGCCTGACCTGCAAGAGCGTAAGGAGATCTTCCAAGTGCACCTGCGTCCGCTCAAACTGGATCAGAACCTGGATATCGACTTCCTCTCAAAGCAGACTCCGGGTTTCTCGGGAGCGGACATCGCCAACGTGTGCAACGAGGCCGCACTGATAGCTGCGCGCAACGGTCATAAGACGGTGGGCAAGCAGGACTTCATGGATGCCGTAGATCGCATCATCGGCGGACTGGAGCGTAAGACCAAGATCATGACCGATGAGGAGAAACGCTCGATAGCTTATCACGAAGCCGGTCATGCCACGATATCATGGTTGCTAAGATGGGCAAATCCGCTGGTGAAGGTAACGATCGTGCCGCGCGGCATGGCGCTGGGTGCAGCCTGGTACCTGCCCGAAGAGCGTCAGTTGACCCAGATGGATCATATCCAAGACGAGCTATGTTCGCTGCTGGGCGGACGTGCTGCCGAGCAACTCTTCCTTGAGCAGACTTCGACGGGTGCGCTCAACGACCTGGAGCGGGCTACGAAGCAGGCCTATGCGATGGTAGCCTACTACGGCATGAGCGACAAGCTGAAGGACGTCAGCTTCTACGACTCTACGGGTCGCTACGACTACGGCATCACCAAGCCCTACTCGGAGAAGACAGCCGACCTGATTGATAAGGAGACGCAACGCATCATTGCCGAGCAGATGACACGTGCCAAGAAGATTCTGGACGAGCATGCAGAGGGTCATCATCAAATAGCCGAACTGCTGATCGAGAAAGAGGTAATCACGGCCGAAGACGTGGAGCGCATACTGGGTCCGCGTCCGTGGAAGAGCCGCGGCGACGAACTGCTGGAAGAGAATGCCGCGCTCGCAGCTACAGCCGAAGAAGAAGCCGCAGAGGAGACAACAAGTAACGAACCAACACAAAATACAGAAGACAATGAAACGACTACTGATTAACCTGGTGCTGCTATGTGCAGCGATGACGGTTTGGGCGCAAGAGGCGCCTGAGAAATTGCCGGTGGATCCGAACGTACGTTACGGCAAGCTGGAGAACGGATTGACCTACTACATCCGTCATAACGAGCAGCCTAAGCAGCGTTGTGATTTCCACATCGCACAGGCTGTAGGAGCCATCCTGGAGGAAGATCACCAGAACGGTCTGGCCCACTTCCTGGAGCACATGGCCTTCAACGGCACAGAGCACTTCCCGGGCAAGGGTATCATCAACTACTTTGAGTCGGTAGGCGTGAACTTCGGCGGTAATATCAACGCATACACCTCGCTGGACGAGACGGTATATCGTCTGTCGGACGTGCCGACGTACCGCGAGGGCATTGTGGACTCGGCGCTGCTGGTGATGCACGACTGGGCATGCGGCCTACTACTGCTGCCAGAGGAGATCGATGCCGAGCGCGGCGTGATACGCGAGGAATGGCGTACGGGTCGTACGGCCAGCCGACGTATATGGAAAGAGATGCAGGCCAAGATGTATCCCGGATCACAGTACGCCAAGCGTGACGTGATCGGCGACACGGCAGTAATCAATAATTTTGATTACCAAGCCCTGCGCGACTACTACCACAAATGGTACGGACCGGACAACCAGGCCATCATCGTAGTAGGTGATATAGATGTAGATGTGATCGAGGCCAAAATAAAGCAACTCTGGGCCAACGTGCCTGCACGCAAGAACAGGGGTGAGCGTCCGATCTATACCGTTGGCAACAACGAGAAGCCGCTGATCGCCATCGTGACCGATCCGGAAGCACAAGGTAGCCGCGTGACGCTGGAGTACAAGGCCGATCAACTGCCCGAAGCGATACAGGGAACGGCGCAGGAATATGCCATCAACCTGATTCGTTCGCTGGCCTGCAACATGATGGACCAGCGCTTCACCGAACTGGCGCTGGATCCCAGCTGTCCGTTCACGGGCGGCGGATGCGCCTACGGAGAGTGCGTGAAGCAACGTGACGCCTTCTACGGCATCGTGATCCCGAAAGAGGGCAAAGAGGCCGAGGCCTTCAACGCCCTGCTCTACGAACTGGAGAAGATGCGTCGCTACGGATTCACCGAAGACGAACTGGAGCGCGCTAAGACGGAGAAACTGAACAATATGGAGAAGGCTTACAACGAGCGCAATACACGTAAGAATATCGATATCGCACGCGAGTGTATCCGCCATTTTGAGGATGGCGAAGTGATGCCGGGCATCGAATGGGAATACCAGACACTGAAAGCCTTTATGCCGATGATTGACTGCGCAACGGTGAACCAGATTGCATCGCTGTTTATCCACAACGCTCCTACGGTAGCTATCTCGGGTCCGGAGAAAAAAGGCGTAAATATCCCGAACGAAGAGACCATACTGCATGCCCTGGAAGGTATGCCGCTGCTGGCTATCGAAGCGCCGAAGGCTGAGGTGATTGACACCGTGCTGGTAAAGAAAGCTCCGAAAGCAGGCCGCATAGTAGCCACCAAGAAAGATACGGAGTTGGGAACCACCGAATGGACCCTGCAGAACGGCATCAAAGTAGTCATCAAGCCGACGGAGTTCAAGGCCGACGAGATACTGATGCGCGGTTTCTCGAAGGGCGGTATGAGTCAAGTGAAGACCGAGGATCTGCCTTCGGCAGCGTTGGCCACAACGATTGTAGAGTTTATGGGTCTGGGCAACTTCTCGATGACGCAACTGGAGAAAGCGCTGACGGGCAAAACAGTGAGCGTAGAGCCCAGCATCAACGACAACACGGAGAACATCAACGGTTCGTCGTCAGTGAAAGACCTGGAGACTATGCTGCAACTCAACTACCTATACTTCACCAGTCCACGTCAGGACAAGAAGGCCTATGAGACCCTGATGGGCATGCTGCACAACTCGCTCATCAATCGCGACAAGAATCCTAAGACGGCTTTCTCCGACTCGGTACAACTGGCCAGCAGCAACCACTCGCCACGTACGATCATTGCCGATACGGCTTTCCTGAAGAAGATCAGCATGAAGAAAGCGCTGCAGGTATATAAGAAGCGCTTTGCCAATCCGGCCGACTTTACGTTTATCTTCGTAGGTAATATCGATCCGGAGAACGAGGAGACACAAGCGCTGATCTGCCAATGGCTGGGCGGCATGAAGACTAAGAAATGTCGCGAGCAGGTGATCGACCATCAGGAGCGCGTACCGCAAGGCGAATACAAGAACTACTTCTCGCGCAAGATGGAGACCACGACAGCCAGCAACCGCATCCAGTACACCTCGTACGATATCCCCTACTCGATGGCCAACGACCTGAACGTGGAGATCATCGGACGTATCCTGAGCACACGTTACCTGGAGTCGATCCGTGAGCGCGAGGGCGGTTCGTATGGCGTAGGCACGTATGGTAGTCTAAGCATCTTGCCGGTACCGACAGCTCGACTGATTATGCAGTTTGACACCGATCCGCAGAAGCAGGAGCGACTGATGCAGATCATCCACGAGGAGGTACAGACCATCGTAGAGAACGGTCCGTTGGCAAACGATCTGCAGAAAGAGAAAGAGTCGATGCTAAAAGACTTCCAGGAGGAGTTGGAGAAGAACTCCTTCTGGCGTCAGACCCTCTATATGCTCTATATGTACGGCGAGGACGAGGTGCGCAACTACCGCGCTACGGTAGAGGGCATCACCGCCGAGACGGTACAAGAGACGCTGAAAAAGCTTGTAAGCTCGGGCAACGTACTGGAGGTAGTCATGTTCCCGGAATAACGGCGAAAGGCGAATGGCGAAAGGTTAGAGGATTAGTGGGTTAGTGGCTAGATATTTTATCATAGCAGGAGAAGCTTCGGGGGACAAACATGCGGCTGCGCTGATAGAGCAACTGAAGGTGCATGACCCCGAAGCCCAATTTAGCGGACTCGGCGGCGACCTAATGGCTGCCGCCGGGTGCTGTTTGCACCGGCACTACCGCGAGATGGCCTTTATGGCCTTTGTGGAGGTGCTGCGCAATCTGGGGCGTGTGCGCAAGAATTTTCAGGCAGCTAAGGAGGCCCTAAGGCAAGAAAAGCCGGACGTACTGATACTAATCGACTACCCCAGCTTCAACCTCCGCATGGCGGCCTACTGCCGCCGTCATCTGCCCGGCACGAAAGTGGTCTATTATATCCCGCCCAAGGTATGGGCCTGGAAGCGGTGGCGCGTACACAAGATCGCGCGGCTATGCGACCTGGTGCTGGGTATCTTCCCCTTCGAACCGGATTTTTACAAACGGTACGGATACCGCTGCGAGTACGTAGGCAATCCTACGGCGGAGCAGGTGAGGGCGTATAAGCTGTCAGCCGTCAGCCATCAGCATTCAGCCGTCAGCCGTCAGCATAGGATAGTCATCTTGCCGGGAAGCCGGCAGAGCGAGGTAAGGCATTGTCTGCCCGTCATGCTGGAGGCGGCCAGACGGATACCGGGCTATCAGATCGTCGTGACCGCAGCGCCGGGACTGGACGACGTGTTCTATACCCCATATCTAAAGGAGGGAGAACAACTGACCCGAGAGACTTACGCAGCCGTACAAACAGCCCAAGCGGCTATCGTCAATTCAGGTACGGCTACGCTGGAGACGGCCATGCTGGGTTGTCCGCAGGTGGCGGTTTATCACCTTGCCGCAGCCTGGCTGCTGGGAGCTATTCGTTGGACACAACCGCTGCTGTTCCAGATTCGGTATTTCACGTTGGTCAACATTCTGAGCGGCCGGGAGACGATACGCGAACTGGTAGCCAACGACTTTACCGCAGATAAAGTAGCCCAAGAACTACAGCTGCTGCTGAATGATAAGGCCTATTCACAAAACATGCTCGCAGACTACGAGCATATTCAAACAATCTTAGGTACGCAAGCCTCGGCCAGAACAGCGGCAGAGCGTATCATCCATTTGATCACATCGCGGCAATAAACGAGGCCAGGATATACGGCAGAGCACCAATCAAGACGCCCTTGCTGAGTCTCCAACTCTCCGTAGTATAAAACAGGAATATGAGCGCCAGGTCGGGAAAGACACTGACGAAGAGCAGTTTGCTGATAATTCCACCTACAGCAAAATTGAGTTGCTTCAGCGGCATCCATAGCCCCATCGTGTCAATATAGACCAGTCCGAAGATAGCCGGCAGCAGCAGGCCTATCACGATACCTATCCAATACTTATCAAAGCGCTGCATAGTAAGTCATATCTATTGTAGCGGGTTGCACGCTCAAGTAGCCGTCGGCCAAAGCACGTATATCAGTGTCCTGGGCCTCAGGTTCTTGATTGACGAAGTTGCCTCCCAGTTCGTAATACGTACGTCCCTCAGCGTCGGTATGCTCCACCATTTCTTTGTCCCAGAAGCCGAGGCACTGACGCGTCCATCTGACACCAGCGATAGGACCTACCGGGGCATTGATATTATAGCATAGGCGCGGGGCAAATCCCTCGGCGAGTAGATGTTCCACTATCTGAGTGAGGTACGGACGGATATACTGCAGATCGACGTCCATCGCATGGCTGTCGATCGAGAAACCGATGGCGGGTATGCCATGTTCGGCACCCACGAAGCAAGCACCCATCGTACCTGAGTACATGATATTGACCGAGCAGTTGTTGCCGTGGTTGATACCGCTCACCAGCAAGTCCGGAAGGGCATCCACCATGACGGCTTCCAGCCCGAGCTTGACGCAGTCGGCTGGCGTACCATTGGTGGTCAGCACGCGTACGCCGGGTATGTCGCATTCGACAGGCATTAGGTAGAGCGGTTTGGCCACCGATATACAGGCGGCATGACCACTACGGGGAGAGTCAGGCGCGATGACGGTCACCTCGCCCAAGCGGCTCATCTCCTCGGCCAGCAAACGTATGCCGGGAGTGCCCCATCCGTCGTCGTTGGTAATGAGAATACGCATAGCATTTACCATTTGGTCATTTACCATTTACCACGTCGATGACACGTTGTGCGAGAGCGTTGGCCTGATCCATCGTAGCGGCCTCGGAATAGACGCGTATGATGGGTTCGGTGTTGGACTTACGCAGATGCACCCAACCATCGGCAAAGTCAATCTTGACGCCGTCGCGGTCGTTGACACGCTCGTTGCGATAGAGGTCTTTGACGCGAGCCAGAATAGCATCTACGTCGGTATCGGGCGTGAGGTCGATACGATTCTTGCTGATGCAGTATTCGGGATAGGTGCGGCGCAGCTGGCTGACCTTGAGGTTCTGATGTGCCAGATGACTCAGGAAGAGGGCAATACCCACCAGGGCATCGCGACCGTAGTGGCACTCAGGATAGATCACGCCACCATTGCCTTCGCCACCGATGACGGCACCGGTACGCTTCATCTCTGCTACGACGTTCACCTCACCTACGGCACTCGCACTGTAGCTACCGCCATGACGGACGGTCACGTCGCTCAGGGCACGCGTAGAGGACATATTGCTGACGGTATTACCCGGCGTATGGGTCAGCACATAGTCGGCTACACTGACCAAGGTATATTCCTCGCCAAACATCTCGCCGTTCTCGCAGATGATTGCCAGACGGTCCACGTCGGGATCTACCACGAAGCCTACGTCGGCCTTGCCGCTACGCAGCAGGTCACTGATCTCGGTCAGATGTTGCGGCAGGGGTTCGGGGTTATGCGGGAAGCGGCCGTTAGGCGTGCAGTTAAGCTCAATGATATTCTCTACGCCCAGGGCGCGCAGGATAGCCGGGATAGCCAGGCCTCCTACGGAATTGACGCAGTCGATAGCTACTGTGAAGTTGCGGGCACGGATGGTCTCTACGTCCACCAGTTTCAAAGAGAGTACATCCTGCACGTGTTGCGGGAGATAGTCACGGTGGGTGATGTGACCCAGGTCGTCCACCTCAGCAAACGTAAAGTCCTCCTTCTCGGCGATAGCCAACACACCCTTACCCTCGGCATCGTTGAGGAACTCGCCGTGCTCGTTGAGGAGTTTGAGGGCATTCCACTGCTTGGGGTTATGGCTGGCGGTGAGGATGATACCGCCGGCAGCTTGTTCATGCACGACAGCCAGTTCGGTGGTAGGCGTGGTAGCCAGACCGATATTGACCACGTCGTAGCCCATACCGATGAGTGTACCGCATACGATATGATCTACCATCTCGCCGCTCAGGCGTGCATCACGTCCTACGACAATCTTGCGGTTCTGGGGCAGCGCCGCACGACGCTGGGTGGCATACGCTGCCGTGAAACGAACTATATCAACGGGATTCAAACCCTCTCCAACGCATCCGCCTATCGTTCCGCGGATACCGGAAATACTCTTAACAAGACTCATATTATCGTTTGATTTTCATTTTCATTATATAGCAGTAGGGGGTCACCGAGTTCTGGTCGGCGGTGAAGCCCAACTTGCTGGGGCATATGATCTGGCACTCGGCATTGGTGTACTTCATATACGTCACGGCCACGTGCCATCCGGTCGCCTCGCAGGTGGAGGTATTGAGGTACTTAAACTCGGTAGGATACGCCTGATCAAGCGTGGACCAATAGCTAAGGGTGTCCGCATTCTCGGTGAGGGCAAACTTACGGTAGCGCATCACGACGGTCTCCTGCGCATCAATCGGATCCAGATGGATCGTATCACCATCCTCCACGCTGATCGAATCACCGGCCTGACGAAGATGGAAATAGAGGTTGTCGTAGCCGGGCACGAGCAGGTAGTCGTTCTCGGCCCACACGTAGTCATCGGCCGGCTCAGTGGTGAGCACGTTGATATTATTGCGCGAGATGAAGTTCTCAATGAGTTTGTTCTCGGCTTTACGTTGCTGCGAGTAACTGTTTTTGTTGCAGCCGGTGAGCACCATGCACAGAGTGGCTGCGAGTAGGATAAGTATCTTTTTCATCAGTGTATAGTTATTTCGATTCGTACGTTAGAATATGGCGGTATGTTGTCGGCGCCGTCCACGCCAAAGGCAGCATGCCATGGGGCCAGTATGCGTCCCTGTTCGCCGCGACGGAGTTCGCGCAGGGCATACTCGATGCCAAGCGGCAGTTCGCCACGCCCTAAGGTGAACTCACCCTCTACGTCCTGGAGCAGGTCCTGACCGTCGAGCGTATAGACGAGCATGTGGATTTGAACGGGTTCGCCCATCTTGGGCTGTTCGTTATCCGGCATCTCGGTAGTGCGGGCCACCCATGCGCCCTGGTTGCACTGCGCATAGCGGAGCACGGTATCGGCCTGGACATAACGTATCACCTCGCGATCAGCCTCCTCGGCCATACGCTGATTGACCTGAATCATCGCCACCAGATTGGAGTCGCGTTGACTCCGGTGATCCCGATTGGCAGGACGTTGCGGTCCTTGAGGGCCACCACCGCCGCAAGCCGTCAGCAGGATGATACATGCGATATATCCGACGAGTCGTTTCATTCGTTAGAGCGTTTTTGGCGTTTGTATTCCGAGGGCGTCATGCCGTAGGTGTTCTTAAAGCACTTGGAGAAATAGCGTGAGTCGTTCATGCCGACCATGTAGGTAATCTCCGTGATATTGTAGTCGCCCGACTCCAGCAGTTGGGCCGCACGCTTGATACGTATCTCGCGGATGAACTCCACGGGGCTAAGGCCGGTCATTCCCTTCAGCTTATTGAAGAAGACGGTACGTCCCATATGCATATCATCCACCAGTTCGTCCACGGTCAACTCGTTGTTGTCCATCTCGCGATCCATGATGTTGAGCAGCTTAGCCAGGAAGGTGTCGCCCGACAGTTGGTCGTCGTTGTCTTGGGGTTCCAGACGCAGTAGTCGGTCGCGATAGCGGGCCTCTAGTTGCTCACGTTGCGCCAGAATATTCTGCACGCGCGCACGCAGGTACTCAGGTTC
>DFGU01000117.1 GCA_002371785.1 Bacteroidales bacterium UBA3742
TGGGGGAGTTGTGTGCTTAAGAAAAGACAATCCAAAAAAGTCAAAAAACATATTACTATCAATGACGAAAATACCAAAAAATACCGAAAATACTGGCAGTTGGTTACTAATTGTAACCGACTAAAAAGGGAGGGGACAAATTGCCCCCTCCTTATAAAAACATTATACTTATTCGTTGGTTTTTGTCACTAGTCGACGTTTTGTGACAATTTCCAACATGATTA
Source organism: Bacteroidales bacterium UBA3742 (assembly GCA_002371785.1). Classification (GTDB taxonomy): domain Bacteria; phylum Bacteroidota; class Bacteroidia; order Bacteroidales; family Paludibacteraceae; genus Colicola. The sequence goes on from DFGU01000117.1 coordinate 225, forward strand.
TTCGGTATAACGACGATTGATTTCGTCCCAGTTGATGATTTGCCAGAGGGATTGGAGGTGGGCAGCACGACGATTGCGATAGTCGATGTAATAGGCGTGCTCCCAGACATCCAGAGTTAACAGAGGTTTCAAGCCTTTGGTAACGGGATTTCCGGCATTGGGTTCCTGCGTAATGACAAGTTTACCGTCCTTGTCGGCTGCGAGCCACACCCAACCGGAACCAAAGAGCGTGGTGCCTTTCTGCTCAAACTCCGCTTTGAAGGCTTCGAACGAACCGAAATCGCGGACAATGGCATCCAACAGGGGTGAGGGGTGAGGGGTTACGGGTGACGGGGCCGCAGCGTTATACGCTTTGAATTGCAGGAAGTACAAGTTGTGGTTCAAGATTTGTCCGGCATTGTTGAAGATAGCGCCTTGCGATTTGGCGACAATCTGCTCCAAGGGCATGGACTCAAACTCCGTTCCGGCAACGAGTTTGTTGAGGTTATCGACGTAGGTCTGCAGGTGCTTACCATGGTGATATTCAATCGTTTCCTGACTGATTACAGGCTCCAAGGCATTGGGGGCGTAGGGCAAAGTGATCAGAGTAAATAATACCTCGATCATAACGTTTAAAGAATTAAAGAGTTAAAGAATGAAAGAATTAAAGATTATTACATTCAATAATTCTTAGCCACAAGGGCACGATTTATTTTTAATAATTCTCTGCCAATAACTGGAAATACGCTTGTGCGTGGTGGCAAACGGGACACTCTTCGGGAGCAGCCTTGCCCACTACGATATGACCACAGTTGGAGCACTGCCAGATGCAATCACCTTCACGCGAGAAGACAACCTTATCCTCGATATTCTGGAGCAGTTTGCGGTAACGCTCTTCGTGGTGTTTCTCGATCTCGCCTACCATCGCGAACTTGGCAGCAATCTCGATAAATCCCTCTTCTTCTGCCTCTTTTGCCATGCGTGCATACATGTCCGTCCATTCGGCATTCTCTCCGGCAGCAGCATCAGCGAGGTTGGCAGCGGTGTCGCTGATCTTGCCTCCGTTCAGGTATTTGTACCAGAGTTCTGCATGCTCTTTCTCGTTGGCTGCAGTCTCTTCGAAAATCTTGCTAATCTGCACATAACCATCCTTTTTCGCCTTCGATGCGAAGTAGGTGTACTTGTTACGAGCCATTGATTCACCGGCAAAAGCCTCCATGAGGTTCTTCTCGGTCTTTGTTCCTTTTAAATCCTTCTTAGCCGCAGGGGCACGATTAACTTCTTTGTTCATAATCATTGTGAGTTTAATGGGTTAATACTTATCGGCTGCAAAGGTACGAAAAAATTCGCACATATGCAAATTTATTTTAGCATCTTTGCGATTTGTTCCAGATAGAATTGGTCTGTCTCGTCGAAGGTATTGAAGTCGGTGCTATCGATATCAAGGACTGCGATGACTTGGTTGTTACGGATGACGGGGATAACAATCTCGCTGTTGGAAGCGGAGGAACAAGCGATATGTCCGGGGAAGTCATGAACGTTGGGCACGATGACGGTTTCGGCGCGTTGCCAAGCCGTGCCGCAGACACCTTTACCATAAGGAATGCGCGTACACGCAATAGGACCTTGAAACGGTCCCAAGACGAGTTCTCCGATTCCTGCACGACTTACCTCCTCAACTCCTTCACTCCTTACTCTGTAGAATCCCGTCCACCAGAAGCCGAAAGCCTCGTGCAAGGCAGCTGCTACGTTCGCCATGTTGGCTATCGGGTCTGATTCTCCGGAGATTAGCGACTCGATCTGCGGAAGCAGGGATTGGTATGTTTCTATTTTGTTCATTTTCAAACGATTTGCTATAAGTGGGCACAAGCCAGTTCTGTGATGAGATCTTCATCGGCAGGGAGCCAGCGGACGGATTGCAATTCGTCGGGCACAAGCCATTTAGCGGCTTCGTGCTCCAATAGAGTGACGTGTGTATCGGACAACTTGCAACGGAAACAATGCATCGTCAGATGAAATTGCGGGTAGTCGTAGTCGATGGTTCGCAAGAGTTCGCCGACCTCTATCTCTGCGTCTAACTCTTCGTGGATCTCACGACGCAGGGCTTGCCGGGGTGTTTCTCCGGCTTCCATCTTACCTCCAGGAAATTCCCACCAATCTTTCCACTCGCCATATCCGCGTTGCGTCGCAAAGACACGTCCCTGATCGTCGAAGATCACTGCGGCAACAACCTCGATAATTTTATTTATAGGCATTTTGTTTCTCCAATTTTGTGCAAAGGTACGGAAAAAAACTCATATGCACAAGCATAGACGATATTTTTTCGGCCAAAATCTTGTGTATTCCAAATATTTGTAGTAATTTCGAGGGCACCGACACGGCAAGCCGTCCCACCTCGAAAGTACGTTCGCGTCTTCGAGCGAACAACAATCTTTTGACCGAAAAATACTGTTATGCACAAGCATAGACGACATTTTTTCGGCCAAAATCTTGTGTATTCCAAATATTTGTAGTAATTTTGTGCGGAATTTTGAGAATTAATACCATGGCAGCAACGCAGTACAACAAATACATCTGGTTGGTGGATATGATTCGATCGGCCGGGAAAATCACGAAGGCTGAGATTGATCAGCGTTGGTGGCATGCGAACCTAAACGAGTCTCACGAACCGCACATTCCGGAACGGACATTCTTCCGCTGTCTTAGAGAGATTGAGATGCTGTTTGACATTGAGATCAAGTGTCAGCGTTCGCCTGATGGCGGACTGTACTACATTGCCGACTCGGACAGCAACAGTCAGACCAAGCAGTGGCTACTCTCGCAATTCGCTATGAGTCAGTCGATTGACACAAGCAGAGAATTGAAAGAACAGATTCTATACGAGCCCATTCCTGCCGGAACAGAGTTCCTGACGACGATTGTAGAAGCCATGCGCGAAAAGAAGATGCTGCAGGTGGCACATCTGCGATTCGATAGCCAAGAAGCGCCGCATGAGTTTCTGTTGGCGCCGCTGTGTCTGAAGGTGTTCAAGCAGCGTTGGTATGTGCTGGGATTGGTGGAGGAGATGGACGATAAGCATGATACGCCGAAGGATGAACCGCGTATCTATGCCTTGGACCGAGTGCAGGAGGTGAAACGGACGGAAAAGAAATTCAAGCAACCGAAGAAGTTCTCGCCAAAGGCCTATTTCTCAGGCTACTATGGTGTATTCTGCGGCAAGCAATATACTCCCGAAATCATTCAGGCGCGTGTCGTCCCTATTGCGGCCAAGTTCCTTCGTTCGCTACCGCTGCATCACTCGCAGAAGGAAGTTGAGCCATGCGTTTTCGAATGGTTTGTGGCACCGACTCTGGATTTCGTTCAGCAACTGCGGACTTATGGTTCAGAATTGGAGATCTTGCAACCGCACTCCCTGCGCGAACAATTTAAAGCGGAGTTGGAGAAACAGTTGGCGTTGTATCAATAGAGGGAGGGATATTTTTCTTACTTATACATTCTCCAGTAAACAACCGGCAGAATCGTGACTGTCAGCGGGAGCGTGAAGATCGTACCGAAGCAGATGACGACACCCATCGGCATCCACAGACTGGTATGGGCGATGATCATCGGTAGCACACCGAGCGCCGTAGTGGCCGAGGTGAGGAAGACCGGTCGCATACGACGCAGTCCGGCCTGGAAAGCGGCCTCCCGCACCGGAACACCCTTTCGCCGCAACATCTCGGCATACTCATACATCATGATGGCATTGCGCACGATGATACCGATCAGGCTGACTACACCCAGCACAGCCGTGATAGAGATATCCAGCCGGAAGATCCAGAGTCCCAGCATCGCACCAAAGACGCAGAGTAGCGAGCTGGAGAGCGCCAGAATAGCCAGGCTGACCTTGCCGAAATGGTACAGCATCAAGAGGAACATCACCAGCAAGGCGGCTACTATACTCCATCCTATCTGCGGGAGGATCTGGTCGTTGATCTCAGTCAGTCCGCCATAATGTACCTCTACGTCCGCAAAGCGGGGATCCTCCGAAAAATGCTGCTCCTCGATCCAGCGTCGCACCTTACGTTCGGCATCCACCTGGCTAGTCTTGCCGCGCAGGTCGCAGCCTACAGTCACGGTACGCACCCCGTTACGATGCTCCAACACGTTGTGATGCCATGCGGGTGAGAGCGTAGCCACCTGGCGCAGCGGCACCCACTCTCCCGGTATGGAGGTAGGTATGGGCAAGTTAAGCAAGTCTTCCTGCGAGAGCGACTCACCGTCTTCGGTATAGAGCATGACGGGTACGGCATAGTCACTTTCCCAGACGGTGGTCATCCTCACGCCACTCGTCACCTGGGCCAGATAGAGCGAGAGCATCGTCTCGGTCACACCCAGCCGAGCGGCCTCGTCCGGCAGCAGGGTGATAGCCGTCGTACGGGCTTCGGCATCATAGTCGGAATGCACCCACGTCATCTCCGGCTGCAAGGCCATATACTGCTTGAGCGTATCCGATAGCAGTTCCAGTGCATCGGCATCTGCCCCTACGAAGCGTACTTCCAGCGGGTTCTTAGCTGCCTGGTAGTCCATCTGCTTGAAGCGGATATAGGCATTCGGGAAGGCATCCTCATAGCGCTCGGAGTATTCGCGCAGCAAGTCGGCCGTAGCCTCTACGGACGTGGTGTTGACGATAAACTGTGCATAGTTCGGGCCCGGCATCTGAGGGGTATAGGTAGCATGAAAACGCGGCGAAGCCTGACCTATAAACTCCGTCACGCTCAACACGCGTTCATCGCCGCGCAGCACATGCGCCATCGAGTCGGCCACCGCAGCCGTCTCCCGGACCGATGCACCTTCGCGCAGGTGGATCTCTACGGCAAAGCACTCCCGCTCCGCCTTAGGAAGTAGCTGCAGGTTGAGGCGCGTCAGCAGAAAGACACCCACGCCGATTGCCAAGGCCAGCACCGTATAGATCATAGCCGGGCGACGGAAACAGCCGCGTAGCAGTTGTTCGTAGCGGGTTTGCAGCCATCGGAAGAAACGCATCTGGGCACGCTCAAAACGCGTGGTATTGCCGTCATTCTGACGATGGATAAACTGCGTGGACAGGTACGGCGTCACCCATCCGGCATAGAATATACTGGCCGTCAGGGCAAACAGGACCGCAAAGGGAAAGAGCTTGACAAAATCGCCCAGCGGACCCGTGATGATCCCCGTCATGGGGAAGAACATGCCGCTGATGGCGCACGTAGCCAACGACATCGGCACAAACAAGTGGGAGGTAGATACCGCCGCCGAGTACCAACGGGAATGCCCCTTCTCCAGTTTGTTGGTATAGCCATCGATGACGATCACCGAGTCGTCCACGATCATACCCAGCACGAAGATCAGCGCCGCAAGGGTCACCGTGTTCAGTTCGATACCGGTCAGGTACATCAGTCCGATACATATCGCCGTACAAACCGGCACACCCGTACTGGCCACCAGGGCCGTGCGTAGCGGGAAAAGCAACAGCATCACCACGATGACGACGATGATCGACACCACGATGTCTCGCAAGAAGGAATGCACCGATGCGGCCACCACCTTAGGTTGGTCGGTGATGCGATGGAACGTGACGTCGGGTGGCAGTTCACGCCGCACCTCATCCATCACGCGCTCCACCTCGTCGCCATAGGCCACGATATTATTGCCGGGCACCATCTCGATATTGACGATCAGGCACTCTGCACCATTGAAACTCACATAGCGGTCCGGGGTCTGGTAGCGCCGCTCGACACGAGCTATATCGCGCAGCCTGACGGCCGCACCGCTCACAGGGTCGGTAGAGACGATCTGTTGCAGGATCTCGTATTCCGTGCGGTTTTGGGTCGTGACCTGTAGGGCCAGTTCGCCTTCGGTCTTACCCGTCAGCGTGCGGAAACCCTGCAAGGCCAACTGGCTCTGCAGCACCGACTGCGGGATACGGTAGGCGGCCAGGCGATGCGGGTCGATCGTGACGGCTATCTCCTCCTGCTGCTGTCCCAAGATGCGGATACGTCCCGTCTCGGGGATGGTACGTAGGCGTTCGCTCAGGCGCTTGGCATAGTGCTCCAGTTCACGCGGACTGCGTTCCGGGCTGGTCACGGCCAGCAGGAGGGAGGATGTATTGCCGAAATCGTCAATGACCACGGTCTCCAGCACACCGGCCGGTAGACGCGTCTTGCGCAGCAGATCCAGTCCGGCACGTATCTTGGTCCAGGCCTCGGTATTCGACTTGACGGAGTTGCGCAACATGACGTAGACATAGACGATGCCATCGTGCGTCTCGGAGTAGGTCCACTGCTTGTTGACTTCCTCAAAGGTGTTGATATACTCCTCGAGCGGTATGGTCACCTGGGCTTCGACCTCCTCGGCCGTAGCCCCCGGATAGACAGCCGCCACTACGCCCTGACGAATAGTGAATTGCGGGAACTCATCCTTATTCATCTTGGGCAACGACCAAATACCGAATGCCATGAGCATCAGGAAGATGAAAAACACGAGACCGTGTTTTCGCATAGCGCCTTCAATATGGTTTCGTTGCAGTTTCAATACCGTACCGGAGCGTTGTTATATAGTTTCTGATATCCTTCTACCACCACGCGGTCACCCGCCTGGAGTCCGCTATCCACCATCACGCCGCTGTTGACGTACGCACCCAGCTTGACGGGACGACGCACGGCTACCGAGTCGCGCACCACCCATACCGTCGGCCGGTCCTTCATCAGTCGCACGCACTCCGTCGGTACGATCAGTCCGTCCACCATGCGGCTGTCCAGCGTCACATCGCCTATCATGCCCGGCAGCACGGCTTCCGAACGGCCGAGTTGGGCACGTACCTCGTAGGTATGCGAGAGGGCGTTGGCTTTCATGCCTCGCTCCACGACCTTGACCGGTATATGGTCATCCCCTATCGCCGCGATGCGTAGCCGTCCCCGGTCGCCGATATGTACACCGGCTATCTCCGATTCAGGCACGCCGAAGCGTACGTAGTACGTCGAGACGTCCAGCAGTTCGATCACGGTCTCTGAGGGCAGAACGGACTGCCCCAGTTCTACCTTCACCTGACCGATCACACCGGCCGTAGGGGCCGTGAGCGTACATTGCTTGACCAGTTGCTCGGCCGACTCAAAGACGGAACGAGCCTGGTTGAGACGCGTCTCCACCTCCACCCACTTGATGTCGCTCACCACACCCGAGTCATGGACCGGACGCACACGGTCGTATGCATCCTGGGCCTGACGCAGCGTAGCCTCAGCGGCCTCCAGGGCATGCAGGGCCTGGGTGTTATCCACGCGTAGCAGGACCTGTCCGGCACGTACCGACTCACCCGGACGCACCAGCAGTTCGGTCACACGACCCGCCGTTTGCAATCCCAGGGGGGTCACCGAGCGCGCCTCCAGCCGACCGGCATAACTGCATGCATGGCCGTCGGCCTTGCTGCCTACCGTCACCACGCGCACCTCTATCGGACGAGCTTGTTGCTCGCTCGTAGGCTTCTGTCCGCATGCCGTGAGCAGCAAAGCGGATAGGATATATAGCGTATGTTTATGCATCTTGTTGTATCGAATTAAATAGCGGTTTCCACTGTATGCTCAGATAGACGACGCGTGCCAACAGGTGGGCAAAATAGGCCACGTAGATGGCCTGGACGCCTATCCATCGGTAGCAAGCCAGGTAGGCCCCCACAAAGGCCACGGCCGCCCATATCATCGAGTTGCGTATCTGTATGCCTGCTGTTGCGCCTACATACACGCCATCCCACATGAAGGCCAGCGTGCTGACTATCGGCATCGCGATGAGCCAGACCATGTACGGACGAGCCCCGTCGATGACCATCATGTCGGTGGTGATCAGCCGGATGCAGTCGTCGCCCCACAGCGCATAGACGGCTGTGAAGATCAGCCCGACGCCCAGCGACCAGTTGAAGAGCAGCCGTACGGCCCGACGCGTCATCCGGGGTGCACGCTCACCTATATAGCGGCCTACCAGGGCTTCACCCGCAAAGGCAAAACCATCCACGAAGTAGCTGAACAGCATAAAGAGCTTCATCAGGATCGCACTCACGGCCAACTCCGTATCGCCGTACTTGCTGGCCAGGGACGTGAAGCCCACATAGACCACCATGAAGCAGAGGCTACGGATAAAGAGGTTGCCATTCAGCTGCATGAGGCGCCGCATTCGATCCCATCGGAGCGCAGCCCGGAGTTCCGCTCGCGTACTCTGCAGATGGTACTTGAGCCATAGGATCATGACTGCCAGTACCAGTCCGCTGTACTGCGCCACCAGCGTACCGTAGGCAACGCCTATCGGTCCCAGGGGCGTATGGACAGCCAGCACGTAGCTGACCACCATATTCACCACGTTGACCAGGATATCCACAGCCATCGGCGAGACGGTGTCTTGCATACCGATAAACCAACCCTTCATGGCCAGCAGACTGAGCGTAGCCGGAGCCGCCCATATGCGTACGAAGAAGTACTCGCGGGCAAACGAGGCCACCTCCGGTGAACAAGGTACGCAGGCCAACACGGCCGTTACGAACAACCACTGCAGCACCCATATCGCCATAGTAGCGATACCTACGATACCCAGACTCTGGGTCAGCAGACGGGTGCATTCTTTCCTGTCGCCGCGACCGAAAGCTTGGGCCGTCATGCCGCTGGTGCCGACACGCAGAAAACCGAAGTTCCAGTAGAGCAGATCAAACAGCATGGTGCCGATCGCGATACCACCTATAGCCGACGCGTCGGATATATGGCCCACGATAGCGGTATCCACCACCCCGACAAGTGGGATGGTGATATTGGCCAATATACTCGGCAACGCCAACTGCAAGATCCGTCTATTCATCTACCAACGACCTTCTACCAACGACTAACGACTAACGACCAACGACTAAAGTACCTCATGCAGTATCTCACTCACCGTCGGATGCGGGAAAATCACCTGTTCCATCTCGCTCACGGTATAACCCATACGTACGGCGAACGAAGCGGCTGCAACGAACTCCGAGCAGGGGTTGCCGATCATGTGTACGCCCAGCACGGTTTGGTTCTTACGGTCTATTAGCATCTTGCACAGGCCGGTCTCGCCATCGTTCTCGGCCATGAAGCGACCGGAGAAGGTCATGGGCAGTTTTCGAACCTCGTAGAAGGTCTCTACGCCACCTGCTTTCTCCAGTCCGGCCTGGCCTTCCATCTCGGTATAGAATGCGCGTACCTGCTCTTCGGTCAGGCCTACGCTGGCTATCTCCGGATTGGTATAAACCACCGACGGTACGGCGTTGTAGGCTATCCTCTGCAGCGGTATCTGGCGCAACATACGACCTACGCATACCTCTGCCTGACGCGAAGCTACGTGGGCCAGCATGATCTTTCCCGTCACGTCGCCGCATGCATATACGTTCTCGAGGTTGGTCTTCATAAACTCGTCCACCACGATGCCGCCTCGGTGCATCTCCAAGTCCTTCAACGCCTCCAGGCCCTGCATGTTGGCCCGACGACCTACGCTGACGAGGATTCGGTCAGCCTCATACCATTCGCCATTCGCCTTTAGCCTTTCGCCATTTATCTCCTCCACCTTGGTTTCCGTCAGGATGCGGATGCCGGCTTTCTGGTATTTCTCCTTTAGGATGCTCACTACCTCCTGGTCCAGGTTCGGCAGGATGGTGGGCATGGCCTCGATGACTGTCACCTCTACGCCCAACTCATGGTAAAGCGTGGCAAACTCCATACCTATCACGCCACCACCTACGATGATGATTTTGCCCGGCAACTCTGTGGCGGCCAAAGCATCCGTCGAATCCCATACATGCGGGTTGTCCTGGATGCCCGGTATAGGCGGTACGAAATTGGTACTACCCGTGCAGATCATGAGGTTCTCGGCCTCATAGGTCTCACCGTTGCACTGAATGCTGATGGCTGACGGCTGATAGCTCAGTACCGTGGCCGCTCCGGAGACGAGCGTACAATGCTCGTTCTGTAGGCGTTGCTTGATACCGGCTACCAGTTTGCGTACCACGATGGTCTTGCGTTTCTGCATGGCTACATAGTCGAAAGCCACGTTCTCGGCCGTCACGCCGTACTTCTGGGCGTGTGTGGCGTTGTAGTACTGCTTGGCGCCGTACAGGAGCGACTTGGTCGGGATACAACCTACGTTCAGGCACGTTCCGCCCAGCGAATTCTGCTCAAAGAGCACCACATCTTTTCCGGCTTTCGAAGCCTTCTCTGCAGCGGTGTAACCGGCCGGTCCACCGCCTATAATGGCTAAAAAATATTCCATATTTTTAAGCGTTAAAGTGTTAAATCGTTAAAATGGTTTCTTTTGCAAAGAAACGTTAAATTGTTATCTTTTTTTCTTTTATCCTAATCTCCGGTGTGCTTTGCAGGACGATAGAGTTAGCAGGCACATCTTGCGTGAGCCAAACGTTACCACCGATCACCGTGTCATGTCCAATCGTCACTCGCCCGAGAATAGAGGTGTTTGAATACACCGTCACATGGTCCTCCAGGATTGGATGACGCGGTATATCCATCGGCTTGCCGTTCGCGTCATATTCGAAGTTCTTGGCGCCCAGTGTGACACCCTGATAGAGCACCACGTGCGAACCGATGATAGCCGTCTCGCCAATCACCACTCCCGTTCCATGGTCGATACAGAAGTAGTCGCCTATCTGAGCCGCCGGGTGAATATCTATACCCGTACGGGCGTGTGCCAACTCGGTCAACATACGGGGGATACGTGGAACGCCCAAATGATACAACACATGCGCCGCACGATAATGTATCATCTCGAAGGTAAGCGGGTATGATAGAATCACTTCCCCCCGATCTGTGACGGCGGGATCGTTGTGTAGCACTGCATCGACATCCGTATTTACGAGACGCGCAATGGATGGCACTTCCGCCCAGAAGGCATCCGGCAAGCACAAGTCATCCGGTGCCTCCACAGCAGGAAAATAGTCCGGAAAGATGACGCTCTGCAAATGGGCAACGAATTGCTTCAGTTGTTGGATATTAAGTAAACCTATCATAATATACTCAAATATCGTTCGCCGGTATCGGGCAGCAGAACAACAATGGTCTTGTCTTGGTATTCAGGCATCTTCGCTAACCGAATAGCCGCAGCGTAAGCAGCACCCGATGAGATGCCTACCAGCAATCCGTGATCCGCAGCAAGCGTACGCGCAGCCTGCATCGCCTCGTCGTCTGCAACGGGCATAACGCGGTCAACATAGTCGGCTTGATACGTCTCCGGCACAAAGTTGGCTCCTATGCCTTGTATCTTATGCGGACCGGCGTGACCTTCCGTCAGTAGTGGCGACGATGCAGGTTCTACCGCAATGATTTCTATCTTTGCATTGTGCTCTTTCAGTGCTCGCCCAACGCCGCTCACCGTACCGCCTGTACCGACTCCGGCAATGAACACATCCACCTGTCCATCCGTATCTTTCCATATCTCTTGGCCGGTCGTGGCATAGTGAATGGCTGGATTGGACGGATTGGTGAACTGACCTAATATAACGGCATTCGGCGTTTCGTCACGCAGCGCTTCGGCTTTCTGAACAGCGCCTTTCATTCCTTCCGAACCGGGCGTCAGAACCAGTTCCGCGCCATATGCGGCTAACAAGTTACGACGCTCAACGGACATCGTCTCCGGCATCGTCAGGACCACCTTATAACCTTTCAGCCGACCAATCCATGCCAATCCGACACCGGTATTACCCGAAGTCGG
>DFGU01000084.1 GCA_002371785.1 Bacteroidales bacterium UBA3742
ACTACCAGTGGTATCGCAACAACGAGCCTATACCGGGCGAGACGCTGCCCTACCTCTACATCCCGCGTGGACTGGAACAGGATACGACTTGGTACCATGTGCGCGTAGTGCGCGTAGGCGAGACCCAGGACTTCCAGACCTGCCCGATACGTATCTACGACGACTTCGGTACGGACACCATCGCACCCTATATGGGTTATCTGTCCGTCGTGCCGACCTGCATATCGACGAGTAATCCGGTAATGAGCATATTGAGTCGCCACGAAGGCTACTACCGTATCTATAACGAGACGGGCATACAACTGGCTACGGGCGTCTTCCGTCCCGAAGTGACGGAGGTGACGCTGTATGGCATGGCACCGGGTGTGTATTTCGTGCTGCTCGATTCGAACGACACGCCCGAAGAACCACATCGGTCGATAAAGATACTGCTAAAAGACGGAGACAGAACGTGGTAAATTGAAAGGTGAAAGGTGAAAATTAATAGGTGGACATATGGTTTGCTTTGTGCGCTACTGATGGTAGTGCCGATGCTGCATGCCCAGACGCGTATAAATGCCGACTACCTGCTCGGTGCAGGCGGTAGCAATTTCTCCGACAAGACGCCTAAGGAGATACTGGACAACAACGGTCTGCGTACCGGTCAGTACTCGGGCGAGCACCACCTGGTAGGTGCCTACATGGAGGGCGCGTACAGCTCGTTCTTGAGCAACCTGCCCTACACCCGCATCACGCCCGGCGGTTTCAGCGTCGGTGGCGGCTTTGTATATGAGTACCAGATCGACAACTTCCTGCTGCAGACCGGAGTGGGGATCACCCGTCAGGACGTCTGGACCGACGTGCTCGATACCACCTTCGCCAAGTATCATACTGCCGACGCCTGGACCAACAGCATGGTGCATCGCTACGGCGACTGGATAGGTCAGATGGATACCTTCTACTACGACCTCGTCTATAACTTCTATGACCGGCGCGACTACTCCACCATGACTTACGTCCAGCTCCCGCTGCTCTTCGGTCAGCAGATCAACGGCCGGACCCATAGCGTGGGCTACTACCTGGTGGGCGTCAAACTCAACTGGGCATGGCGCGGACGCACTGCCGTCAATGCAAAAGGTACCACGGTGGGGCATTACGACCGATACTTTGGCCTCACGTACGATCCGAACGTAGAAGTACCGGAACAGTATTGGCAGTTCTGGCACGAGATGGACAACCACGGACTGCGAAGCGACGTGCCGATCCAGCGCGATGATGCCAAGCTGGACCTCAAACTCGATGTGCTGGCCCATGCCGAGATAGGATGGGAATACGGTATCTACTCGCCCAACCGAGGATGGCGAGGTGGACCCGGATCGCGACCGTTTGATATGCGACTGCGTATGGCCGCATTCTGCGACTTCGGAATACTGAATATCAACCCCAATAGCCGCAAGAAGATGGTCTATCCGCCCGACGAGTCGCGCTGGGACTTCCCGACCTACCGTCTGCACCACGCCTATGCCACCGAGGAGATGACCGGACGCTACCTCAGGAACATGTTCGTGGGTATCAAGTTGACCTGCCTCTTCGGCATCAAGCGCAAGGAGAAATGTATCATCTGCCGTCCGCCGTTCACCGAAGCAGATATGGCCAATCCGTATAGAGACAAGAATTAGGCGAAAAGGCGAAAGGACGAAAGGCGAATGGTTTGAGGAGAAAGGAGAGGAGAATATGCAATATAGGATTATACAACCCATAGAGGCGCTGCGACCATATATCTATAGGTACGTGTATGTGCGCGCGGACGGATCCACCGACACGATGACTCCGCCGGCGGATGACCCGCACTTTGTGGCCGGTAAGCATGTGCAGCAGTTGTTGCCCAACTATGGCAGCTTTATCTTCATGCGCAACGTCGCGGTGGAGGTGTGTGGCATGCCGGCCGACCAGTTGCTGCTCCTGGGCGCCAATCAGCGTACCATTACGTTGACGACCATGAGCGGATGGTTCGAAGGAATGCTTTTGGACTTCAAGCCGGGCGGTATGCATGCCCTGCTGGGCGTGGATCTGCAGTTGCTCCAGGGTAGGGTTCTGACGGCCGAGTCATATGGCGAGCGAGGACTGACCACGCTGGACAGCCTCTACAAGCAGGCCGACGATGTGGAGGAGTGCTCGCGGTTGATAGACGCCTTCTTCCTGGGGCACCTACCGCAGACGGAAGACCGCAACTATATGCGGCTACGGCAGGTCATCGCGGCATGCGACGCCGCCAGAGGCAACATCACGGCAGCAGAGATGGCCGGCGTAGCCTGCCTGGGCGAACGACAGTTCCTGCGCGTGTTCCGTACCTATGTCGGTATCCCGCCCAAGCAGTTTGTGCGGCTGCGCCGTTTCCACCGTGCGCTGCAAGCCATGCAGGAGCAGGCGGCCAACGGACGCGAGGTGGACCTGATGAGCATCGCGCTCGACCACGGCTATTACGACCTGAGCCATATGGCGCTGGAGTTTCAGCAGATGGGATGCGTCTCGCCGAGCCACTTCCGGATGCTGGGCATACCCCTGACGGCCGATTTTTCGGTGTTTTTTGCCTGAAAAATGGCCGGAAAATGCAGAATGTCCGTTTTTTCATATCGTATGTGACGCAAAAGCTGTACTTTTGCACTCGAATTTGAAAGTGCCTCCGGGCACACCGATAAAAAAGTATGAAACAGAGATTTTTTATAGCATGTATGCTGCTGGCGTGGACCATGGTGTCGGCGCAGGCAGAGACCGTGACAGGACGCGTTACGAACGGTAAGGGCGAGGCTATGCCGTATGTGACCATCTCGGTGCTGGACCGCGATTCGGCCTTGCTGACAGGTGCCATCACGGATGAGAAGGGGCGGTACGAGATTGAGCTATCAGCCGTCAGCCTTCAGCCTTCAGAGCTCATTCTCCAGGCTTCGTTCGTGGGGTATAAGACCGTGTTTGGCGGTCCGGATTTTGTGCTGGACGAAGAGACGGAGCAGCTTCGGGAGGTGGAGGTAAAGGCCAAGAAGCCGCTCATCGAACGTCAGATGGACAAACTGGTAGTCAACGTTAGCGCCTCGCCCCTATCCGCTGGCTCCAACGGCAACGACGTGCTGCGCCGTGCGCCGGGCGTACGTATCGATAAGGATGGCAACATCACCGTGAACGGTAAGGGCGTAGAGATATACGTGGACGGCAAACCCTCGTACCTAAGCGGTCAACAGCTGAAAGCCATGCTCGACGGTACGGACGGCAATACGATCGAGAAGATCGAGATCATCTCCAACCCCTCGGCCAAGTACGATGCCAGCGGACAAGGTGGTATCATCAATATCAAGCTGAAGCGCAACATGATGAAGGGTATCAATGGTATGCTCTCGGCGGCCTACGGCGGTATGTACTTCGGCGACGTGAAGCGCTGGCTCAACACCGAGTACTTCTCGCTCAACCTCAACTACCGCGGCGAGAAGACCTACACCTTCGGCCAGTTGACCCAGGTGTATGCCCAAAACGATATCGACTTTGAGACCTATCGTAAGACACCGACGCTGGAGAACTACAGTTACTCCCACTACGATATGGGATTCCAGTACTATATGCTGAAGGTGGGCAACGACTGGTACGTGGATTCGGCCAATACGCTCGGATTCATCCTGCAGGTGCCCTATATGGACGTAGATCAGCACATCATGCCTGACGACAACTCGGCTTACACCATTGCCGGCACCGACACCACCACCAGCGTCACCAACTCGCGCAACCGCATGCGCTCGCCGCAACATACAGCTAACCTCAACTATACCCACACCTTCTCGGAGGCGCTGGAGCGCGAACTGACCGTCAACGTGGACTACAACCGCTACAACAACTCGTCCACTAACTTCCAGGAGACTAAATACAACAAGAAGGTAGGCGCCTACCAGTCGCTCGGACTGGACGTGAATAGTCGTCAGACCGTGAATATCTACAGCGCCAAGCTCGACTTCCAGACCAAGTTCTGGCAGACCGGTATGATAGAGTGCGGCGTCAAGTACGGCCTCTCGACGACCAACAACGCCATGACCACCGACTCCATCATCGACGCCGTCTCTACCGGCGCTAAGCCCTCGGACTTCATCTACGACGAGCACGTGGCTGCCGCCTATATCAGCGTGGGTAAGCAGTTTGGCGAACACTGGTCGGTCAAGCTCGGTTTGCGTGGCGAATATACATACAGCCACGGCAACTGGAAGACGGCCGACTCGATCACCAACAAGTCGTACTTCGATCCTTTCCCCACAGCATACGTGGGTTATACCTCGTCGCCGCTGGGCAAACTGCAGCAACCTATCGCCGTCAGCGCCAGCTATACACGGCGTATCAAACGACCCAATTACTGGATGCTCAACCCGTTCGTCAACTACGTAGATGCCTATAGCTACCAGATGGGTAATACCGAACTGACGCCGGAGTTCAACAACGACGTAGAGCTGCATTTCTCTTGGACCCAGTACCTCAACCTCACTTTCAACTTCGCCCATACCCAGGACATGTTCTCCCAGCGCGTCCATATCCTGGACAACGGTATGAGCTATAGCCAGTGGAGCAACTTCGGTACGTGTACCACCCACGGCGGTAATATATCGCTCACGGAGCTGCCGCTCGTACCTAAGTACCAACGCATGGAGGACGGTACCAAGACGATGACCGGCGCATGGCTCGCGCTGACCATCAATGCGGGATATCTGCACTTTATTAATAAGTCGTATGAGAAGCAGGCCGACGGCACGCCCGTATACGAGAACCGCAACCACTACGGCTACGCCGGCGGTACCCTCTCGGCCTATCTGCCCAAGGACTGGACCATGACGCTGGACGGCAACTGGTCGTCACCCATGACCACGGGTTATGACCGACAGGGTAGCACCTATTTCCTCAGCTTCGGTGTGCGCAAGATGTATATGAAGAAGGGACTGATCTTCAACCTCAACGTCCAGGACCTGGCGCGCTCGATGCGCTTCGAGTCCAACAACGAGGGCCTCGCCCCGGGCTACGAGAGTTGGTATCGCAATACGGTGCGCTCGCAGCGCGTGATGTTCTCGCTCACCTGGATGTTCGGACAGTACCAGCAGCATAAGAACCGCAAGGTAGGCGATATGGACGAGCTGAACCGTCTCGGTGGCGGCGGAATGCAAGCGCAGTAGAGTCGAAAGTCAAAAGTCAAAAGTCGAAAGAAAGATGGAATTAATTTTTGCATTTATCGGAGGAGCCGTGTTGGCGGGCGTTGCGGTATATATGCTGCAGCGCGGAAATGTAAGTCAGGCACGTGAAGAGGCAGGACGTCAGTTGGCGGAAGCCGAGCATCGCTATGCCGAGGCTGAGCAACGTGAGCGGCAACGCTACGACGAGATGCTGCGTCAGCAGCAGGAGGCCCAGGAACGTGCCAAGCAGGATACCGACCGTCTGCATGCCGAGGCGCTGGAGCGCATCAAGGAGCAACTGAAGAACGAAACCAAGGATATCCTGCGTCAGCGTCAGGAGGAGTTCTCGCAGACGAGCAAGGAACGACTGGACGTGTTGCTCAGTCCGCTCAAGCAGGACCTGGAGAACATGCGCACGAGCGTGGATAAGAACAAGGAGAAGCAGATCCAACTGCAGACCTCGATGGAGACACGCATCGAAGAACTGCTCAAGCAGACCAACCTGACGGCCGAGAGTGCCAATACCCTGGCCGACGCGCTGAAGAACCGCGGTAAGGTACATGGCGACTGGAGCGAACGTGTGCTGGAGGAGATCCTGGAAGAAAGTGGACTGCGTGAGGGCGTGGAGTTTGAGAAGCAGAGCGTGGTGCGTGGCGAAGAGGACGCCAATATGCGTCCGGACGTCATCATCCATTTCCCCGAGGGCAAGAATATGATCATCGACTCCAAGGCCTCGCTCACCGCCTATACCGATGCGCTGGAGGCCCAGACCGACGAGCAACGCCGCGAAGCCGTGAAACGCCATTGCGAGTCGATACGCCGCCACGTGAAGGAACTGACCGACAAGCGCTATCAGAACTACGTGGACAATGCCATGCCCTACGTGCTGATGTTCATCCCCAACGAGGGTGCGTATGTCATGGCGCTCAACGAGAACCCGCGCCTGCTCCAGGAAGCCTATCGTCAGGGCGTGATCATCGTTAACCCCACCAACCTCATGATGACGCTCCACCTGGTGCTCATCGCCTGGCAGCAGACCCGTCAGGAGGATAACTGCCGACGTATTATAGAGGATGCCACCAAGATGTATGAGAAGATGATCACCGTAGTGGACAGCTTTACCACCATGGGTGCGCAACTCAGTACGGTCTCAACAACCTACAACCGGGCCATGGGACAACTCGCAGAGGGACGCGGCAACCTGCTGCGCCAGATGGAGGGACTCAAGGAACTGGGCGTCACCAGCACCAAGAAACGCGCCGTAAGCAATAGCCGCAAGAAACTGGCTACGCCCGACGAGGACGAAATTGAAAATTGAAAGGTGAAAGGCCATCAGCCAGGTCAGACCTGCGTCAGAAAAGCCGAATGCTGAATGCTGAAAGCCCAATATAGAAAGGTGAAAGGTGAAAAGATAAAAAAGAAGTCTCCCGAATGGAAGACTTCTTTTTTGTGGTGCCACCAGGAATCGAACCGGGGACACAAGGATTTTCAGTCCTTTGCTCTACCATCTGAGCTATGGCACCTCGTCGCAACACGCTTGCGAGACCGAAACTCACTTACGCGAGTTTAACTCGCTGCGGTTGCTTCAATCGAAATATCGCTGCGCTAGCATTACGATTGAGTGCCTTCTCTACATGCCGATTAAAACGCTAGCGGAGCGGTGTTTTAATCGGAGAGGAGGAAGTGCGAGGCGCTTCTAATTCGCGAGCGAATTTCGTTTAGCCGAGCCTCTTCCGACGAGAAAGCGGGTGCAAAATTACTGCTTTTTTCTGACATACGCAAATTTTTTTGCATTTTTCTTGCATTTTTGGCAAAAAAAGTGTAATTTTGCACTCGAAATGGAGCTAAAGGTGATTGCATACGCCCAAAATGGGCATACGGATAAGTTCGGCATACCGCGACAGAGTAGGGACGAATCGCCTATCCTGACGCGCATTGTTTTCACGCCCGAATACCGGGTACAAGAAGCCCTGCGTGGCATTGAGGATTTCTCGCACCTATGGCTATTGTGGGGATTTTCCGAAGTCGAAAATCGACAATCGACAATTGAAGGCGATTGGTCTCCCACCGTTCGGCCGCCACGCTTGGGGGGCAATAAGCGGATGGGGGTGTTCGCTACGCGTAGTCCGTTCCGTCCCAACCCGATCGGATTGACCAGCGTCCGATTGTTAAAAGTAGCGGATGGCGACCTGATTGTGAGCGGAGCCGACTTGATGGATGGCACACCGATATATGATGTCAAACCCTATCTGAGCTACAGCGACAGCCATCCGGAGGCCAAGTGCGGCTTTGCCGATGAACATAAGGCTGACCGCTTAGCGGTTATTGGTGAGCGTGGCGACGTGCCGGAAACGGTATGGAGAGATATAGTCTATATCCTGGAGCAAGACCCGCGTCCCGCCTATCAGGACGACCCGGAAAGAGAATACAAGATGGACTATGCCGGCTATTGTGTGACGTTCAGTGTAGATGGACCGACGCTGCGGGTACGTTGTATCGAAAAGACCTGAATTTTTCTGTATTTTGGTGAAAAAAACGACTTTTTGCAAAAAAAATACACGCGCGGGCTTGCATATGTGCGAAAAAAGTAGTACCTTTGCACCCGATTATGTGATAAGACCATGAAAAAAGCAATTCTAATAACTCTTTCTTTTTTATTTTTCGCGAGCGCGAGTGCGCTGCGTGCAGAGAATGCAGGCGTGCCTGCGGAGTGCGAAGACGTGATGCTTCAGGCCTTCTACTGGGACAGCTACAAGACGCAGTCGTCCACCGACTCCAAGTTCGGTCGTACCAAGTGGATCGACCTCATGAAGGATACGGCGGCTATCAATGCCAACTTCGACGTGGTATGGTTCCCGCCCAGCGCCGGTCCTACGGGTAACGGCGTAGGCTACTCGGCCCGTCAGTACAGTAATCAGGAGAGCGACTGGGGGTCGAAAACCAAGCTCCAGGAGCTCATCACGGCGCTGCATAAGCGCGGGACCAAGGTGTTGGCCGATGTAGTGCTCAACCACCGTGGGAACTACAATTCCTGGTGTAATTTCTTCCAGGATAACTTCGGTTCGTACGGAACGTATCAGTTGACCCAGAAGCATATCGTCAGCAACGACGAGTGCTTCACCAACAAGAGTTCGTCCTGCTACAACGCTGCCAGCACGGATCGCGGTGCGTACGACACGGGTGATAACTTCGATGGCGCACGCGACTTGGACCATACCAGCGAGTATGTGCAGAACTGGTCGAAGGCCTATACGCAGTGGTTGATGGGGGTCATGAACTACGACGGTTTCCGCTACGATATGACGCTGGGTTTCCACGGCCGCTACCTAAAGATGTACAACGAGGCAGCGCAGCCGTATATCTCCGTATCGGAGCTGTGGTCGAGCATGGACCGCCAGAAGCAGCACCTGGAGGAGACGGAATACAACACGATGGTGTTCGATTTCCAGGCTAAGTACTCGATGAAGGGTATTGTGAACGGTTCGTACGGCAAGCTGAACGCCAACAAGTCGTTCGAGGGCCTGCGTAAGCATGGTCTCTCGCGCTACTCGGTGACCTTTATTGATAATCACGACACCTTCGATCGTGGCAACGCATACGGCGATAACCAATATACCAAGTCTACGGATCTGACGACCGCAACGAACAAGGATGCTGTTCTCCAGGCGAGTGCGTATATGCTCATGATGCCGGGTATCCCCTGCGTGTTCTATCCGCATTGGGCCAGCTACAAGAGCGAGATCAACGAACTGATCGCCGTGCGCAAGCGCGTAGGTATCCATAGCGAGTCGCAGGTGCTGGAGGAGACGAGTGGTCAGTACCAGTACAGCGCTACGGTGCAAGGTCATCGCGGCCAGGTGGTCGTGCGCGTAGGTAAGTACCGCAGTCAGACCGTGCCCGAGGGCTTCGAGCTGGCCGTAGAGGGTGGCGACCGCGGACAATATACGGTGTTTGTGAAGATGAATAATCAGGGCGTTGACGAGGTTACGGGTTACGGGTTACAGGTTACGGGTGAGAAGTTCATCGAGAACGGACAATTGTATATCCGCGTGGGAGAGAATAAGTTTGATGCTCGCGGCAATAGAGTGGAGTGAAAGGTGAAAGGCTAAAGGCTAATGGCTAATGGTTGAAAGTATGAGAAAGATTTTTAGTATATTAGCAGCAGTGTTGATGTCGGTGAGTCTGCTGGCAGGCAACTACGGAATACTGGTGAACGGCACGACCTACTTCGCCGGTCAAGATGCCGGAGAGTTTGAGGGCTTCCAGCAGTACCTGGCGCATGTGCAGGTGAGCAGTGGTGACCAGCTGCAACTGTATGAT
>DFGU01000116.1:0-12863 GCA_002371785.1 Bacteroidales bacterium UBA3742
GTCCGTATTCGCGCCACCGAAATACTGCAGCGTATCCGCCAAGAACTGGTGGATATCCGCTCCTATATCTAACCCCGAACAAAACGAAAAAACAAATATGAAATCTATTGATTGGAAAAAACTGGCACCGTATCTGGTAGCTTTAGCCGTATTTATCGGCTTTGCCGTGTTATATTGCAGTCCTATTTTATCCGGTAAAGTAGTGTATGCCGGCGATACGATGAACTGGCTGGGTGGCGCCCATCAGACGCAGGAATTTAGAGCAGAGACCGGCGAAGCTTGCTGGTGGACAGGATCTATGTTTAGCGGCATGCCAAACTATATGGTAGACGCACACATTCCTTCCCATGAAGTATCACATGGTATTGGCAATAAGTTTCTGCACCTATGGCTTCCAGAAACGATGGGAATACTCTTTGGTTTTTTCTTAGGATTCTTCATTCTACTACTATGTTTTGGAGTAAATCCATGGATTAGTATTGCAGGAGCCTTGGCGATGGGTACAAGTACATATTTCTTCCTCATCATCCCTGCTGGACACGTTACAAAAGCCCTTGCATTAGGATGGTTACCTCCTGTCATTGGCGGCATCCACCTTATCTTCCGTAAAAAATATTGGATTGGAATACCACTCGTTCTCATTTTTGGCATGACGAGTATTGTCCGCCACCCGCAAATGACCTATTATATAGCCCTTTTAATCGGCGTAATGGCCATTGCAGAGATTGCATTGCTTATTTATGAAAGGTCATGGAAAGATTTGGGAATCAATATTGGTATTCTTATCGTATGTGCGGCAGTAATTTATGGTTCTGAGATTACATGGTTCCAGATGAACAATGAGTATCTTAAAGAGACCATGCGTGGCGGACACAGCGAACTGACGCAAAACGACACCACCTCCACTTCCAAGGTTGGTCTCGACCTCACGTATGCTACCGATTGGAGTTACGGTCGTGCTGAGACCATGACCCTGCTCATCCCCAACTGGGAAGGCGGTGCCAGCGGTTATAATGTAGGCAAAGACTCAGAACTTTGTCGCACGATGCGCAAGCAGGGTGTACCCAAACGCGACGCCGAGCAGTTCTGCCGTCAGGCACCTACCTACCACGGCGAGAAAGCCTTCACCAGCGGTCCTGTATATGTAGGAGCTATCGTGTGCTTCCTCTTCCTGCTCGGTCTGCTGATCGTACCGGGTCCGTATAAATGGGGACTGCTCTTCGCCACGCTCATGTCCATCTTCCTCGCATGGGGCAAAAACATGATGTGGCTCACCGAGTTCTTCTTCAACTACTTCCCGATGTACAACAAGTTCCGCGCCGTCGAGTCCATCCTGGTGGTCGCAGAGATCACAATGCCGCTACTTGGCTTCATGGGCTTGCAACGCATCGTAGAGGGTAAAGTGGCATGGCCTCGTCTGCGCGTAAGTATGCTCATCGCCGGTGGTGTCACCGCAGCACTCTGTCTCTATGCCGCCCTCTTTGCCGATGGATTTGATATGAGCAGCACCTACGATGCGCAATGGACCGACCGTATGCCCGACTGGCTCACGCGCGCTATTATGAACGAACGCGTAGAGATGGTCAAGGCCGACGCATGGCGTTCCCTCATGTTCGTTCTCCTTGGATTCGTACTCACATATTGGTATGCTTGGTACAACAAGGATCGTAAGGAGCATAAGTTGAGCGCCGTCCTCTATGTAGGAATGGCCATTATGGTCTTAGCCGATATGGTGCCTGTCAATCGTCGTTTCTTTGGCGAGGACAACTTCGTTAGCAAACGCGAATCCGACAACTATTTTGCGATACAGCCTTACGAGGAGGAAATACTCCAGGACACGACGCTCGACTATCGCGTCCTCAATCTCACCACTAGTACGTTCAACGACTCTCGTACCAGCTATCGTCTAAAGTCCATCGGCGGCTATTCTGCCGTGAAACTGCGCCGCTACCAGGATCTCATCGAGGCACATCTCGTGCCCGAGATGAATCCGTTCTACCAGACTATCTTCCGCACCAACGGATTCCTCACGCCCGATGAGAAGCAGGGCGCCGACTTCCCCGTGCTGAATATGCTCAATATGCGCTATGCCGTTGTATCCATGCAAGATGGCTCACAAGCACCTATCCGCAACCCCTATGCCATGGGCAATGCGTGGTTTGTCAACCAGGTTCAGTTTGTGCCCACGGCGGATGATGAGTCCGCAGCGCTCAACACCATCGATCTGCATACTACGGCCGTAGCCGACGAGCGTTTCCGTGACGTCCTGACCTGTCAAGCCCAACCCGATAGCACCGATGCTATCGAGCTCACCACCTACACGCCCAACCGATTGGAATACCACACCCGTTGCAGCCACGACCGCGTAGCCGTATTCTCTGAGGTGTACTATCCGCACGGATGGCATCTTTATATAGACGGTGAAGAGCGTAAACTCGGACGTGCGAACTACATTCTCCGAGCAGGTATTATTCCAGCTGGAGAGCATACAGTAAAGATGGAATTTATTCCGGAAGCATTAGCCTGGGAGAAATTATGTTATCCATTGGTAATTATAGCAATCCTCCTTAGTGTTCTGCTATTATGCTGGCCACTTTGGCGGACTATACTTCCATCGTCAAAGCCCGCTCAATAATAGGAGCCATATCATAGTATTTATACTCTGCCAATCGGCCGCCAAAGAGAACATCTTTTTCTTTGGCGGCTAATTGTTTATACTGCTCTGCCAATGCATTATTACGCGCGTCATTCACTGGATAATATGGCTCCATGCCATGCTTATACTCCGTGCTATACTCCTCGCTTACTACTGTTTTCGGACATTCATACACCTGCTGTCCGAACATCTCAAAATGCTTATGTTCAATCACGCGCGTGTAGGGTTGTTCATGCGAAGTATAGTTTATCACGGCATTACCCTGATAGTTAGGCATATCCTCTATTCTGGTTTTAAACGATACCGTCCGCCAATCCAGACGCCCTAAACGAAAATCGAAATACTCATCCAGCTGCCCCGTATAGACCAATTTATCTGCAACCTCACGCCAATTATCCATATATTCCGTAAAGAAATCGCAATCTGTGCGCATATCGCATCCTTCCAGCAGCTTCTCAATCAGCACATTATATCCTCCGATAGGAATACCCTGATACAAATCGTTGAAATAGTTATTGTCAAACACAAAGCGTACCGGCAGACGTTTTATAATAAATGCAGGCAGTTCTTTACAATCACGCCCCCACTGTTTTTCCGTATATTCCTTAATGAGTTTTTGGAATATATCTTTTCCTACCAGGCAAAGCGCTTGCTCCTCCAAGTTCTGTGGTTCTCGTCCACCTAATGCGGCAACAGCTTCCGCCTTCTGCTCATTGATACGTTTCTCCGCATCCTGAGGCGTCTTCACATCCGGCCACATTTGGCAGAACGTATTCATATTAAAGGGCAGGTTATACAGCTCTCCGTGATAATTGGCAATCGGGCTATTCGTATAGCGATTAAACGGCACTAATGAATTGACAAAGTCCCACACTTCTTTATTGCTCGTATGGAAGATATGTGCACCATACGTATGTACGTTGATTCCTTCCACTTTCTTGCAATAGACATTACCGCCCAACTGCGGACGCTTGTCAATCACCAGACATTTCTTACCGGCCTTCGTCGCCTTATAGGCAAACGTAGCGCCAAACAAGCCGGAGCCAACTATCAAATAATCATAACGAGCCATATCCTAACCTACTATATTATTTCGTTTTGCATAATAACGCAAGATACACGTTGCCGTACGCGGACATTTCTGACAAATATAAAGCAGAATCTTCAACACCTTCTTTCGTTCAAGATACGCATTGGTCTTGTATGACGGCACCTCCTTTAATAAGGTATCGTAAATCTCCGCGAACACTTCTTTCTTCGGCTCCAGGGCATTAACCACGTAATTCACCAATGTTGACACATAGCCTTTTTTGATGTACAGGAAGTCTATCTCCGGCTGGAACGCCTCATATACTCCTTGCTCCTTGGCATATGCCATCAGTTTGGAAAACACCGTAAGGCGTTTCTTGTATTTCACACTATCTTTTGTCGTGCATACCGATCCTGGACGAATCAGATAATGATAGAACGGAGCATCCACTCTTGCAATGGATTTGGCCGTCATCAAGGCGCATGCCAAGAAGAAACTATCATCCGCACTTCTATCTTCCGGATACCGAATCGCATGCTTTTCTATCAACTCACGCTTATACAAAAATGTCCAGAAATAGCTCACATAATGCGTCAGGAAGAAGGCGCGCTTCTCATGCGTAAACTCGCCTTCCTCTACATCGGGATTTTTCAGCACGATCGAAGGTGTGCCATCCAAATAATCCTTCGACGCCTGACACATACACAGATCGGTCGTGCCCAATTCTTTCGCACGATTGTACATCCGCTCAAACATATCCGGCTCAATCCAGTCATCCGAATCCACAAACGCAATATACTCGCCCTTTGCCTCCGGTATGGCATAGTTACGTGCCATGCCTGCACCCAAATTATGTTCCGGTGTCAAAACACGAAACTGTTTCTCGCGCGGATGCCCCTTAATGGCCTGCTTGAGCAATTCAATACTGTTATCCGGTCCATGGTCATCCACGAACAGAAACTCGATCTCCTGCAGCGTTTGCGCCAAAAGAGACTCCGTACATTTTACGATATACTCTGCCACACCATAAACGGGCAGAATAACGGATACTTTGATCATAGATTTTCCAGTAGTGTTTTCCATTGTTTCGCTATATTTTCGCGTGAGAAACGCAGCACATCCTTCTGTGCATTCGCCGCTAATTCCGCACGCAATGTGTCATTATTCATCAGTTTTTGCAGCACTCGCGCATATTCGTCTATATCATTGTTCGGCACGACATAGCCATTCCTGCCCGACTGAATAATATCATGTACAGAACTAAAACTGTCGAATGCCATAGGCACACAACCGCATTGTTGTGCTTCTACTAAGGTCATTGGGAAGCCTTCACACGCTGAGGTCATTATAAAAATTCCTGCCTTTCGATAATAAGGCAACGGATCTTGCAAACCTTCAAAGGTCACATTCTGTACGTTCCTCTTAAGAACTAATTGCTTATAGTATTCTAAATCTTCACCATATCCCACTATACGCATCATCCACTCAGGATTACACGTTTTCTTCCATATTTTCAAAGCAGTCTTTATTCGCTTAGGACGCTCGTCCATACGAGCAACAATAAGAACCTCCTTCTGCTTTTTAAAGTCGACATTTTTCCCTTCAGGGAAAGACAACATATTATTCACCACTGCATAGCGGGACTCTTCTCCTTTTGCAAAATGGTTATATTGCGCAATGTAGCCTTTAGATAATACTACCACTTTATCAGCGTGCATATACGGCATTTTATACTTCTTCTCCACCATTCTCTCCGCTATGCATGGAGCAAGGCGATAAAGAGTTTGAATAAGCAATTGTCGTAAAGCAGATTTTTTGTTTCCGCCATGACATAAGCGGTTATAAAGGACGCCCAAATCCAGTGGCCTAAACTCTGCCCCTGGCATTTGATGAAACACAAAGACTAATGGTATCTGGCATTGATCAGCTGCCTTGCGTAGCATAGGCATCAGATTATTAACGCGTATCACCGAACCCTGTACCACAATAACATCTATGCCCTCGCGAGAAATACAATCTATTACTTGTTGCACATCATCATCTGCTCGCAGGCGTTCTTTTCGAATAAAGACCTCCTCAATATTCGCTTCTACCAGTACCTCCTCTGTATATAAAGAATATGACGCGATGTCATAAATATCCCGTAGTGCCTCCACTACCGAGTACGTCACGCGTTCAATTCCACCTATCAGAGGGCAAACATTCCTATGTGTAACAAAGAGAAGATTCATTTTTCATCCAAAAATGTTATAGTTGCCATATGCGTCACTCGCTTATCTTCAGGCGGAATTTGCATGTAGTTGCCATAATTTGTCGTTAAGAAAATATCTGGCCTTGCAGGACTTGCAAATTCATAGCCTTCAAACTTCATTGTACTTAACGGAAATATCATATCCTCATCAAAATGACGAGGCGTCATCCATCCGTAAGCATTGCCCCACTTATGGGAAGGGAAGCACTTCGCCCACCCACGGCATAGCGCTACTGCTAATCGTATAAATGGGAAACATAAATACCCCAAAAACTTTTCAATAAAACGATTGCTATAATTATGAATTCCGCGCAATGAACGAATATACACAAAATCTATTACATCTTTGATCCTCTGATTAACAACCGGTTCTATAGGAATTAAGTCAATATATAGACCTTTTTCAATGAGTCTCTCTGTATGTTGTTCTTCAAAGAGTGAATTCTTATCCCGAACTTTACTGATTACCATATAATAATTATAATCTGTCCTTATGTCCTGATAAGATAAATTGTCTGGTAATTCCGTTGACAATATCTTTCTAATCTTGGGTATATCTTTCTGCAAAACTGCTATATCTAGATCGTCATCCCATGGAATAAAACCACCGTGGCGAGCAGCGCCAAGAAGCGTACCCCCATGCAAAAAATAGGGAATATTGTTTTTATGAAAAATCTTGTCTACCTCTATTAAGATACTCAACATGCGCAATTGTGCTTTACGCAATGTTGAACCTTCTGGATTATATCTACTTAAATCTTCCATTTCCTTTTTACATCTATGACTTCACCTGTACAAGCAGACGTAAGCGTATTAAGCGAAGCTATCGCGACTTCTTCCGATTTCAATAACGTGTCTTCCGGTTCGTTGCCGAAATTAGATACACGCATTGGCGTTTTAGTGCGCTCAGGGTTGATACAATTGACACGTATTTTATCATTCGACCATTCTTCAGCTAAAGCTTGAACTAGATTCACCACAGCTGCCTTTGTTGCCGAATATACGCTGTACATCATACGTCCACGCGTGTAACTGCTACTTGTGTATGCAAGCAAAGCTCCTTGCGTTTGGCACAAATACGGATAAGAAACTTTAGCGACATTGATAATGCCTAATACATTGACATTAACCGAGTTCTCAATCCGCTCATATTCCATTGCCGCCAATGATTCTTTGACCAATATACCTGCCGTATTTACAACATAGTGAATCTCGCCTTCTGCTTCATGGACCTGCTCTAAAGCGCTTTGAACTTGCTCTATGTTGCTGACATCCACATTATTCATGGAACGGCTAAAACAATAGACCTTAACGCCATTCTCTTTAGCTATTCGCGCCACATCTGCTCCGATTCCATAACTGCCACCGAAAACGACAAGCACTTTGCCCTTCAGACGTTCTTTGGATAGTGCCGAAAGCGCATCTTGGCTTCCCTCTTGGCTTTTGAGTTGGAACAATTTATCCACAAGAAACAAATCCTCCTTGTAGGTAATCTTCATGTTGAATACTTCGCCTTTTACGACATACACAGGAGTCTCAGGCAGATACTTTCTAATTACACCGCAGTCATCCGTAGTAATGAATTGCGGGTCTTGAAGGGCAAGTTGATACGCTTTGTTAATAATGCCTCTTTTGAAACATTGCGGTGTTTGTCCGCTACGCAACAACGAACGCGTAGGTATTGTACTTATGCAATCCGTATCATCTACTTGAATAATCGTATCTGCCACAGGAATTGCCACATCTACCGCATCGTAGTGCTTCAATGCTTCCACACAGTCATTGATAATACGGTCGTTCACTAATGGACGCACCGCGTCATGAAATATCAAATTATCAGCATCGTCCATATATGCATTGATAGCGGACAGGCTCGAATGATAGCGTTCCTTTCCTCCAATAAGAATCTTGCGAACCTTTGCATAATGGTTATTCACTACCATTTGCTCAATATCCGCAATAAATTCTTGACGAGTAACAATCGCTATCTCATCTATATGGCCATTGCCTTCAAACACATCAATTGTGTGCTCAATGACTTTCTTTCCAGCCACTTTGAGGAATTGTTTTGGTGTATTATCTCTTCCAAATCGAGAACCGCTTCCTCCAGCTAATATGACTGCAATATTTTTACTCATATCTCCTTTATATTATTTTCTTCTTTCATTTCGCCGGATGTCATCCGGCTTATAAAAATTTGCATGACACGTCATTTTTTCTATTATTTCTTTCCTTTCATCAATCGTTTCGTCGCTCGCATCTCACGCTGTAACAGTTCCATACGCTCTTTGAGTTGTTCCTGCGTAGGCAGCGCATCTTGATGCGGATATTATTGTATGTTGCTACACCTATTGGAGTACTGATTCCGCGGAATGACCATTGTACCTCTGCCTTATTCATATCTGAGCAGATAAGCAAACCGATAGTGGGATTATCCTCCTTATCCTTCAGCAAGTCATCCACCGCATTGACATAGAAATTTAGTTTTCCGGCAAACTCTGGAATTTCTTCAACGGATTGTTGAAGTTTTTCATCCTCTATTTCTCTAACAGGTTGTAATAGAATTTCTGTCCCAGCTTGGGGCAGTTTTACATTTTTAAATTCTGCACCAAGTTGGGGCAGTTTTGTATCTGATTGATTATAAAACAGATACCACTGTTTCATACGCCACAGATTTCTCGCTGAAAATCCCTCATTACCCGGAAACTCCCGCTGCAGATCTAGACTCACCTGCTCCACCACTCCGGCACCCCATTTTTCTTCCGCTTTCTTCTGAACCAAGTCACGTCCCAGCTCCCAATTAAAGAGCAACTTCTCCGAGTTCACCCGTACAGATGCCTTTACCTGCGCCGCACGATAGCGATGTTTCAACTCCGCTATCCAATCCGCATACTCGCCATCTAAATGCACATCATGCGATTTCACCATTCTTGGTTTTTCTATAGATTCTATCTCTGCCATCTATCTCCGCTATGTAGTTTCTTCCTAAAATTTGCTATGGCACTTTCGGCACTTTTGGCACTTTTGCCCTCCATAGTGCCAATAGTGCCATTTGTGCTATATCATTTTTTTCTATGTTCGTTGCGTCGGATGCTATCCGACATAAATTTTCTTATCTCATATTTTTTGCATGGCGATATTGACGTTTTTGGCGATATCGTCAATATCGCCATCATCGCCAGTGCATTTTTTCATTCATTTTTTAGATCATTCTCTCCGTCAAACGGCAAGGTCGGCAACGCAAACCGATCAAAATCCGATTCAAACAGTCGATCCTGGACGACACGATACTTCTCAAACTCCGTCTCGGCATACTCCTTCGCCACCTCATGGCTCACACTTCCGGCATCCGTCAACAACGGACGCTCATCGCTATTCAAATAAGCATCAATACGCTTTGACCAATCCTCCATTGTCATCGGGATATGACGTTTGGCACGTGCTTCTGCAAAATCCAGCACAGCCGACACGATATTCCCCATATCTTCCAACTCGTTCTGCTTCAGATAGTTCTTCGCGATGCTCACATCCGTCTTCACAATCTTACCATCCGGCGCATTCTCCCACGTTGTCAGTCCCATGTGCTCCTTCTCCGCACTGGCACGCTCCATGATCAGTTCGGCAGCCGTATGCTGGTGTACCGCGTAATGCATCTTGTTCTGTATCATCTGGAAGAACTGCCGCGTCATCGGTGCGTCCTTGTCATAGTCCATGCTGGTGGCATAGATGTCCGTCAGCTTCTGATAGAAACGACGCTCGGAGAGACGAATCTCATGGATCTCTGCCAACAGGTGCTCAAAGTAATCCTCACTCAGGAAGGCTCCGTTCTCCATGCGTTTTCTGTCGAGCACATAGCCTTTGATAGCGAACTGCCGCAAGACGCTGGTTGCCCACCTGCGAAACTGAGTAGCGCGAATCGAGTTAACGCGGTAACCGACAGAAATAATAGCATCAAGATTATAGAACTGAGTCTCATAGTTTTTCCCATCTGCGGCAGTTAGTCGGAATTTCCGACATACTGAATTTTGATCCAGTTCTCCACTCTCGAAGATATGCTTTAAGTGCTCCGTGATGGTAGTACGTCCCTTATCGAAGAGCGTAGCTATCGCATCTTGCGTTGCCCAGATATTCTCATCCTGGTAGAACACCTGCACACCCTGCACCTTGTCTTCGGCTTGGAAAATCAGGAACTCCGCAGTCGAATTACGTATTTGGAGCTGTTTACTCATCTGCCTACGCTATTTAGTTTCTTTTGTCCGTTGCGTCGGATGCCATCCGACATCAATTTTCATTTCTTTGCGGCATTTCACGCTGCAAAGGTACAAAATTTTTCGCATATGTGCAAATTTATGTACGATTTTTTACAGGCTGCATGGTTTTCCTTTGGTTTAGTCAACCTTTTTCAGGTTTAGCCACAACTTTTTTCAGTTTTAATCAGGGTCCCCCGCGCATAAGAAGAAAAATATGATATTAGTAGGTGATAAGTAGGTTATTAGTTGGTTATTAGTAGGTGATAAGTAGGTTATAAATGAGTGATAACACTGTTATAAATAGGTCATAAATAGCTTATTCATATGAAATTAGTAGATGATTAGGCAGAGCAAGGCATCACCATGCTCTAAGCGCACAATTAGATCCCTCAACCCTCATCGGCACCTTTATCCAACTTACTCTCTATCAAGTCCTCGACGCCTAAAATTCAAAAAAATCGCGCGTACGCTTGCGTATGTGAGATTTTTTTTGTACCTTTGCAGCCGAAATGAAAAACACGATCATTCCAACTTGAAACGAACACAATAAAATACTCATTATTCATTATTAATTATTCACTATTTATGTGGTTAAAAGATTCATCTATCGGCCGTAAATTCGTTATGAGTTTGACTGGCCTTGCGTTGGTCTTGTTTCTGCTTTTCCACGGCTGTATGAACGTAGTCGTGGTGATTAAGCCTGAAGCTTACGACGCGATTTGTCGATTCTTGGGTGCTAACTGGTACGCACTGGTTGGTACACTCGGTCTGGCTTTCTTGGTAGTGGTGCATTTCTGCTATGCTATCTACCTCACGATCCAGAACCGCGCTGCTCGCGGCAACGACCGTTATGCCATCTCCGGCAAGAAGGAGGGCGTTGAATGGGAGTCGGAGAACATGCTCGTTCTCGGTTTCTGCGTGATTGGTTTCCTCGTACTGCACCTCTACAATTTCTGGTTTAAGATGCAGTTGGCCGAAATCACCGAAGGCGCAACAGCTCCCCTGGAATTAGCCACCAGCGGTTCGCATTACGTCATCGCTCTCTTCACCACGAAGGTCTCCGGCCAAATCTACTGCGTGCTCTACCTCATTTGGCTCTGCGCACTCTGGCTCCACCTCAACCATGGTGTATGGTCTGCCCTGCACACACTCGGATGGAACAACCTCGTTTGGATGAAACGTATCAAAGTGATCGGTTGCATCGTCGCTACGCTCGCCGTACTGCCGTTCATGATCGTCGTATTGTATTACTTCGGATATGGCATTGGCCTGCTCCTCTAAAATGATTTACAACTATGGCAACTAAGAAAGAAGAGATTATAGAGGCTGCTAAGAAAACCGCTAAAAAAGTAGCCGTTAAGGCCGCACAGAAGGCCGTAGAGGTAGCAAGCGAGGTAGTCGCTGAAGCAAAGGAGGCGCTCGAAAAAGCAGCTCCGGAAGCCAACGCTAAAGCCAACGCCAATGCTATCATCACGCCCGAGATGGCCAAAATCCCCGCTGGTCCGCTGGAGCTTAAGTGGACCAACTATAAGAACCATCAGAAGCTCGTCAACCCTGCCAACAAGCGTCGTCTCGACGTCATCGTTGTTGGTACCGGTCTGGCCGGTGCTTCCGCAGCAGCTTCGCTCGCAGAGATGGGATTCAATGTCCTCAACTTCTGTATCCAGGATTCGCCCCGTCGTGCACACTCTATCGCTGCACAGGGCGGTATCAATGCGGCCAAGAACTATCAGAACGATGGTGACTCCGTTTATCGTCTCTACTACGATACCATCAAGGGTGGCGACTATCGCGCTCGCGAGGCTAACGTATATCGTCTGGCTGAGGTCAGCAACAATATCATCGACCAGTGCGTAGCACAGGGCGTACCTTTCGCACGTGAATACGGCGGTCTCTTGGACAACCGTTCCTTCGGTGGCGCACAGGTTTCGCGTACCTTCTACGCAAAAGGTCAGACCGGTCAGCAGCTGCTGCTCGGCGCCTATAGCGCCCTCAGCCGCCAGATCGGTAAAGGCAAGGTCAAGATGTACACCCGTTACGAGATGCTCGACATCGTCCTCATCGCAGATGAGAACGGCGAGAAGCGTGCACGTGGTATCATCGCCCGCAACCTCGTTACCGGCCGCATTGAGCGCTTCTTCGCACATGCAGTCGTTGTAGGTTCCGGCGGATACGGCAACACCTTCTTCCTCTCCACCAACGCCATGGCTTCCAACGGTTCCGCTGCTATGCAGATGTACCGCCACGGTGCCCTCTTCGCTAACCCCTGCTACGCACAGATTCACCCGACCTGTATCCCCAAGCACGGAGACTTCCAGTCCAAGCTGACCCTTATGTCGGAGTCGCTCCGTAACGACGGTCGTATCTGGGTACCGAAGAAACTCGAAGACGCTAAGCGTCTCCAGGCTGGCGAGATCAAGGGTCGTGACATCCCCGAAGAGGATCGTGACTACTATCTCGAGCGTCGTTATCCGGCATTCGGTAACCTCGTGCCGCGTGACGTAGCTTCGCGTGCTGCTAAGGAGCGTTGCGACAAGGGCTATGGTGTCAACAACACCGGTCTCGCTGTCTTCCTCGACTTCTCCGACGCTATCCAGCGTCTCGGCAAGGATGTGGTAGCTCAGAAATACGGCAACCTCTTCCAGATGTATGAGAAGATCGTGGACGAGAACCCGT
>DFGU01000116.1:12973-13499 GCA_002371785.1 Bacteroidales bacterium UBA3742
ACCATGGGTGGTATCTGGGTTGACTACGAACTGCAAACCAGCGTCAAGGGTCTGTTCTGTATCGGTGAGGCTAACTTCTCCGACCACGGTGCAAACCGCCTCGGTGCTTCGGCCCTCATGCAGGGTCTGGCAGACGGCTACTTCGTTCTCCCGTACACTATCCAGAACTACCTCTCCGACCAGATCGGCGTACCGCGTATGTCCACCGACCTGCCTGAATTCGCTGAGGCTGAGAAGGCCGTTCAGGACAAGATCGACCGCCTCATGGCTATCCAGGGCAACCGCTCGGTTGACTCGATTCACAAAGAGCTCGGTCTTATCATGTGGGACTTCGTAGGTATGGGTCGTACGGCCGAGAGCCTCAAGACCGCTATCTCCAAGATTGACGCCCTCAAGAAGGAGTTCTGGAGCAACGTCTATATCCCGGGTGAGGCGAACGCTCTCAACAACGAGCTTGAGAAAGCCCTCCGTCTGGCTGACTTCATCGAGATCGGTCGTCTCATGGCTGTCGATGCTCTCCATCGTG
>DFGU01000116.1:13575-32225 GCA_002371785.1 Bacteroidales bacterium UBA3742
GGTCACTTCCGCGAGGAGTACCAAACGCCGGAAGGTGAGGCTCTCCGTCAGGATGACAAGTTCTCGTACGTGGGCTGCTGGAAGTACATGGGTGAGGACCAAGAGCCGCAACTCATCAAGGAGCCGCTCGACTACGAGTTCACCGAAAGGAAGACGCGTAACTATAAATCGTAAATATAGTTAAATCGTAAATAAATCGTAAATCGTAAATTTGTAAATCGTAAATTATATTTATGGATCAGTATATTGATATCAAAGTACGGGTATGGCGTCAAGCCGGCCCCAAGGCGCAAGGTCATTTTGAGACCTATGAGCTCAAGCACGTCTTCCAAGGTGCTTCGTTCTTGGAGATGATTGACATCCTCAACGAGCAACTCGTTGCAGAGCATAAAGACCCCGTTACCTACGATCACGATTGCCGTGAGGGTATCTGCGGTATGTGCTCCATGTACGTCAACGGTCACCCGCATGGACCTGACAGCGCCATCACCACCTGCCAGCTCCACATGCGTAAGTTCCACGATGGTGAGACCATCACCGTTGAACCGTGGCGTAGCCGTGCGTTCCCTGTAATCAAGGACCTCATGGTCGATCGCGGTGCGTACGACAAGATCATGCAGGCTGGTGGTTTCGTCAGCGTCAACACCGGTGGTGTACCCGACGCCAACGCAATACCTATTCCAAAGCCCGTGGCTGACGAGGCCATGGACGCTGCCAGCTGTATCGGTTGTGGTGCTTGCGCCGCAGCATGTAAGAACGGCTCAGCTATGCTCTTCGTATCCGCTAAGGTTTCGCAACTTGCCCTGCTCCCACAAGGTAAAATCGAGGCCGCAGCTCGTGCAAAGGCTATGGTGGCTAAGATGGACGAACTCGGATTCGGTAACTGTACCAACACCGGCGCTTGTGCTGCCGAGTGCCCGAAGTCCGTTTCGCTGGCTAACATCGCTCGCCTCAACCGCGAGTTCCTCTGCGCTAAGTTCCAAGACTGACGGTCGGTGACCGAGACGTAAAAAGTGCGCAATAAATAAGGAGTGGCCCGCAAGCCACTCCTTGTTTGTTCCTTATACCCTTTTTCATTCGGTATGCGCGATAATATAATACGGTATTCCCAAATCCTGTATCTCCCGCTCATAGCGTTCAAACAGTTCCCTGCGTATCGCATCCCCTCCATTCGAGCGTGCCGGATCCGGCTCCCACGGTATATCCGGCTTCGTCAGCAGATAGACGTCCATCCTATACTTCTCGATCGCCTCCTCTAGCCATTCCGGTACACTTCCGAAAGCATAGTCAAACCATACCTTCGTCACGATCAATTCCGTATCAAAGAATATGG
Organism: Bacteroidales bacterium UBA3742; assembly: GCA_002371785.1. Classification (GTDB taxonomy): domain Bacteria; phylum Bacteroidota; class Bacteroidia; order Bacteroidales; family Paludibacteraceae; genus Colicola. The sequence goes on from DFGU01000116.1 coordinate 14,909, forward strand.
GTTTATCCTGAAGTCCCGCATCGCTCGCGATCCTCTCCATCTCCTCTATTTGATGGCGGGTTATCTCGCATAGCTCCTCATAGCTTACCTCCGTCGTGCCTTTCTGCTCTACGTACCCGCGCGCGTACTCGGGCACGCACGTTCCTTTATAACGTTCTGCCAAGTACTGCGCCAAGGTCGTCTTGCCCGTACTCTCCGGTCCTATGATACCTACACGAAACATCTGAATGCTGATGGCTGATGGCTGATGGCTGACGGCCTACGGCTACCTCGTCAGCATCAACTTGATATTGATACCTACGTTATCCGCCTTCACAGGGTAAGACGACGAGATAAGCGGCGTGGTGCCTTGGTGGTCGTAGAAGAACTGCAGGTTGATCTTCTGACTCAGCACATAGTCGGCCGAGATCTTGATGGCCAGCACCTTGTTACCACTCGAAGCCTGCGTAATACCCTCGTCGATCTTGCGCAGCAGGGTCTTCACGTCTTTGTACGACACATCCACTTGCAGTTTCAGGTCGTTCGACACCTTGGTCTGCCCGCCGTCTTTCTTCTTGGCGATGAAGTTGAGGTTCTTGATCGTATAACCTGCTCCCACCACAAACTCCGAGGTATGACCTTCAGTCATCTGTACGCTCGTCACATTCAGTGCCAGGTTGCGTTGCTTGCGATACTCCGCCTTCACGCTCAGCGAATTCTTCATCGTTAGGTTCAGTCCAATCAGCGGTGCAAAGGCCTCTGTGATCGTCACATTCGAGATATCGTATTGCGAACTCGGGATCGGTTGATCCGTGGTCACATCGCGTACGAAACCGATCATCTTGCCCGTCTCACCTTGTGCCGGCACCCACGTTGAGTACGATCCGTACGAACCGATCGCGTACTTACAGGTATAGGCGTGCGTCAGCGTCACAGACTTGAAGTGGTCTTTCATCCAAGGCAGTTTACCCAGACCGTCGTACGTTACCGACCAGTTGGGCAGTATTCTCAAAATACCCAGCAACGGATTCAGGTCCATCTTCATGGCGTCCCTACCCGTATAGGCGGCCAGGAAGGCCGGCACGAGTACATCGGCCGAGTTGTTCGACACATGTCCGTTCTTCGTATCAAAGGTCTTGCCTGCAAATATACTTCCTGCCAGGAAGCCTGCATCGGGATATACCGCTCCGGCATACTGCGCTTCTACTCGGTCGCGCAGCATGTCTCTATTCCTCAAGAACTGATCAAACGCATCGTTCTGGAAGTTCTCATCCTGCGTACCAATCCGCTGGAAGATCGTTCCGATGGCGCACGACGTGATATTGAACGAACCCGATATATTCTCCTGCAGATGATCGTACGAGTAGATCACCGAGGTCGAGCTGGCCAGATAGCGCTTACCCGTAGCCTGGATCTTCAGTCCCGGTAACGGTTCCAATGTCAGTTTGATATCCAGGTCGCTCGTCCTTGCCTGCGATGCCGGCTGTATGATCGATGTATCGCCCGACAACCAGCCATTCTCCTTGGCACGCGCTACCATGTCGCTCGGTATGAATCCGAAGGCAAAAGCAAAGCCCGGCGCATACGTACCGTTCACCTTGCGCTGTCCCATAAATCCGGCCTCCGGCCAGAAGCCAGGCAGGGTCATGGAGTTGGTCTCACGGTACGTGATCTGCAACTTACGTATCATCGTACCTACATAGGCAAACATGTCACCTGCCACCTGTGCCGGTTCACGCTCGTTCGGATCTTTCGTCGTCACGGTCACCTTAGCACCGTTGCAATCTTCCTTGAGCGTCAGCTGTATCTTGGTGTTGCCTTCCGCCTTATAGCTGAACGGCACTTTCCGTCCGGCGCTATCCACGACGACCACAGTCAGTTTATCCGAGTTCAGTCGGTGAGCCACCTCAATAGTCTGTCCTTTCTCGCCCTTGGCCACATCCTGACTGTACGTACGCGGTTTGAAGTTACGACGTCCTTGACGACCCGTATAACGTTGCGTCATCTCTTTCCAGTACTTCGACTTGCCGTAGAGCGTCTCCATGTTCAGTCCGCCGTCCACGGACCATTGCTGCAACGACGATACGGTATTACCCAGGTCGGTATCCGACTGTGTCGAAGCGGTACGTGCCCAGCTGTAGGTGGCGTTATACGATGCGTTAGCCGAGAGCGCCTCCAGGTACGGCACGCGGTTGAACGGTACGTTCCAGCTGGCGGTAAATACCTGCTGATACGTGTAGGGCGAACCCCACTTAGCCAGCGAACGCTGGATGGTATCCTTCCATGCCTCGTACTTATCGTGGTTGAAGTCGGCGTCGAAATACTGACCCTTCAGCACCTCCGGCGTATAAGCGCCCTCGTCGATGATGGCGTTCATAGCCGACTGGAAGGAGAACTTCATGTTCTTGGTCAGGTCGTACTTGAAGTCCACGTGACGATCCCAGGTGAAGTCCTTGCTATAGGTCGGATCCATATGTGTGCCGGCATCAGCTGTCAGGTCACGCATCTTCATCTGCGAGAACGTACGGTGCATATTCGTCTGGAACGACCACGACTGCGGCAGGTAGAAGATATTAAACTCCTTGAGCAGTTTCACTTTCTGCACTTTCTCCAACTTAGCAAACGGCTCCCACGGCTTGGGGTTGAAGTTATAAGCATACGTGAATGTTCCCTTCTGGTCGGTATTCTGATTGATCTCCATCTCCGGCGTACGCTCGTCCTGGCGGTTGTACGATGCCGAGATCGTGAAGTTGGCCGGGTCGTAGAACATATCCTTCTTCTTCGACTTGATGTTCACCTTCATATTGGTCACCGTAAACGAGGTGGACGTCCTTACGGTATTCGACATCTGCTTGATCGAGTCGCGCTCCTCCTTCGTATCGTAGGTGTTCAGCGTTTCCTTCAGCTTGATATCCGTATCCAGCGGGTCGTAGTCGGGCGAGACGGTCTCGTTGGTATAAGCCACGTAGAGCGGTATCTGCATCTTAGCTTTCTCGGGGAACAGACGTCCTGCCTCCAGGGCGGCCGACACAGAGAGTTGATAGAAGTTCTCCAGGTTGCGGTTCAGCACGTTAGCCTCTATCGATCCGTAGCCTGCTGTCTCCAGTCGTCCTGCTACGTTCACCTGGGCGATGTCGCTCACCGACAGCGATGCATTGGCCATAGCCGCTACACCACCCTGCTCGTTGAACTGACTCAGACGCATCTCGTTGACCCATATCTCGGCCGCATGGTCCGTCCGGCCCGTGTTGCGGATACCGATCATGATGGTCTCTACGTCCTCCAGGGTCGGGTTACCCAGCACAGTGATTCGGTTCTGCGGTTTGCCCGAGGCATCGTCGTAGATGACGTAGGGTATCGTATTGCTTACACCCTCATTGCCGGCTCGCTTCGCCTTGTTGCGTGCCGTCTTGGCCTGGGTGAGTATCTCAAACGGGAAGTCAAACATGTTGTCCTCCGGCCAAACCTGCATACGGTCACGCTCATTATTGTTGTTATACTGACCCGGTGCGGTCAGGCGCAACGGGATCTCGTACTCATAGTAGTTGTTCTTCAGGTCCGAACCCAGACGCACGAAGCAGCTCAGGTCACCGTCCTGCAACGTCGGATCCATCTGCTCCATCTTCTCTGCGTGTACATAGAGTTGGAAATTCTTATACTGACGCATGTCGTAGCCCGTATTCTTATATACGGCACGCGCGTCGCGCGGACTGAGGTTCATCACGCGCATCACCATCGCCTGCTCGTTCTGTTCGATCAGTTGCGCCTGACCCGGGTCGGTCTGACGACTCACACCCGGAGGCAGCACGTAGTTGACCGGAGTACGGGTGCTATTCTCCTCGATATTCACGGTCTGCACATTCAGCGAAGCACCCGTATTGACCGTCGTTCCGATCGGATACAGGTCCTTGGTATACTGACGCCACTCACCGCGCACCAGATCCAGCGTTGCAAAACGCAGGTGGGTCTCCTTCTGGAAACCGGTCAAGTACATACGCATGAAGCGAATCGACTTGAAATTGCGAATCGAACCCACGGTCTTCACGTCCGCGCTGTCGCCCTTTAAGGGGATCTTAAATTGATACCACGTCACTTCTTGCGTCTCGCCGTTACGCAGCGTCACCTTAGCTACTTTCTTCTCCGTGATATGCTGACGTCCTACTTCCATCATGTCCGGACGCAGGATGACCTTGTACTGGAAATACTTCTCGTACTCATTCAGGGTATTATCGTTATTGATGTCCTCTATATCCGGTTGCAGGGTAGAGGCCGTACCGTAACTCTCAGTCTGCGACTCCGTATCAGGCGAGTTACCCTCCGTACCGTTGAAGTGCTTATAGCGATCCAGCACGGATACACGCTGCTCGTCAAAGTCCGAACCACGGTAGTAGTGGAAGTTATCACCGGCCGGGTCATTGAGTGGCGAGAACGGATCGTCGCGCCACTGGCTCAGCACGTCGGCATCTACCTTGGTGCGGAGATCGGCAATATAGTTGGCATAGGTCGGCCAAGTGAGCTCCTGCGTCGTACTCAGTCCGTTCAGTCCCACGTCCTGCTTGGGTCGTGCTCCCGCTTCGTTGGAGAAGGCGGTCACCGTACTTGTTGTACGCGGTACGTATCCCCAAATCGTAGAATCCACACGTCCGTTATCCTGATCCGAGATAGGCAGACCGTGCTCAAACGATTTCTTACCGTCGCGCAAGATATCCTCACTCACGTCACCCAGGTTGATATACAGTTCGCCGTCATAGCCATCCGGGTTAGTCAACTTCGGATCCATCAGCCAGAACTCGATATACTCGATGTTCGATTTCTCAAAGTCGGTATTATCCAGTCGGCGCATCATACCGCCCCAACGCTGCTTGGGGTTGGTCAGTTGACCGCGGTTGTTCATCTCGCTGGCTGACACGTTGTACGGACCACGCTCCTCAGGGTAGTACGAGAGGTTGAGCACCGCCAATTTGGTATCCTGGTTGGCCGGCTGCTCCTTATTCGGATAGATCTCCTGCTCATATACGATACGCGTACGATGGTCACTCAGCACCGATACATCGTTGCGGATATGCTCCGGTGTATTGGTCTGGGGATAACCGAAGATTGGATCTACGGCATACCATGCCAAGAGGGCACGGTTCTGGTTGTACGAGGTCTTATTGATATCCTTTGACTCAGCAAACGGACTCGGCGTAGAGGCCAAGAACCAATAGCTTGGGTAGTGGACGTCGATATTGGTGGTCGTCGACTCAAAGTCATCGATATACGCGGTTCCAACGGATCCTACGTCGTTGGTATGACCCGGTATCATATGCGCAAACTCGGCATTGATCTGGAACGTACTCGGTGCCGTAGCCGTGATCCAAGGTATCTTGTCAATCGCATTAGTCAACCATTGCATCTCGGTCTTATACGATCCGTTGACGCCCCAGATGGTGTTGGCCAGCGGTTCTGAACCTGTATTGACCTTGGTCGTCAGCGGACGCTCACGCAGGTGCATGATGGTTGCACCCAGCATAAAGTCCTTGGTAAACTCATACTCTATGTGCGCACCGAAGAGCGACTTACGCTGCAGCGAGAAGGTGGACTGATTCTCCAGTTTGACATCTACGTTGGTACCCGACTCCAGGATGGATTGGTTCAATATCGTCACCGTTCCCATCACGTAGTCCACGGTGTAATCGACGTTCTCTACCAGTTTGGCACCACCGGCAGTCACCGTCACCGAACCACGAGGCACATTCATCGCACCCAAACGGATTTCCGAGCCGTTCGTACCCTTGTACTTACCGGTCATGTGGAACTTATTCTTCTCCGACATCTCCTGGGCAATCACGAGCGTAGAGTCGTATAGTTCCTGGAAGCAGTACTTAGCCACCAACTTCGGATCATTACCCAATTGCGCAGCCAGGTGGCTACCGAAAGGCTCCAGTACGGGGAAGATGACGCGACCGTTAGATGCATATACTGTCAGTCCCTCGATGAAATCGAACTTACCATCCGGCGAGGGGTTGTTCTTCGAGTCCAAGCGGTCCAGGTTCATCACGCGTACCAGTTGTTTACCCTTGATCGGCCCCTCGTTGAGGTACTGCATGTCGGTGCCGACCGAGTCGTTGCGGTACATGACATACAGCTCAAACTTCTCGCTCGTGACTGAGGTAGCGCCCAGCGAGTAGATATTCTTCATCATCAGGTCCCACGTACCGCGTCCCTTCTTATCGGGCGCGTTGTTTGTGGACTTCAGCAACTTCAGCGCTAGGGCATTCGGTGCACGCAGATCCTCGGATCCATCGGTAGAAAACTCACCTACCTGATATACCTTACCGTTGTAGGTATACTCATACGCTACGGCCAACACCTCATCCTGGTTGAGGGCTTGCTTGAGCGATATATAACCCAGACTCGAGTTCAATGTATACTCTGTGGTGCTCAAGAGGCGTGCCGACTCCACTTTCTCATAGTCGACACCGCCCTCCATGCCGTTGAAGTGCTCCAGGGCGGAACTGGTCTGCTGGATATTACGGAAGTCGGTGGTCTTCACCTGCGTATAGAGGTCGTTGGCCATATTCTCCGGTGCGGCGACGTCGTTGGCGCCCCATGCCGGGTTTTGCAAGTGGCTCTTCTGTTCACCCAAGTCGGCGAAGGCCACGATATTACGGGCTTGGTCGTAATTACCCTTGCGATTGGTGACCCACACCTCAATCTTGTTGATCGTCACGCCCGATGAGATGTACGGTACCGTACGCATAGCTTCCTCGTACTTATCACGGAAGAAATGACTCAGGAAGAAGTGACGATTCTCGTCGTACATATCACCTGCGATGCTGAACTTCGACATCTGGGCACCGCCTTGCGAACTGACGGACTGACTCTCTGAGTTCTGCTGACTGATAAGGGCCTGGATCTTCAGCTTACCGAATTTCAGGTTGGTCTTGATACCAAACAAGGCCTGACTACCGCGTATCAACGATGAATTCAGATCCATCGTCACGTTACCCGCCTCAATCGACTGGATGATATCGTCCTCATTGCCCTTGTAGTTGAGCTTGAGGTTCTGCTGATCGAACGAGAAGCTGGCCTCGGTATTGTAGTTGAGGTTGAAGTTAATCTTCTCACCCACCTTACCGTTTACGGATGCTTGAATCTTCTCGTCGAAATTGAAGATATTGTTGTTCCTTGCGCGCTCCGTAAGCGATGGATTCGCGATATATTGGTGCTTAAAGCCAAACAGCAGTTCGGCCGATCCCTGCATCTTCAGTTGTACACCGCCGGGACCGAATATCTTATCGGCCGGTCCGATGTTAAACTTCATATCGGTGATGTCGAACTTCTTCTCATTGTTATGCTCCACCTCGCCGATCTTCTGCTGCCAGTACTTGTGCATCAGTTGCTTCTCGGTATAGGCGCGATACTCGTCGGTCGTCATCATGTATGGCGTGGCGATCTCCGTATCACCTATCTTGGTGCGCAGCACGTACATACCGGTCTGCAGGTCGTATTCCACCTCCGTCTTGATATTATCCGGTTGCTTGAGGTCCATGCTGCTCTGCGGAGCCGTCAGCTGCTCATAGTCTTCGCTTACGAGTGGTGCCACCTGTACCGGCGCCCACATAGCCGAGTCGCTGAGCGTGGTGGTCAGCGTAGCCGCGGTATCGCCGGCTTCGGCATTCTGCGCAGCCCGTTCCCGACGCTCTTTCTCTGCCGCCTTAGCCGCCTCTTTCTGGGCTTTCTCGGCTTCCTTCTGGGCTTTTTCTGCCTCCTTCTGTGCCTTCTCTTCGGCCACCAGTTCCTTGAGCGTCTTGGGTTTAGCCGTCTGGGCTACCATCACAGATGGCAACCACAGCAGCAATATAATATATAGAAATCTGATTTTCAACCTATAAACCTATCAACTAATCAACCTATAAACCTATAAACCTATCGACTTATAAACTCATCAACTAATCAACTCCTCAACCCCCAACTCACAGCATCTTCAGCGCCTCACGTATCACAGCCTCCACTTTCATCGTCGGGTTGGCTTTCAGGATCTTATCCACGGCCTTACCGCTAGCCGCAGCGGCGAAGCCCAACATGGTCAGCGCGCTCACAGCCTCGCCCTTCACGCCCTGGTCTTCGGGTTCGAACCCGCCTAATGGCAGTTCCGTCGGGTCGCCTCCCAGGTCGAGCTTCAGCGCTTTGTCCTTCAGATCGACAATGATACGCTGCGCCGTCTTGGGTCCGAGACCCTTCACCTGTGCCAAGCCCTTGGCATTGCCCGTTGCAATCAGCATACGCAGCTCCTCGGCCGAGAAAGCACTCAGGATCATACGGGCAGTAGAGGCTCCAACGCCGCTCACAGTCATGAGCAGCTCAAAGAGTTGACGCTCTGCCCGAACGGTGAAGCCATATAGTTCATGAGCATCCTCGCGAATCACCTCCGTCACGTAGAGCTTTACCTCCTTCTCTTCCTGCCCTACCAGGGCGGAATAAGTAGGCAGCGTGATAGCCATAGCGTAGCCTACACCGGCAGCTTCTACGATGGCCTCGGTAGGATTCAAATCCGTTAATATTCCTTTGATGTATTCTATCATATTCGTTCGTGTAGGCGCACTATGCGCACAAATTAGCGTGCAAAGGTACAATATTTTTTTCATATACGCAAGCGCACACGCATTTTTATGAAAAAAAGTGGCTTTTTATGAAAAAAAAGTACGTCTTTCCGCTTTTGACTTTCTACTTTCGACTATTTTTAGTAATTTTGCATGCTAAATTAGGAATAGTATGGACCGTACAGAAATTTCAACACTTGGCGAATTCGGATTGATACGCCGACTGACCGATAAGTTACCCCAGACGCAGCCCTCTACCCGCAAGGGTGTAGGCGACGACTGCGCCGTGATGCAATACGCCAGGGATGAGTGCGTACTGATGACCAGCGACATGCTGCTGGAGGGCATCCACTTCAACCTGGAGTATGTGCCGCTCAAGCACCTGGGGTACAAAGCGGCTATCGTCAATTTCTCCGATATATACGCCATGAACGGTACGCCGACGCAGATCACCGTCAGCCTGGGCGTCAGCAAGCGCTTCTCCGTAGAGGACCTGGAAGAGCTCTATTCGGGTATCCGCCTGGCCTGCGAACGCTATGGTGTGGATATGGTTGGCGGCGATACCTGCTCCAGCATGACCGGACTGACCATCGCCATCACCTGTCTCGGCACCGCAAAAACCGATGAAATCGTCTATCGTAACGGCGCCAAGCAGAACGACCTTATCTGCGTCACTGGCAACCTGGGCACAGCCTATATGGGACTGCAATTGCTGGAGCGTGAGCGACTCGTCATGCAGGGCAACGACCATGCGACGCCCGATTTTGAGGGCAAAGAGTACCTGCTGGAGCGGCAACTCAAACCCGAAGCACGACGCGACATTATCCAGCGTCTGCGCGAGGCGGGTATCCGTCCGACTGCGATGATGGACATTAGCGACGGTCTCTCGTCCGAACTGCTGCACATATGCGGTCAGTCGGGCGTAGGATGCGCCGTATATGAGGACAAGCTGCCTATCGACTACCAGGCCGTCGTGCTGGCCGAGGAGATGAACCTCAACATCGTCACCTGTGCCCTGAATGGCGGCGAGGACTACGAGTTGCTCTTCACCTGTTCGCTGGACGACTACGAGAAACTCGTCCCCATCGAGGACGTCTATCTCATCGGTCATATCACGCGTGCCGAACAGGGCACGCTACTAATCGGACGCAACGGTGAGGAATTGCCGTTGAAAGCGCAAGGATTCAATGCTTTTCAATCGTAAATGAAGCAGAAAATTATCATATTGGGTACTGCCTATCCGTACCGCGGAGGACTGGCCACGTTCAACGAGCGTCTGGCTCGTCAGTTCATGGCCGAGGGACATGAGGTGGAGGTCTGGACCTTCACGCTCCAGTACCCCAACTTTCTCTTCCCCGGTAAGACGCAGTACTCTACGGAGCAGCCGCCCAAGGACCTGCAGACGCGTCGGGTGCTGAACGCCTGCAACCCGCTCAACTGGTTGCGTGTAGGCCGCATGGTACGCCGTGCACGACCGGACATGCTCATCTGCTGCTACTGGATGGCATTCTTCGCGCCCGCCTATGCGACGGTATGCCGCATGGCACGTCGCAACGGTCATACACGTTGTGTCGCGCTGGTGCACAACCTCTTCCCGCATGAGAAAGGGGCGTTAGACCGACTCTTTGCACCGCTCTTTGTGCGTAGCCAGCAGGGCTTCATTGCGCTGAGCGAAAGCGTAGTCGGCCAGATACATAGCCTCACTTCGGCACCGGCTATCGCATCGCCCCACCCCATCTACGACCACTATGGCGAGCGCATGAGCAAGGCCGAGGCATGCCGTGCGCTGGGTCTGCCGAACGACAAGCGTTATATGCTCTTCTTCGGACTGGTACGAGCCTACAAGGGGCTGGACCTGCTGCTGGATGCGCTGACACAAGTGAAAGACCGCCTGCCGGACGTGCAGCTATTGATAGCCGGCGAGTTCTACGAGGATGAAGACAAGTACCGCGAGCAGATCGCCCGCACGGGGTTGACCGACCGCGTCGTGATCCGCAACGAGTTCATACCGGACGATGACCTGCGTAAGTACTTCGGCGCCGCCGACCTGATTGCACAACCCTATAAGAGTGCGACGCAGAGCGGCGTGACCCAAGTGGCCTTCCATTTCGAGAAGCCCATGCTGGTGACCAACGTCGGTGGACTCGGTGAAATCGTGCATCATGGACGAATGGGTTATGCTGTAGAGCCCACGGCCGAGGCTATCGCAGAGGCGCTGCTGGACTACTACACCCACGATCGCCAGGAGGCCTATACCGAATACCTCAAAAAGGAGAAAAACAAATACGAATGGACGCGCCTCACGGCCGCCTTTATGAACATACTGAAAGGATGATGAAATCGATAAAATTGTTTCTGACCGATGTGGATGGTTGCCTGACCGATGGCGGCATGTACTATACCGCCGAGGGCGATGCGATGAAGCGCTTCTGCGTGTATGACGGCATGGGTATGAAGTTGCTGCAGAAAGCCGGTATCCGGTGTGGCATCCTCACCAGCGAGAACTCACCCATCGTGCGGGCTCGTGCGGCCAAGTTGGCGCTCGACTACCTGTACCTGGGTGTAGGCAGTCTGGTAAGAGAGGGCAGCCAGACCAAGCGTGAGGCCGCCGAAGAGATATGCCGCGAACTGGGCATCCGTATGGAGGAAGTATGCTTTGTAGGCGATGACATCAACGATATAGACCTGCTTCAGGCGGTGGGACTGGCATGCTGTCCGCCGAATGCCCGTCCGGAGGTGAAAGCCGTGCAGGGAATTCGTATGCTCAGCACCCCCGGCGGACAAGGAGCCATCCGAGAGATCGCTGATGCCATCCTAGCGGAAAAGGCGAATGGCTAATGACGAAGGGCTAATGGCGAAAGGTAAATAAGAAAATGAAAATGCGAAAATAAATAAATGAGAAACGTCGCTGTCATATTAGCCGGAGGAACGGGAAGTCGCATGGGTGGTAAGTTGCCCAAGCAGCTCCTGCCGTTGGAAGATGGACGTACAGTACTGGAGCATGCGGTGGAGGCATTCGAGCAGGCCGATTGTATCGATGAAATCGTACTAATCATGCACCACGACTGGATCATGGAGGCCGAGCAGATGTGGCTCCGTAACGCCTGGCAGAAAGTAAGTCGCATACTGCCCGGCGGCAAAGAGCGCTGGGAATCGAGCGTACTGGCTATTCGGTCATTCCACGAGCAGGACGACGTAGCGCTACTGCTGCACGATGCGGCCCGTCCGTGGGTGAGCCGTCGCATCCTATCAGATGTATGCGAGGCGCTGAAAAGCCATGCGGCCGTGACGGTAGCCGTACCGATGACCGACACGCTATACCGCGTAGCAGACCGTCAGGTGATGGAGATACCGCAGCGCGCGGACTATATGCGTGCCCAGACGCCGCAGGCCTTCCATCTGGGCGTAATACGCGAGGCCTATCGACGTGCGATGGATACGGGACATATTGAGGCTACAGACGACTGCGGCATACTGCGCCGCTATATGCCCGAAGTGCCCATCTATATCGTAGAGGGCGAGGAGCAGAACAAGAAGATAACGTACAAAGAGGATATATGCTAAAACGGCATCTATACATATTACTATTATTGGTCGCATGCACGGTGCAGGCACAGTATAAAGGGAGCGGCACGAGTGTGTTCAACTTTCTGGACCTACCGGCCTCATCGCGCATCAACGCTTTGGGCGGTTCGAACGTTAGTGTACGCGACGGCGATATCTCGATGGGTATGTGCAATCCGGCCTTGCTGGGTGAGCGTACTGATAAGGTGCTGCAACTCAACTTCTCGTACTACTTGCCTGGCACGATGTTCGGTTCGGTATTGTATGGTCATAACTTCGGTCGCTCCAAGGTTGAGCGCCAGGAACTCAAAGAGGGCGAAACCGAGAAGCCCAACTACTTTGCCGTAGGTATTCACTATCTGGACTACGGCTATATGCCCTATGCCGATGTGGATGGCAACCTGACCGGCGGTAAATTCGGCGCAAAAGATATCTTGATTGACGCGATGTATGCCCGTCAACTGGGACCTATGTTCAGCGTCGGAGTCGCGTTGAAACCGGTATATTCTATCTATGAGTCATACCATTCCTTCGCACTGGGAGCCGACGTGGGTGCGCATTTCCAGACGCGCGACTCGACGTTCCAGATGGGACTGGTGCTGCGCAACATAGGATGGCAACTGGTAGGGTTCTACTCCGAGGAAGGCGGACAGAATCATGAGATGCTGCCGCTCAACCTGGAGCTGGGACTGAACTACCGCTTCAAGCATGCGCCTATACGCCTGCATGCTACGTTCCATAACTTGCAACAGTGGAACCTGGGGTATGAATGGACGGGACTGGAGAAGGATGCTACCACGGGTGACATCATTGCCCACGAGGTAAAATGGTACGACATGCTCTTCCGGCACACGATCTTTGCGATCGATATCGTGCCGAAGAGCGAACGCTTCTACCTGACGCTCAGTTACAACCACCGTCGCCGTGCCGAGATGAACCTGAGCGACCAGCGTTCGCTGGCAGGCTTTGGTATCGGCGCAGGTGTGAGAATCAAGCAATGCCGTATCGGGTTTGGTATGTCGCAGTTGACAAAATCCAATTTCTCGTACCAGGCAAGTATTAGTTTGGATATAAATTCATTACTGAAATAAGTGCCTCCGGGCACACCGAAATAGAGCCAAGTAAATTATGAAGAAGATCATTGTAGCGATCGACGGTTATTCGTCATGCGGTAAATCGACGGTAGCCAAAACTTTGGCACGTCAGGCGGGTTATACGTATGTGGATACAGGTGCTATGTATCGCGCCGTAGCCCTATGGGCGATGGAGAATAACGCGATGGAACCGGAGAAAATCATCCCTCGGCTCCAGGAGATACACATCTCGTTCATCCAGACTGAGGAGGGCCAGCACACCTGCCTGAACGGTCGTGACGTGGAGCGTGAGATACGTCGTCTGGAGGTAGGCAATGCTGCGTCACAGATCTCGCAGATCAAGGAGGTGCGCGCTTACCTGGTTGCCCTGCAACAGGCGATGGGACGCGAGAAAGGTATCGTCATGGACGGACGTGACATCGGTACGGTGGTATTCCCCGAGGCCGAACTGAAGTTGTTTCTTACCGCCTCACCCGAGGTACGCGCACAGCGACGTTTCGACGAACTCATCGAGAAAGGCGAGACACCCGACTTTGCTGCCGTACTGGCCGACGTCAACGAACGTGACTATCGCGACACCCATCGCGCCGAATCACCGCTGCGTCAGGCAGAGGATGCCAAGGTGGTGGATAACAGCCACCTGACGCGCGAAAAACAAATGGAAGTCATTTACGACCTTTTCAAAGAAGCAATTGATCGTTGAGATTGATCCACATAGCGGGTTCTGCTTTGGCGTAACGAGTGCGATTCGCAAAGCAGAGGAGGAGCTGAAGCGCGGTGAGCTGTGCTGCTTGGGGGATATCGTGCACAACGGGCAAGAGTGTGCGCGGCTGGAGGAGAAAGGACTGCGGACCATCGACTATGATGATCTCAGAACCTTGCACCATGCACGTGTTTTGCTGCGTGCCCATGGCGAACCGCCCAGCACATACTGGATAGCTCGGCAACGCGGCATAGAGATCATCGACGCGACCTGTCCGGTGGTAAAGAAACTGCAAGACCGCATACGGGCATGCTATGAGCAGCACCGGATGGACGAAACGCAGCCACCGCAAATCGTGATATACGGTCAGCGCGGGCATGCTGAGGTGATCGGTCTGCAGGGCCAGACCAACGATACAGCTCTGGTGATAGAATCGGCCGATGAAATCGGCAAAATCGACTTCACGCGTCCAGTATATCTCTTCTCTCAGACGACAAAGTCGGTAGAGGGATTTCAGCAACTGGTTGCGGCCATAGAAGAGGCTATCAGCCGTCAGAAGTCGGCAGTCAGGCTGGAGGCACATGATACAATATGCCGAAGCGTAGCGAATCGCGTGAAGCAACTGGAGGAGTTTGCGCGGGCGCATGAGGTGGTGATCTTTGTGGGCGGCAAGAAGAGCAGCAATGCTAAAGTGCTGTACGGGCACTGCCGCGCTGCCAATGAGCACACCTGGTTTGTGAGCAACGAAGAGGAACTGACCAACGAGATGCTCGCGGCATGCAGCGAAGCGGAGCATGTCGGCATATGTGGCGCCACGAGTACGCCGTTATGGCTTATGGAACGATGTAAAAAACGAATAGAGAAATGGAATACAACAAAATCAAAACAGTAGGTGTATTGACCTCGGGAGGCGATGCACCGGGAATGAATGCCGCCATACGCGCCGTGACACGTGCCGCTATCGGCCAGGGCATTCGTGTCAAGGCCATCTATCGCGGCTACAAGGGTCTGATAGACGGAGAAGTAGAAGAATTCTCTTCGCAAGATGTATCCGGTATTATCCAGCGTGGCGGTACGATCCTGAAATCGGCTCGCTGCAAGGAGTTTCAGACGCCGGAAGGACGTCAGCAGGCCTACGAGACTATCCTCAAGGAGCAGATCGACGCCCTCATCGTTATCGGAGGTGATGGTACGTTCACGGGCGGACGGCTGTTTGCCCAAGAGTATGACGTACCGGTGATTGGTCTGCCGGGCACGATAGACAATGACCTGTGGGGCACCGACGCCACCATCGGTTACGATACCTCGCTCAGTACAATCACGGAGTGCATTGACAAGCTTCGCGACACGGCTACGTCGCATGAGCGCGTTTTCTTGGTAGAGGTAATGGGGCGCGACGCCGGTTTTCTGACGCTCAACGCCGCTATAGCAGGCGGTTGCGAAGCCGCCATCATCCCAGAGCGAGCATCGGTGAAAGAGCAGCTGGAGGATGCCATTGGCAACGGCCGTCGCAAGTCGAAGAACTCCTCCATCGTGCTCGTCCAGGAGCATGCTGTAGAGGGCGGTGCCAAGACGGTAGCCGAGATGATTGAGAAGGAACACCCCGAGTACTCCACGCGCGTGACCGTGCTGGGTCACCTGCAGCGCGGCGGTAGTCCGACGGCCTACGACCGTATCCTGGCTTCGCGCATGGGCGCAGCCGCTATCCAGGCATTGCAAGACGGTCAGCGCAACGTGATGGTAGGTATCCAGAACGACGATATCGTCCTCGTGCCGCTCAGCAAGGCCATCCATCAGAAGAAGGACATCAAGGAAGACTCCTGGCAAGCCCTGCAAGCGCTTAGTATCTAACACATGCGATATATACCGTGGTTCATAGCCTTGTTGTGTAGCATCCTGGCGGTAGCGACCGTGGCTGCCAAGCGACCTCAGTCAGACGTAGAACGCCTGACGCAGGCGGTTGCGAAGAGTCCGGGGGATATGGCTCTGCGTTGCCAATTGGTGGAAGCACTGCTGGAAGCCGGCGATACGACAGCAGCCAACGAGGCACTGCGCTATGCGATGAAGATCGAGGAGACAGGTTGCCTCAGTATGCAAAAAGCACGAATGAGTCTCGCCACAGGAGATATACCGGGGGCAGCACGTTGTGGTGCCCGGGCGATCAAGGCCGGCCTGATGCCCGACGAGGATAGCCTGATCTACCGATTGGATAGCCTATCGCAAGGGGCCGTGAGTATGTATGTACGGCAACTGAGCAACACCGACAAGCAGAATACGACGCTCTGGAAGGGACTCGGACAACTGGCGCAGCAACAGCAGGACAGCACCGCTGCCGTGGGCTATTATGAGACGGCTTTTCGTCTGGGCGACTCGACGGTGCTGGAGGCGCTGGAAGCGCTGCGTACCCGGCAACTGACCGATTCGGTCACGGACACCGTCTTCGCGGAGATACCCTATACCCGGCAGGGTAAGACCATGGAACTGCGCGGCCAGGCCAACGGGCTCGCCATACGTATCACGCTGGACACCACCGCCACGCGCAGCACCATCTCGGGCGTAGAGACCAAGTTCATGCTTAAGAACGAGTACCTCTCGGAGAGCGATATCCGCGAGAACAATACCGCCGTGGTCATCCATAGCCTGGCATTGAGCGAAGATGTTGTATTGCACGATGTGCTACTACACCATCGGGCGCATCAAGAGCAACCTATCATCCTCTGCCTGCGTGACCTGGAAGCGCTGGGACGCGTACGCATCAATGAGCAGAAACGCGTGCTGGAAATCAGGCGTTAGCCTACGAAACATAACAACAACCCGATATGAAACGATTCTTCCTACTGCTTCTTTTGTGCTGCAGCCTGCCGATGGCAACGATGGCTAAGAGCCCAAAAGACTCTTATTACTTCCAGCGTGCCGTAGAGGCCATGGAGAGTGGTGATAACGAGACAGCCATCCGCTACCTGTCGGAGGAGCTGGACCAGCACCCCACCAACGGTTATGCCCATACGATGGTAGCCTATATATGCTACGAGTTGGACAGTTACGGCAACACCCTGGAGTACGCACAAAAGGCCCTGAAACATCTGCCTAAGTCCGAACATACCATGCGCGCGGTAACCTATCGCCTGCTGGGTCAACTCTATCTCATGGCCAAGGACACCGCACGCACCATCAGTTATATGGAACTGGCGCAGAAGGAGATGCCGCGGGAGGAGGAGAATTACAACTGGCTGATCCGGCAATGCGAGCAACGCGGTGATAAGGAAGGCATCATGCGCTATGCGCAGCTGTTCCTCAAGAACGCACCTAAGATGCCGGAAGCCCATATGGCTATGGCCCGTGCCTACTGCCTGAGGGAGCAGTATGAGGAGGCGCTGCGCTATTGCGACCAG
>DFGU01000046.1:0-2713 GCA_002371785.1 Bacteroidales bacterium UBA3742
CCATCAGCATACGCGGCACGAAGCCGTAGAACTGCATGTGAATAAAGCTGAATATCGCCGCCGTGATCCATATGGCGGCTGTTTTGTATTTCGGCGAGAACTGTCCCTGCAACACGCCGCGGAAGGTCAACTCCTCGCCTATGGCCGGCAACACGGCCATAAGACCCAGGTTGATGAGCAGTCCACCGACGCTATCCACCCTGAGAAAACGCTCGGTCAGCACGGCCGCAGCATCCTCCATCTGCCTCATCCACTCCTCCAAGCCATGCAGCGCCGAGGGCAGCACGAGCTGCTGATTCAAATGGCTCAGCATGTTAATACCCGGCACAGCTATGAGCATCGTCCCAATAGCCACCAAGGCCGTCTGCCAGGTCATACCGCGGTCCAAGTGCAACCACGCGAGCGGCTTCTCCGACCATAGATAGACGCCTAACAACGACGGCAGGATAAAGATAGTCAGCGTCTGCCATAGCTGAAGACGCTTGGCGGCCGCTACCGAATCCGAACCGTGGGTCAGGATAAACCATAGGATCATCATCGGGATCGTCAGCGCCAGCATCATGCCCAACCATAGGCCCAGGCGGCTATACCATTTAGAATCACTCCATTTGCCTCGTAACATATCTGCGTTCGTTTTTACTGCGGATCTACATCCGCGATGATTTGTATGCGTTTGTGCCGGATCTGCACATAGTCAATCTGTTCGGCTACCATCTGCTTTGCACGCACGATATTGGCGCCCGCCTCGATCCGGAGACGGACGAGCCGGATATGCTGGTTCTGCACCCGGGCGATAGACGGCACGACGACGCCCGATACACGTTCGGCGAACACACCCTGCAGGCGGCGTTGCAGCAGGCGGGCAGCCTCTACGACAGCCGACTCGTCACGATGCCGCAGCGTGAGTTCGATGATGCGGTAGAATGGCGGGTAATGGAACTGCTCACGCTCGGCGATCTGCTCTTGGTAGAGCGCCTCGTAGTCATGATTCAGTACATGCAGAAGCAACCCGTTGTCGCGTTGCCAGGTCTGGATGATTACCTCGCCCTGCTGGCCCTTACGGCCGGCACGGCCTGCCACCTGACTGAGCATCTGGAAGGCACGTTCGTAGGCCCGGAAGTCGGGTTGGTTCAGTAGGTGGTCAGCACTCAGCACGGCCACGAGGCCCACATCATCGAAATGCAGTCCCTTGCTCACCATCTGGGTACCGATCAGTATGTCGCACTCATGGCGTGCAAAGCGGTCGATGATATCCTGGTAGGCCGTTTTCTGGCGCGTAGTGTCGAGGTCCATACGCAGTACGCGGGCCTCGGGGAAATACTGCGCCACCTCGTCTTCAAGGCGTTCGGTACCAAATCCACGCACACGCAGTTCACCGCCGCACGCAGGACATATAGAAGGAATCGCGCGCGCGTGCCCGCAATAGTGGCAGCGCAGTTCGTGGGCCTGCATATGGAGCGTGAGGGGTACGTCGCAGTTGGGACATCGCGGCGGTTGACCGCACGAGACGCATTGCAGTTGGGGCGCATAGCCTCGGCGGTTCTGGAAGAGGATGACCTGGCGTCCGGCCTGCAGCACCTCGCGCATACGATCTACGAGCGGGTCGCTGAAATGGCCGTACATCTCGCGGCGGTGGTACTGCCGCTCCAGGTCGATGAGTGTCACCCGTGGCAACTCGATATCCTGGTAACGGTGGGTCATACGGACCAGACCGTACTTACCTGAGAGGGCGTTATGGTAGGTCTCAACAGCCGGCGTAGCCGTTCCAAGCAGCACCTTGGCGCCGGTCTGATAGGCCAACATGATAGCGGCGGAACGGGCATGGTAACGCGGAGCAGGTTCTTGCTGCTTGTAGCTGGTCTCATGTTCCTCATCCACGATGACGAGCCCAAGCCCGCTGAAGGGCAGGAGCACGGCCGAACGGGCACCCACGATGAGTCGGGGCTGCGGATGGAGTTGCTGGCGGTAGATCTCGGCGCGGAGTCCATCGCTCACGCGTGAGTGATAAACCACCACTTGGTCACCAAAGACGCGTTGCAGGCGATCGGTGAGTTGGGTGGTAAGGGCTATCTCGGGCACAAGGTAGAGCACCTGGTGGCCCTGGGCGAGTTGCTCTTGGATGAGGTGGATATACACCTCGGTCTTACCGGAGGCCGTGACGCCATGCAGCAGCACCGTCTCCTGGGTCTGCCAGGCTTGCAGAATCTCCTGTTTGGCATGCTGCTGCTCATCGTTGAGCGGATGGATGTCCTCTATCTCGCCGATATACTCGGGCAGACGGACGCGGCGCTTCTTGACGGGCGAGAAACTATAGGTGCGGTCGCACACGCGTGCCGGCAATGCCGCCGCCATGACGTCGCCGATGGGACACATATAGTAGTCGGCTATCCATTGCCATAGGGCCAACTGCGCAGAGTTGACAGCCGGCTGCTCGTCGAGCGCCATGATGACGTCGCGCAGGCGGATGGCATCCGGAAGGGGCTCGGTGTGCTCACGCAGCACGATACCCACCATCTGCTTGGTGCCCAGCGGAACAAGAACCCGCATACCTGGTTGCGGGTTCTCCATGCCATCCGGCACCTGATAGGTATAGGTATCCCGGATAGCGAGGGGCAGTATGACGTCAATGGTCTTAATAGTCGAAAGTCAAAAGACCGCTTCGCTCAAAGTCGAAAGCAGATTTACTCCTTCACTCCTCTACTCCTTTACTCCT
>DFGU01000046.1:2901-13406 GCA_002371785.1 Bacteroidales bacterium UBA3742
ACACAGATAGCATGCGTCTTATACACATCCTCGGCGATAGCCATCAGGGCCGGCATGGGTCCGAAGGGTACGCCCTTGAAGTCCATGTCGAGTCCGGCACATATGACGCGGATGCCACGGGCCGCGAGTTGCTCGCATACGTCCACGATACCCATGTCGAAGAACTGGGCCTCGTCGATACCCACTACGTCAATATCATCGGCCAGCAGCAGAATCTGCTGCGACGAGTCAACCGGCGTTGACTGGATGACGTTGTGGTCGTGGCTGACAACATCCTCTGCGGAGTAGCGCACGTCGATAGCGGGTTTGTAGATCTCCACGCGCTGGTGGGCAAACTGCGCACGCTTCATGCGGCGGATAAGTTCTTCGGTCTTGCCGGAGAACATCGAACCGCACACCACTTCTATACTGCCGCGGCGGCGCGATGGCCCTTGAGTGTCTCTTTCTGAAAACATATTATATTGGGTTATGGGTTATGGGTTATGGGTTATGGGTTATGGGTTGGGGTTGAGCAGGCGGATTTCGACCGGGCGGAGCTGGATGGAGGTCATATGATTGAAGGTGTTCTCCTCCAGTTCGTAGCAGAGGTCGATGGGGTTGCCGTTCTGCAGGTAGAGCGCTTTCTCGCCCTCACCAAAGGCAATGCCGGTGATGGCGGCGGTGCGGTCGGTGAGGTCGAGTCGCAGGTGTTCGCCCATACGTCCTACGCGTCGCGTATCGCGGTTGTTGATCACGTTGCGGGTAGCGAACACGGGTCGCGGGTTGCCGGGACCAAAGGGCTCCAGGTGGCGCAGCAGGTTGAAGAACTCAGGCGTGATATCCTGGAAATCGATCTCAGCCTCTACATCGACGGTGGGTCGCATCTGTTCGGGACGGATATGGGCGGCCACGTACTCCTCGAAGCGGCGACGGAACTCCGGCAGGTTCTCGGGCGCCATACTCAGTCCGGCCGCGAAGCGATGGCCTCCGAAGTTGGAGAGCAGGTCGCTGCAGGAATCGATGGCGCTATAGATATCAAAGTCGCTCACCGAACGGGCCGAACCCGATATCTCGCCGCCCTCCTCGGAAGTAAGCACGATGGTGGGACGGTAATAGATCTCGGTGAGTCGCGAAGCGGCTATACCTACTACGCCGCGGTGCCATCCGGGCGCATAGACGACGCTTGTGAACTTACGATCATTGTCGGGGTCAGCAGCCAGTTGGGCGAGTGCCTCGTCCTTGGTGCGTGTGTCGCAGTCGCGTCGCTCGGCATTGTGGCTGTCTATCTCATGGGCCAGGTGTTGCGCATAGGCCGGATCGTCGGTGATGAGCAGGCGGACGGCTTCCGCACCGCTGTGCATACGACCGGCGGCATTGATACGCGGACCGAGCTTGAAGACCAGGTCCTGGATGGTGACCTGACGGTCGGCGATGCCGGCCACCTGCATGATGGCCCTTAGGCCGATCGACGGCAGGCGGTTGAGTTGGCGCAGACCGAAGGTGGCCAGTATGCGATTCTCGCCCGTGATGGGTACGATATCCGAAGCGATGGACATGGCCGTGAGCGAGAGCAGGCTATAAAGCCACTGCGGGTTGAGGCAGTAACGCTCGGTATAGGCTTGGGCGAGTTTATAACCCACGCCGCAGCCCGAGAGCTCCTTAAAGGGGTACGAACAATCGGCGCGCTTCATATTGAGCACCGCCTTGGCAGCGGGCAGGGTATCGCCCGGCGTATGATGGTCGCAGATGATAAAATCGATCTTGCGTTCGGTGGCATAAGCTACTTTATCGACCGACTTGATACCGCAGTCCAGCGCGATGATAAGCGTACAGCCCTCCTGTTGGGCCACGTCGATACCCTGGAAGGAGATGCCGTAGCCCTCCTTGTGGCGGTCGGGGATATAGAAAATGAGGTTGTCGGTCAGGTGGCGCAGGAAACTGTACATGAGTGCGACGGCCGTGGTACCATCCACGTCGTAGTCGCCATACACCATAATGCGTTCGTTGCGCTCGAGGGCGGTATGGAGTCGGAGCACAGCTTGCTCCATGTCGCGCATGAGGAAGGGGTCGTGCAGTTCGTCCATCGACGGACGCACAAAGCGTCGCGCAGCCTCGGGCGTGGTCAGACCACGGTCCACGAGTATCTGTGCGGATAGTTCGCTGATCTTGAGTTCACGAACGAGCAGCGCCTGGGCTTGGCGTTCGGGTTCACTCAGTTGTCGTATGATCCATTCGGATTGCATCAATCAGTCAGTTCAAAATGGTCGGCATCCTGCCAGTAGGGCAGCGCTTCGCGGAAATGGTGCAGGACATTCATGTCCAGGTCCACGATGCGTGTACCGGCCTCATTATCGGTAAATCCCGCCAGGTCGTTGAGGCGGGTGTCGTAAGCTACGGAATGGCCGTTGTAGTGCCATCCCATGCCGTCGTCGCCTACGGGGTTGACGGCTACGATATAGCATTGATTCTCGGTGCAGCGTGCCGCACAGAGGGCATCCCAGTACTGGATACGTATCTCGGGCCAGTTGGCTACCACCAGCAGCACGTCGTACATCTGCTTCTCATCGCGGGGCTGGCGCGCCCATACGGGGAAGCGGACGTCGAAGCATACGAGCATGCGCATGCGTACGCCGCGGTAGATCCAGTCGGTCTGCTGGTCGGCTGGGCAGAAGAAGAGGTCCTCGCCGCTATGGCGGTAGAGGTGGCGCTTGTCTTGGTAAAGCGGCGACTCTCCCGGGCGGAACATAAAGCCGCGATTGACGAGTCGTGCCCCCTCCTCACACATCATCGAGCCTACGATAGCCAGGCGGTAGAGGTCAGCCCACTCCTGGAGCTTGCGGCACGTGGGTCCGCCCCAAGGTTCAGCCAACTCAGGATGGTCGGTGCAGAACCCCGTAGAGAACATCTCAGGCACGACGACCACGTCGGTCTTGCCCTGCAGACCGGCTAAACGGTCGTGGAGCAGACGAAGGTTTGTCTCCTTGTCTGCCCACACGATCGGATATTGTAGCAATGCAAATCGCATCTACGTTACTTCTTCTCCGGCTTAGCGATGTTCTCACGCATAGCCGTGTCGGCCTGCATGTTCTGCATGCGATAATAGTCCATGATACCCAGGTTGCCGTTGCGGAATGCCTCAGCCATAGCCTGCGGCACGAGTGCCTCGGCCTCGATCACCTTAGCGCGAGCCTCTTGAGCCTTAGCCTTCATCTCCTGCTCGGCAGCGATAGCCATCGAGCGACGCTCCTCGGCCTTAGCCTGTGCGATATTCTTGTCGGCCTCAGCCTGATCCATCTGCAGCTGGGCACCGATGTTCTTACCTACGTCGATGTCGGCTATATCGATGGAGAGGATTTCGAATGCCGTACCGTCGTCCAGACCCTTGCTGAGCACCAGTTTGGAGATGCTGTCGGGGTTCTCGAGTACCTGCTTGTGGCTCTCGGCCGAACCGATGGAACTAACGATACCCTCGCCTACGCGGGCCAGCACCGTATCCTCGCCGGCACCACCGACCAGTTGGCGGATATTGGCACGTACGGTCACACGGGCTTTAGCGATCAGCTGGATACCATCCTTAGCCACAGCCGTTACGGGCGGGGTGTCGATCACCTTGGGGTTCACCGACATCTGGACAGCTTCAAACACGTCACGTCCGGCCAGATCGATAGCGGTAGCCATCTGGAACGGGAGCTGCATATTGGCCTTGGAGGCACTCACCAGGGCATGTACCACCCGCTCGATGTGACCACCGGCCAGGTAGTGGGCCTCCAGTCCGTCGCGATGAACGTCGGTCAGTCCGGCCTTGTGGGCCTCGATCAGACAGTTGACGATCTTCGTGGGCGGTACCTTACGGATGCGCATCAGAAAGAGCTGAATCAACGAGATACGTACGCCCGAAACGGCTGCATTGATCCACAGCATGAACGGGACATAATAGAAGAAAATAATGACCACCAGGCCCACCAGGCCTATGAGAATCAAATTAAACACTTCCATAGTAAAACAAGAGTTAAAAAGTTAATAAAAAGGGGTAACAAAAAAATCGCTTTTTTTCACAATTTTTTATTTTTTTTCTGCCTCGGCGTCTATTTTTTGAGCTTCTTTCTCCAGTCGCTCGATTTTCTTGCCGGGCTTAGCCAACGACACTTTGCCATCGATTTTGGTGTCCAGCGCCATCTTGTCGATCGCACGGCTACGCCAGAAACCGTAGATAGCCAATAGCGACATGACAACACAGGCCGCCAAGGTTATATGGCCGGCTAAAGCACTGATTTTCAAGTAAGCCAAGAACACCGCTCCCAGCAAACATCCGAAACCCGAGATGCCTGCGATACCAAATCCGGGTATCAAAAACATCTCCAAAACCAATAAAATTACACCGACGAGCACCAGTAGTGCCACCATTAAAATCTCTGTCAACATACGCAAAAAAAATATTTCACGGTGCAAAGATAATAATTATCTTTGATATATGCAAATAAAAAAATAAATTTGTGTAATTGAAAAAAATGTAGTACTTTTGCACCCCGAATCGAAAAACAAACGAAAAAACGACACCTTATATATATAATAGGAATGAGCAAAAATCTGGTGATAGTAGAGTCGCCCGCCAAGGCGAAAACGATTGAAAAATTTCTGGGAAGCGATTTTCATGTACTGTCCTCACAAGGGCATATACGCGATATAGAGGCGCTCGGCAAGAACTCGATGGGTATCGACTTTGAGCACAACTATGCGCCCAACTACGTGATTGATCCCAAGAAGCAGCACCTGCTGGACGAACTGCGCCGCGAGTCGGAGAAGGCCGAGACCGTATGGCTCGCTTCCGATGAAGACCGCGAGGGAGAGGCTATCGCATGGCACCTGAAGGAGGTACTGCAGCTGGATCCGAAGAAGACCAAACGTATCGTCTTCCACGAGATCACCAAGACGGCTATTCAGCAAGCTATCCAGCATCCGCGCGACATTGACTACCACCTGGTGGACGCCCAGCAGGCACGCCGCGTGCTGGACCGCATCGTGGGTTTTGAGCTCTCGCCTATCCTATGGAAGAAGGTGACCACGGGTCTCTCGGCCGGACGTGTACAGTCGGTGGCCGTACGACTGATCGTGGAGCGCGAACGCGAGATCAACAATTTCGCTACCAGTTCGCACTACCGCATCACGGCCGACTTCACCGGACGCAACCCCGGCGACGCCAGCATCCTGCATACAACGCTCAACCATACATTTGCCCACAAGAAAGACGCACTCGCCTTTCTGGAGCAATGCCGCAGAGCTTCGTTCCGCATCGAGGACGTGCAGCGCCGTCCGCAGCAGCGCACGCCGGCACCGCCGTTTACTACCTCTTCGCTCCAGCAGGAGGCAGCCCGTAAGCTGCGCTTCGCTGTCAGTAAGACCATGCGCCTGGCGCAGTCGCTCTATGAGAGCGGACTGATCACCTATATGCGTACCGACTCGGTCAACCTGAGCCAACTGGCTATCTCTACCGCCAAGGACGAGATCCAGGCCGAGTACGGTAGCCGCTATGCGCGTCCGCGTCACTACCAGACCTCGTCCAAGGGTGCCCAAGAGGCCCACGAGGCTATCCGTCCGACCTATATGAACGTGCATCATGCCGGTCATACGCCCGACGAGCAACGCCTATACGAACTGATCTGGAAGCGCACCATCGCCTGCCAGATGGCCGATGCCGAGATCGAGCAGACCCGCATGGAGGTGTCGGTCTCCAATTCCGACTATCGCTTTGTGGCCATCGGTGAGGTGGTGCAGTTCGACGGCTTCATGCGCGCGTATGTGCAATCTACGGACGAGGCCGAGGAGGATAAGCAGCGACTTCCCCATATGGCTATGCACGAATCGCTTCGCCTGAACGAGATGATTGCTACCCAGACCTACGCCAAGCCGCCCTACCGCTATACGGAGGCTTCGCTGGTGAAGAAGATGGAGGAACTGGGTATCGGACGTCCGTCGACCTATGCCTCGATCATCGAGACGATACAGAACGTCAAGTACGTAGAGCGCGGTTCCGTGGCCGGACACAAGCGCGACTACCGCGTCTATACCCTGCGCGACGATAAGATCCAGGAACGCATGCGTCAGGAGATGGCCGGCGCCGACTCGCAGAAACTGATGCCGACCGACCTGGGCTATATCACCAATGACTTCCTGGTGGATAATTTCCGCAGCATCCTGCAGTATGATTTCACGGCCAAAGAAGAGGCTAACTTCGACCTCATTGCCGAAGGCAAGGCCGAGTGGGTACAGACCGTCGATACGTTCTACCACACCTTCCAGCCCATGCTCAGCTCCGTGCCGAGCGGCAAGATAGCCGGACGCGAACTGGGTACCGATCCCGAGAGCGGACTACCTGTCTATGCCAAGATCAGCAAGATGGGGCCCTGCGTACAACTGGGTTCGGCCGAGACCAGCAAGCCGAGATTTGCGAGCCTGAAGAAGGGCCAGTCGATCTTCTCCATCACGCTGAAGGAAGCCCTGGAACTGTTTAAGAACGCCCTGCCCTATACACTCTGCGAGATAGATGGCGAGCCCGTCATCGTCGGCGAGGGTAAGTACGGACCGTATCTGCGTTACCAGGATGCTTATATCAGCATCCCCAAGCAGATCGATCCGCTGCAGATCACCCAAGAGGAGGCACAACAGTTGCTGGACAAGCACAACCAGCAACAGATGCCGCTGCAGGAGTGGGGCGAGATACAGATTATCAACGGTCGGTTCGGTCCGTATATCAAGACGCCGACGGCCAACTACCGTCTGCCGCGTGGCACGAAAGCCGACACGTTGACCGAGCAACAAGTGCGTGAAATCATCGCAAAAGAGGCCGAATCGCCCTCTCAAACCCCAAGAAAACGCACTTTTCGCAAAAAAACTGCAAAATAATTTGCGTATATCAAAAAAAAGCAGTACCTTTGCACCCGCTTTTTGAAAAAGCGACAAAAAAACGAGAATTCTCGAATATAGGAGATTAATTTCGGGAATAAAGGAGGGAGGGGTACCCTGCTTTATGACCATAAAATTAACGAACTATAAAGAGATTCCAAAGAGAGCGGAAAGCGGACGAGGTCGTTCGCTGACGCGAACGAGAAGTAGCGCAGTTGGTAGCGCACCACGTTCGGGACGTGGGGGTCGGGCGTTCGAGTCGCCTCTTCTCGACAAAAGGATGGTCTCAATGGCCATCCTTTTACACAAATAGCGATGCGATACGAACCGGACGACATAGCTCAGGCACTCGAGACGCTGCGCCAAGGCGGCATCATCGTCTATCCCACCGACACGGTATGGGGGATAGGTTGTGATGCTACCAACGCCGAGGCCGTACAACGTATCTACCGGCTCAAGCAACGCGAGGACAGCAAGTCGATGCTCGTGCTCCTGGACGCTCCGGGTAAGCTGCAAGGCTACGTACAGGAGGTGCCGGAGATCGCCTGGGACCTGCTGCAGGCCACCGACCACGACGAGGACGCGCCGCAGCGTCCGCTGACCATTATCTATCCGGGTGCGAAGAACCTGGCCGAAAACCTCGTAGCCGCAGACGGTTCGATAGGCATACGCATCACCTCGGAGCCTTTCAGTCAGGCCCTATGCCAACGGCTGAAACGGCCTATTGTCTCCACGAGCGCTAATATCAGCGGTCAACCCGCTGCGCGCTTCTACGATGAGATCGACGAGGCAATTCTCACCGGTGCAGACTATGTCTGCCGCTTCCGGCGCGACGACCAAACGCCTCACGAGCCCAGCAGCATCATCAAACTCGGCCAAGACGGCACGTTCCAAATCATACGCCCATGACCCTCAGACGACGTCAACAAATATGGTACTTGCTGGCCGACCTGTTCTCCGCCGAACTGGTCTGGCTGCTCTTTCTGGGTTTCCGATGGCTGGTCTATGAGGGTAAGATACTGAGCATGGAGACGGTGGTGATCCCGGCGTTTAATTTCTACATGCCACTGGTGATCTACCCGCTGGTATGCCTCGTGGTCTATTACCTCTCGGGCTACTACCTCCGTCCGTTACAGAAACCGATCCTGCGTGAGCTTTGGCGCACCTCGGCTTCGGCCGCTATCATCAGTACGGTCTTTTTCTTCGCCATTGTGATCGACGACCAGGTAGATGACTACCATCGCTACTTCGTCTCGCTGGCCGTGCTCTTCGGACTGCAGTTTGTCGTCAGCTATATCCCTCGCCTCAGCATCACCCTGCTCAGTCGCCGACGCGGCAAGAAGCGCGTGCAAACTATCCACTCGTTGGACGAAGCCCGTGCGTTGCAGGCCGAGACGGTGGACGAGGTCATCATCGACCTGCCCCGGGAAGCTAAGGAGGAGGAGATATACGACTATATCAAGTTGCTCTACCCCAAGTCGGTGGAGATTGCCGTACGTCCCCGCTTGTACGACATCCTGACCGGTGCCGCACGTATCGATGAGGTGGGAGCACCGCCGCTGGTGCGCATCACGGAGCATAAGATGAGCGACGCCGGCCTGTGTATCAAGCGTGCGGTTGACATCGTGGCAGCGTTGCTGACGCTGGTGCTGCTCTCGCCGCTATATGCCTTGCTGGCATTGCTGGTTGCCTTGAGCAGTCGCGGTCCGATATTGTATCGCCAGGAGCGTATCGGCAAGCACGGCCTGCCCTTCCGCATCCTCAAGTTCCGCACCATGTTTGTCGATGCCGAAGGCGAGACGCCGCAGCTGAGTGCGGACCACGACCCGCGTATCACGCCCGTAGGACGCTGGATGCGTCGGTATCGACTGGACGAACTGCCCCAGATGTGGAACATCCTACAGGGCGACATGTCGCTGGTAGGACCGCGTCCCGAACGCGCCTATTTCATTCGTCAGATCGAGGAACGTGCGCCCTATTACTGCCTCTTGTATAAAGTACGACCGGGACTAACCAGTTGGGGACCTATCCGCGTCGGCTATACGGATACGATGGATAAGATGGTGGAGCGCCTCAACTGCGATATCGCCTACGTAGAGAATATGTCGCTGGCGCTGGATGTGAAGATATTGTTCTTTACCGTGGGCGTACTCGTGCGCGGGCAGGGACAATAAGGAATTAGAGTTGCCCGGCCGAGACCAGGTTGATGATCCGCTCGGTGATACGATCCTTGTCCTCGGCATCGTATTCCTCCTTGAGGTCGTTCTTGAAAAGCTTGGCAACGAATTGCCAGAAATTCGCTACAAATTTATTCTTGTATTTCTCGATGAGTTCGAAACTGGTGTGCTGACACTCGCGGTCGAGTAGCAGCATGAGCATCTTGCCCTGCGAGGCATACATGCCGCGGAAGTCGTCCTCGTACTTATGAAACAGTTCGCGCTCGTACTTGCGAAACCACTTCTTCTGTTCGCGTCGCGTTTCCAGTTTGGCCAACTCCTTGTCGGCATAGATAATGTCCTTTCGGATGCTGCGCGCATAGGGCAGCGTCTTCTTCACGTCGCGCACCGTGCGCCAGTAGAAGCGCTCCTGCTGCTTGCTCTTGAACTTAAGCGGCGGGTAGATATAGACGTCGTGGTGATAGACATGCATCAGGCTGTCGCCGTCCGGCAACTGTTCATAACGCATGTAGGTATGTATCAGTTCACGATCCAAAAAATCGCCAGCGAGCACGGTTGTGCTCACCGACGATACGAGGAACAATATGTACAGCAGTCGTTTCATGCGATAGTGGGTCTTACGGACTGCAACGCAACAAATTCTGTGCCAAATCAATACGAGAGGGCAAAGACCACGCGGCCGGCCGAGGGCTTGCCGGTGACCATACACGTACCGGGTTCGCTATGATGACCCGGCAGGTCGGCCAACGGGATGCAACGGATCGTAGCCTTGGTGTCGGCCTTGATCTGCTCCTCGGTCTCGGGCGTACCATCCCAGTGGGCCAGGATGAAGCCACCCTTCTTCACCTCCTCCTTAAACTCGTCGTACGAGTTGACCTCGCGCGTATTGGCGATGCGGAAGTCGAGGGCTTTCTGGTAGATATTCTGCTGGATATCCTCGAGCATCTTCTGGATGCGGGCTACGATACCCTCCAGGCTGACGGTCTCTTTCTCCATCGTGTCGCGACGAGCTATCTCGATGGTGCCGTTCTCCAGGTCGCGTCCGCCCATAGCCAGACGTACGGGTACGCCCTTCAGCTCATAGTCGGCGAACTTATAGCCCGGCGTGTACTTATCGTCGGTGTCCACCTTGACGCGGATGCCGAGTGCTTTGAGTTCGTCAGCGATCGGATTCAGTTTCTCCATCAGAGCGGCCAACTGATCCTCCTTCTTATAGATCGGCACGATGACTACCTGGGTCGGCGCCAGGTTAGGCGGCAGGACGAGTCCGTTGTCGTCGGAGTGGGTCATGATGAGCGCACCCATCAGTCGGGTACTTACGCCCCACGAGGTAGCCCATACGTACTCCAGTTTGTTCTCCTTGCTCAGGAACTTGACGTCGAACGACTTGGCGAAGTTCTGACCCAGGAAGTGGCTCGTACCGGCCTGCAGGGCCTTGCCGTCCTGCAT
>DFGU01000046.1:13454-13789 GCA_002371785.1 Bacteroidales bacterium UBA3742
CCGTCCTGCATCATAGCCTCGATACAGTAGGTGTTCAGTGCACCCGCAAAGCGCTCGTTGGGCGACTTGACGCCCTTCACTACCGGGATAGCCATCACCTTCTCGGCAAAGTCGGCATATACGTCCAGCATCTGGCGTGCATAGTCCTCGGCCTCCTCCTTGGTAGCATGGGCGGTATGGCCCTCTTGCCAGAGGAACTCGGCCGTACGCAGGAACAGACGCGTACGCATCTCCCAGCGCATCACGTTGCACCACTGGTTGCAGAGTATCGGCAGGTCGCGATACGACGAGATCCAGTTCTTGTAGGTGGACCATATGATGGTCTCCGAGGTCGG
>DFGU01000046.1:13939-18935 GCA_002371785.1 Bacteroidales bacterium UBA3742
CCACGGCGCACTCCTTGGCAAAGCCCTCCACATGCTCGGCCTCACGGCTCAGGAACGATTTCGGGATCAGTAGCGGGAAATAGGCATTCTTCACACCCTGCTGCTTGAATCGGCGATCCAGCTCCTGCTGTATCGTCTCCCATATTGCATAGCCATAAGGCTTGATCACCATACATCCGCGTACGGCACTCTGCTCGGCCAGGTCGGCCTTGACCACCAACTCGTTATACCACTTCGAGTAGTCCTCCGAACGAGGGGTCAGTTTCTGAAAATTTGCCATATATTATTCTGTATTCTGTTCTCTATTTCAAAATCGGCTGCAAAGGTACTACAAAAATTTGGAATATGCAAGGATTTGGCGGTAAAAATCAAATGTATTTGAAAAAATCGTGCGCAAGCTAAGAATTTTTAGCAGGAAATCATTGCACATTCGCGCGAAGACGCGTAATAATCGTTCGAGCATATTTATGCGAGATAAGAACGTAAATCCGGAGGGCGGAGCGTCCTTCCGCTTTCGGAAGGAGCGGCCTCCGCCTAGGATGGTTTTATCTATTTTGAAGGGGCGTGCCGAAGGTACGATTCCAAATTCAAAAAAATCACATGTGCAAATAAATTTGCATATATCAAACTATTATTAATTGAGTGGGCATGTATATTGGTCGCGAAAAGCGCATATTTTCTTTAATTTCGCGAGCAACATTGCCTCCGGCGGGTACCTACCTTCGATGCAGACCGGCCAAGCCGGTATCTTTGGGCCGATATGGGTACGGGGCCGCGCGTTGGCTATTTGTCCCGTGCTCCGGCCGTCAGACCGGCTTCTCCTTGCCAGGGGCCCCCTCGATGTGCTAACGTAGTGATACTTCGTGGGGAAAGGAGGAACAGCGGCAAGTTAAACGCGCTTAGTGCGTTTCGGTCTTGCAAGCTTGTTCCGACGCCGTCCCCTTCTCCGCGAGTAAGCGCGGAGAAATATCGCGCACTTTTGTCTCATATTTGCGGCAATTATCTCTTTTTCTCATTTATTTTGCAAATTTATTTGCATATGTCCAAAAATAGTAGTATCTTTGCAGCGAAAATGAAATTCCGTCTCCATCCATGACGTAAAACCGGATCTATGCATCGGCCATATATGACCGATTAAAAACTGTATCGGCCAAGCTTGACCGATTATAAAAAAATAGTATCGGCCATATATGACCGATCAACCAAAGCGCAAAGCGTTGCGCAGACATATTAGCAAAAAGCGTCTAACGCGCTTTGTTTTGGCTGATAGGAATCTGGTAAATTCACTTGTTCCAAAACAATGCGACACCAGGCGCCCATAGTGTGTATCTTAGTACACGTATTTCGTGTATATTATACATACGGCGTGGGCTTCAGTGTTGTTTGTTCGGAACAAAAGGCAATACCAGAGCCTCTATCAGCGGAACAGCAACATT
Source organism: Bacteroidales bacterium UBA3742 (assembly GCA_002371785.1). Classification (GTDB taxonomy): domain Bacteria; phylum Bacteroidota; class Bacteroidia; order Bacteroidales; family Paludibacteraceae; genus Colicola. The sequence continues at coordinate 15,376 of DFGU01000046.1, forward strand.
GCAGTCCCGCTTTTTTTGTATATATGTGAATATAAAGAATATTAAAAATTGATGTCTATACCAAACAATGATTGTGGAAAATATCATGAAAGACTATGTTGGAATAAACGAGCGTATTCTTGAAGAATGGCGCACTGATTACGTAAAAAAGAACAAACCTCTTTATCCGAAATGCCAAAATCTTGGAGCGTATTTTGCTCTTGATGGCATTATGAATAAAGGAGAGTTTGCTCCTTGTAAAAATGATGACGGAGCATTTTTTCGTTGGGAGAGAAAACATGGCGGAGATGAAAATAAAATGTGGAATGAGGCTCCACTCCGCATACTATTCCTAACTAAGGATCAAAATACTGGTGGTAATGAAGCATGGGATGTTAGGAGCGAATCATTTAGGTATCGTTCTGAAAATATCCCTCCAAGTGAAATGTGTTTTCAGAGAGAAAGTAGATTGTATGTAAATCTGGCATATACATTGTATGGTCTGATAAATACGACTCCTCAAGGTAAAGCATGTTATGATGGTTTAACGGATAGAAAAACTTCAGATGCTGCAATTTTGGAAGTAATAGATAAAACAATATTTGCACGTATCAATTGCAAGAAAGAAGTAGGAGAAGCGCGCTGTGACAATTACACGCTTGAAACTGCTATCAAAGAAGACAAAAAGTTTCTTAAAAATCAAATTGTCAATTTAGATGCTGATATATTTGTATGTTGTGGCTTCTCTAATACTATAGATGAGACTGGAAATCTTATGCTTAACTTTTTAAACACGATAGGTTATAAATTCCCTAAAACAAAGGATAAATGGATATATTATGATAAGGATAAAAATAAACTTGCTATAAATTCATATCATCTAAGTTATATGGGATTTGATTATGAAACGATAATAGATGTCTATTATGATTTTCTTAAACAACATCCAGAATTTGTTAAATCACACCGTCTAAAATCTAATTATTAAAATACATACTGAATATGAGAAAACTTTTTATTCTTTTCCTTGTTACAACTATTAGTTGTATGGGGATTAAAGCGAATGACACTACTATTATCTCCGTAGCTGAAGCGGGCGAAATGTGTAAGTCTCTGAATAATAAAGAGATAACAACTGAATATTACGAAATAACAGGATATGTCATCTCTTTAGATGAAAGTTATTCGACTACCACCTATATGCATCAGTCTCTGTACGTTGCAGATAAAGATGCGTACACCTTTGACTCTGATTCAGATGCGATGGCTATAGTGTGGAGGGGTAGAGTCGATCGTGAGGTAAAACGCGGATATAAAGTAAAAATCATCGCAAGACTTCAAAATTACAATGGTCTGACGGAATTTGTACAAGGAACTATTACTATACTTGAAGACACAGAAGTTCCATGGGATAATAAATGTGGTAAAAATGTTACATGGTCATTCTCAGAGGGGACATTGACAATCAGAGGTAAGGGACCTATGAATGATTATTGTCATTTTGCATTATGGCCATGGCATATGATTAGAGGTAGTATAAACAACATAGTTGTTTTAGATTCGGTTTCCCATATAGGAGATTATGCTTTCTCAGGTTGCACCGGTTTGACTTCTATGACCATTCCGAATAGCGTCACAAGTATTGGAAATTTCGCTTTCAGAGGTTGCACCGGTTTGACCTCTATTGAAATTCCAAATAGCGTCACAAGTATTGGAAATTCCGCTTTCTGGAATTGCACCGGTTTGACCTCTATTGAAATTCCAAATAGCGTCACAAGTATTGGAAATTCCGCTTTCTGGAATTGCACCGGTTTGACCTCTCTGAGAATTCCTAATAGCGTCATATACATTGGTAATAGTGCTTTCAATCGGTGCACCGGTTTGACTGCGCCTGTTTATAATGATCATGTGTTTGCATACATGCCTACTCTATATTCCGGAACGTATGCTATTCCTGATGGTATAGAGTCTATATCTGGTGGAGCGTTCTTGGGTTGTTCGGGTTTAACCTCTGTGACAATAGGAAACAGCGTCACAAGCATTGGAGAAGATGTATTCCGTGATTGTACCAATTTGACCGATATTTATGCTACTTGTGGAGATTTAGATCGTATTCGCGAATTATTAAATAATGATAGTCGAGTAAAGTACGCCATATCTCCGTATACTATTGCAGTTAAGCATTCTAATATGGGATATGTTACTATTCCTGAAGTGATTTCTGCATGTGATAATGTCATTACAGCTATTCCATTTTTAGGTTATCAGTTTATTAGTTGGGCAGATGGTAATACTGAGAACCCGCGTACGATTGTGTTGACACAAGACACAACTATGGAAGTTATCTTTGATTATTTGCTTACAGGAAAATGTGGTAAGGATAGTGCACTCACATGGACATTGGACACAACGACCATGGCCCTGACTATTATCGGCCAAGGAGCCCTCTCGGACTACTATACCTACAACGTCAGAGTCATAGAGTCGCTGACTATTGGCAATGATGTCACAATAGTAGGAAGAGAGGCATTTGAAGATTGTAACTATTTAAAGAATGTCATTCTAGGATCCTCTGTTAAACTTTTGGATTCTGAAGCATTTAAAGGTGGCATAGCCATCGAATCTATTACTTGTTATAGCCAACGCCCACCAACTGTTAATTACAATGCGCTTTTAGGTGTAGACTACAGCACAATCGTTTATGTTCCTGCTGAATATTTGGAAACTTATAAAATGCACGACACATGGGGGTTGTACGATGTTCGTCCATTAAGTGCCATGACAACGGAAACTACTGATCTGGTTGTCATACCTGAAGCCAATGCTGCTGAAGTTGTTTGGCCTTCCGTCTCTGGTGCAGAGACCTACGAACTTGTTATTAAAGACAAGTCCGGCAACATTATCTGTACGCTAGTCTTTAATGCACAAGGACAGTTGATTTCTATCGTCTTCCATGCTCCGGGACGTGACATACCGCAACAAACGCAAACTGCAGGCTTCTCGTTTACCGTTACCGGACTTGAAGAAGGACAGTCTTATGTTTTGACAATAACTTCCAAAGATAATAATGGTAATACGCTTGATCAAAAATCCGTCTCGTTTACTACTGGCGATGAGCAAGGAACTGAAGATATCAACGTCAATACCAAAGCTCATAAGCTCCTCCGCAACGGCCAAATCCTCATCCAGCGTGGTGACCGCACCTACACCGTCACCGGCCAAGAGTTGAGATAAAGATTTATCGATTCTCTATCATGCCGCCATTCTCGAAGATGAGGGTGGCGGTTGTTCTTGTTATTGAGAGGGCATCGTAGAAAACGTTTGTCTCTTATTACGGATATTATCCGGTTTCCTATTTGTCCCGTGCTCCGGCTGTCAGACCGGCTTCTCCTTGCCAGGAGCCCCCTCGATGTGCTAACGTAGTGATACTTCGTGGGGAAAGGAGGAACAGCGGCAAGTTAAACGCGCCTAGTGCGTTTCGGTCTTGCAAGCTTGTTCCGACGCCGTTCCCTTCTCCGCGAGTAAGCGCGGAGATGTGCTTTCTTCGTATTCCGCGGGATCGGATCCGGCGCCCTTTGTCT
>DFGU01000052.1:0-6274 GCA_002371785.1 Bacteroidales bacterium UBA3742
GACGAAAGGAGTTGGCGCAAAATATTCGACAACTGCAAGAAGCGCAGGATATTCGGCAGGAATTGGCTTGGGACGATTTTGCGGCCTTGTGCCTACAAATCGATAAGCGTTTTCACGGGCTGGCAAGCACTTTGCAGGCACAGGAATTGAACGAACAGGACGTGCGGATTTGCGTGCTGGTACTGATCGGACTAAGTCATAAGGAGATCGCGGAGATGCTGAACTGTTCGCCGAAGAGTATCGGTAAACTAAAAGATCTAACCGCCAAGAAATTAGGCGTTTCCGGCGGACAATTACAAGAGAAACTACAAAATATAGCAATACTATGAAAAGAATGATTTTTACGCTCATGCTTGCGATAGTAAGCAGCGGGTGGATGGCCAATGAGGCAAGCAATTGGTGTATGCCGTCCGTTCGTACATTAACCGAACCATGGATTGAAGTAAACGGAACATTCCAAGCTGAAGGTTTTCCTTGCGAACCGGACGAAATATGTCCGCCCTGCCTGACGATTGTGCTGGTAACAAGCGACAAAACGTATTATCTGGTAACGGATGACGGACAACTGATTGAGTATCTGGATACAATCCAATTGGGCACAAAGGCAACCGTTTCCGGCATTCCGTTCGCGCATGGCAGTTATGACTACATCCAAGTGAGCCATATTGAGACAGACCAGACATCACAACTTCCTTCCCTCTGCGATGAGTGGAATGTACTGGAGCACCTGGCTGCTTTAGGACCAGACTATGAAAGTTTCAGCACGTTGCATTTCCGTTTGACCACGGATACTATAATCAATGCGACGCGTTATGTGAAATTAGAGCAAGACGGAATATATAAAGGTGCTATGCGTGAAGGAACGAATGCCGACATCTACTATGTGCCGAATCATAGCACAAACGAATATCTGCTTTATGCCTTTAATGCGCAAGTGGGGGACAGTTTAGAGAATCTGTGGTTCGGGGCGAACGAAATCGATCGTTTCATTATCAAGAGTGCGACAGTTGTTAATATAGAATCCACTACGCCAAGAAAATTCACCATAGGTTTTGAGTGGCAATCCGTTTATTCATACGCCGCGATAAACGACACATCGGAAATTATGTATGCCGAATTGGTCTGGCTGGAAGGTGTAGGCTTCCAGTTTGGCGGTCCGCTAAGTTACGAGTGTCCTTTTGATTGTGCAGGAGGTCCGGGGCTGCTAACTCTATGCGCCTACAAGAATGGTGAAAAGGTGTATGCAGACCCATATTGGAATGAAAAAGTAGGCTGTGAATACAACAGACATACTCTCCCTTCTCTATGCGATGAGTGGAATGTTTGGCATGAGACTTTCTCCTGGCCAGGAGGATATAATACATTCAAGTATTTTCTTTCCACAGATACCATCATCAATGGTAAACAATATGTAAAATTGGCTTCTGACAAAGATTATCCTTATTGCGGAGCTTTTCGTGAGGATAACAATGCGAACATCTATTATATTCCGTCAGGTAGTACGCATGAATATTTGATTTATGCGTTTAACGCACAAGTAGGAGACACTTTGTCTAATCTGTGGGTCGGTGGATTTGGAGAAGATTACCAAGGTGTAGTACAAGCAATTAGTAATGGAAGTCCGAGAATTTTCATCATAGGCGTTAAGTTTTATGAAAATTCTGAATACTATTCCCCTATCCGATGGATAGAAGGGGTCGGCTCTCCGGAAACACCGATGGGTTTAGCCGTTGTTCCTACTGTTCCGGCAGATATAGGCGTTTACACACTCCTCTGCGCGTACAAAAACGGCGAACATATATATACATCTGATTTGGGAGAGCAATATGGATGTGAGTACAGCACTCAGGATGAGAAAAAAAAGATAATCGGCACATGGCAAGTGTACAAAGAAACTCTTAGCGGTAACGATTATAACGAGCATGGCGAGATTGAATATCTCTCAAGAACGCGGGATGTGAATGATAGCCCTACTTATAATTTTGACGACAGCACACTGCTGATTGTTTGTCCGACATGCTATTACACCCCGAAACACTATGTATTAACCCCGAAGGGCCCAACGACATGGAATCTATGGGTCGAGAATATGTTTACCATTCAGCAGAAGCCGAGCGATCCTGCTGAAGGAGGCTTCTCTACCATTACTATTCACCAACTTACCGGCAATCTGATGGAATGGGAATATATCGCTTATGGCGGCGATGAGGGACCGATTACTTATTATCAGTACTTAAGGCGTGTCGGTACACAAGACAGTGACACTATCCCTCTGTATGCGCAAGACGACTCGGGTTCTTCGACCGTTGATCCTGTGGATCCGAACCAAGTGATTGCAACGCTCAAGGGTGATGAACTGACGATTCGGGATAACTCGGGAGAGGAAATTATGATGGCCTTGAGTCTGAGTGAGGGAGAAGCGTCGGTGCCGGCATTCAACCGTGTACAGCGGACGCAGTCCTTCCGAAACGAGTTGACCGTTACGCTGACGGAAGAGGGACTGTATAGGTTGGAGTTAAGCAATCCTAGTTGGGAATATACCATCTATGGTACCTTCCGTTACCCGCAACGACATGATGCGATAGACCAGACGTTAGTTGTACCTGCGGCGCAGAAGATTCTCCGCAACGGGCAGCTGTTGATCCGGATAGGTGATAAGGTCTATACGGTACATGGAACGGAAGTAGGGGAGTAGTTTCCGAAAAGATATATTGGGATAAAAGAATCGACATTTCCTTGTGAGTGTCGATTCTTTTTTTATGTAATCATGGTTCTATTGGCGCTTTGTGAAAGTATGAAGCATATATTGAGCATATATTGAGGATATATTGAGGATATATTCAGCATATATTGAGCATACGTTGAGCACCCATTGAGCACCCATTCAGCATCCATTGAGCATCCATTGGAGGCTAAAGGAAAAGAGGTGTATGCGGGGAAAGGAGAATGTCATGGATAATTGGTTGAAAGTCGATATATGAAAGGTGCTCTATCTGGTCTCTCTGTGGGGAAGATAGATCCGCCATGCATAGGCGGATACAAAACATAATACAAAAAATCGCTCAAACGGGCGATTTTTTTTGCATTTATGCAATTTTATTTGCCGGGGGAAATTGGAATCGTACATTCGGCACGCCCCTTCCCCTTTGTACCATCCTAGGCGGAGGCCGCTCCTTCCGAAAGCGGAAGGACGCTCCGCCCCCCGAATTTACGGTCGCAGTATCCTGCAACCGGCACCTAATTAGTCCAAAAAATTATAAAAATGCACGCAATTTTACTTTTTTTGCCCTAATTATTTGCACAATTGATTATTTTGTTGTAAATTTGCACGCTAAATTATATTTAGACGATAAACACGCATATAATAACTTAAAAGAATTACGCATATGAAATTTAATGTTTCCAGTTCGAAATTGTTTGCACAGTTGCAGGCAGTGAACCGTGTTATCATGGCGAAGAACAGCCTCGCCATCCTCGAAGATGTATTGTTTGACCTGCAGGGCAACGTACTGACCCTGACCGCTTCCGACGGCGAGACGACGATCCGTACCTCGCTGGACGTAGAGAACGCACAGGGCGAAGGTAAGGTAGCCAGCGGCGCCAAGCTGCTGCTCGACACGCTCAAGGAGTTCTCGGAGCAGCCGCTGAGCTTCGACATCGACGACCAGAACTTCGGCGTAAACATCACCTCGTCGAACGGTACGTACTCGTTTGTAGGCGTAGCCGGACGTGAGTATCCCGAGATGCCTGCTGAGGAGCAGGACGTGAACCGCTTCGCTATGCCGGCACAGACCCTGCTGGATGCTATCAACAAGACGATATTCTGCACCGCTGACGACGAGTTGCGTCCGGTGATGAACGGTATATTGTTCGACCTGAACGAGGAGCAGCTGACCCTCGTCGCTACTGATGCACAGCGACTGGTTCGTTACATCAACCGCGACATTAAGGGTGTAGCTCCGCAGAGCTTTATCCTGCCGAAGAAGCCGGCTACCATCCTGCGTGCCATCCTGGGTAAGGAGGAGGACGAGGCCGTGATCCGCTTCGGTCAGAAGAACGCCCGCTTCACCTTCGGTCGCACCGAGATCGTGTGCCGTCAGATCGAGGGACGTTACCCCAACTACAACGCCGTGATCCCGCAGATCAACCAGAACGAGGTGACCGTAGATCGTCAGACGATCGTCAACGCCTGCAAGCGTGTAGCCGTTTTTGCTAACTCGGGTACGTCGCTGCTGAAACTGGCGCTGAGCGAGAACACCATCAAGATCTCGGCACAGGATATTGACTTCTCGACTTCCGCCGAAGAGACCATCGCATGCAGCTACAACGGTACGCCGATGGCTATCGGATTCAAGGCGCCGTTCCTGATCGACATCCTGCAGGCTGTGACCTCCGACGACGTGCTGATCCGCCTGGCTGATCCTGCTCGCGCCGGACTGATCCTGCCGAGTGAAGAACCCGAGAACCAGGAGCTGCTCATGCTGCTCATGCCGATGCTGCTGAATGACTAACGGTCGTTGGTCGTTGGTCGTTAGTCGTTAGACATTAGTCGTTAGTCATTAGTCGTTAGTCATTAGTCGTTAGTCGTTAGACAAATACAAAAATGAAACTGAAACTGGAACGGCCGCTGGTCTTCTTTGATCTGGAGACTACCGGCGTCAACATAGGTACCGACCGCATCGTAGAGATCAGCTACTACAAGGTCTTCCCCAACGGTAACGCCGAGGGCAAGACCCTGCGCGTCAATCCGGGTATGCATATCCCCGAAGAGGCTTCAGCGGTGCATGGCATCTACGACGAGGACGTGAAGGATTGTCCCCGCTTCGAGGCGATAGCTCCGGAGATCGCACAGGTCATCGCCGACAGCGACCTGGCCGGCTACAACAGCAATTTCTTCGACGTGCCCCTGCTGGCCGAGGAAATGCTGCGCGCCAAGGTGCAGGTGGACCTGAGGAGCAAGAAACTCATCGATGCCTTCCAGATCTTCCGCAAGAACGAACCGCGCAACTTGACGGCGGCGTATAAGTTCTACTGCGGCAAGAACCTGGACGATGCCCACTCGGCACAGGCCGACACGATGGCGACCTACGAGGTGCTGCTGGCCCAGTTGGAGCGCTATCCCGACGTGCCGGATACGGTGGCCGAACTGGACGCGTACACCCGCGGCGAACAGCAGTACGCCGACTTCGCGGGACGTATCGCCTACGACAAGGACGGCGTGGAGGTCTTCAACTTCGGCAAGCACAAAGGGCTGCGCGTGCGTGACGTCTTCCGTCGCGACCCCAGCTACTACGCTTGGCTGATGAATACCGACTTCCCGGCCTATACCAAACAAGTATTTACTCGTATTTACGCTTCCTAATATATGGAATACCGTCAACTAACCGATATCGAGCAGCAACAGTTGCGTCAGCAGGGCTGCTATGCGCAGGACTGGAGCAAGGTGCTGGTACGCGAAGGTTTCTCGGCCGACCGCGTACGCGAGGTGCGCTTCTCCGGTACCGTCAAGATGGGTCGCTTTGAGGGCGCATTCGAACTGCCCGGTGGCATCACCGTAGATGCCGGCATCTACCACGCCATGCTCCACAACGTAGAGCTGGGCGACGATGTGCGACTCTACAATATCAACAACTATATCGCCAACTACCGCATCGGACGCGGTACGTGTATCGAGAATATCAACGCTATCCTCGTGGACGGTGAGACGACATTCGGTAATGGCGTACGCGTAGCCGTGATGAACGAGGGTGGGGGACGTGAGATACCTATCTTCGACCGCCTTACCGCCAGCCTGGCATACGTCATGACGCTCTACCGTCACCGTCCGACACTGATCAGCACGCTGGAACGGATGATTGACGAGTACGCCGATCGTCAGCGCTCCACGATGGGCGAGATAGGCGAGAACGTGCGCATCCTCAACTGCGGAACGATCAAGAACACCCGCATCGGCGACCATGCCGTGCTCTCGGGCGTCAGCCGACTGAAGAACGGTACGGTGCAATCCAACGCCGCCGCTCCCGTCAAACTGGGTTCGGGCGTCAAGTGCACCGACTTCATCATCTGCAGCGGTGTGTCGATCGGCGACTCGACGCTGGTGGATAAGTGCTTCGTAGGCCAAGGATGTATCTTCGACAAGCACTACTCGGCCGGCGAGAGTCTGTTCTTTAGTAACTGCCAAGGTATGCACGGCGAGGCCTGCGCGATATTTGCCGGTCCGTACACCGTGACCCACCATAAATCGACCCTGCTCATCGCCGGTATGTTCTCGTTC
>DFGU01000052.1:6487-10339 GCA_002371785.1 Bacteroidales bacterium UBA3742
ATACCCACCATGCCGACACCTCCGAACTGCCCTTCTCCTACCTCATTGAGAATCAGTCGGAGTCGTATCTCGTACCGGGCGCCAACTTGCGCACCGTAGGTACGATACGTGACGCGCAGAAATGGCCGAAACGTGACAACCGCAAGGATCCCGACAAGCTCGACCAGATCAACTTCAACCTGCTATCGCCCTATACGGTGCAAAAGATGTGGCACGGACGCGACGTGCTGCTGGAGCTCGAGCAGCTGGGTGGCGCCAACACCGAGGTGTTCGGCTACCACAACTGCAAGATCCGCAACAGCTCGCTGCAGCATGGTAAGGCACTCTACACGATAGGCATTCAAAAATTCTTGGGCAACTCGCTCATCTCGCGTCTGGAGAAAGCCGAGCTGAAGACGATGGACGACGTACGCCGTGCGCTGCGTCCCGACACCGAGATCGGTACGGGCGACTGGGCCGACCTGGCCGGACTGCTCGCACCGCTGAGCGAAGTGACGCGTCTGCTCAACGATATAGAGGCAGGCAAGCTCACGCTGGACGACATCCGTCAACGCTTCGCCGAGATGCATGCCCACTACTACTCCTACGAGTGGACCTGGGCCCTGGAGAAACTGGAGCAGATATGGGGTTGCACGTACGAGCAGGTAAGCCTGGAGCAAGTGCTGCGCACCGTAGATGAGTGGCAACAGGCCGTCGTGGATCTGGACCGCATGGTCTATAACGATGCCCGCAAGGAGTTTGACCTGAATAGCCAGACCGGCTTCGGTGCCGATGGCGACAGCCGTCAGCGTGAGGCCGACTTCGAGCACGTACGCGGTAGCTTTGAGAGCAACTCGTTCGTACAGGCCGTACTGGAGCATATCGAACGCAAATCAGCGCTGGGCGAGGCTATTCGCCAGAAGCTGAGAGGAGTAAAGGAGTAGAGGAATCAAAAGTCGAAAGTCAAAAGTCGAAAGTCGAAAGCAGTGAATAAAGCAACGCTTACCATATTAGGGTGCGGCAGTGCACGGCCGACGTTCCAGAACTCGCCCTCGGGGCAAGTACTGGACCTGTGCGATAAGTCGTTTTTGATCGACTGCGGCGAGGGGACCCAACTGCATATTGCGCGGTTGGGCGTACGGACGTCCCGTCTGTACAATATCTTCATCTCCCACCTGCATGGCGACCACTGCTACGGACTGATCGGTCTGCTCTCCACGCTCTCCATGCAGCACCGCCTCCAACCCATGCATATCTATGCGCATGCCGACCTGGAGACGCTCCTGCGTCCGTGGCTCAGCTACTTCGGCGAGGAGTATAGCTACGACATCGTCTTCCATCCGATCAACCCCCGCAAAAGGGAGGTGATCTTTGAGGACCGCACCGTCATGGTGGAGACTATCCCGCTCAAGCACTCGGTGCCCTGCTGCGGTTTTCTTTTCAGCGAGATACACCGTCAGCCCGATGGCGAAGGTGGCTATGTACGTGTGCCGCACAAGCGCTACGCCTACTGCTCCGACACCCGCTATACCGAGACGTTCCTGGATCAGATACGTGGGGTGGATATGCTCTACCACGAGTCCACCTATCTGAACGAACACCTGCACCTCTGCCACAACGTGATGCATTCCACGGCCGAACAGGCCGCTACCATCGCGCAAAAGGCCGAAGTGGGTCGTCTGCTGCTGGGCCACTATAGTGCCCGTGTGGATGACCATGAACTGTTTCTCAACGAGGCGAAGCCCGTATTCGAGAATACCCAACTGGCCCACGAAGGAGAGAAGATAGAGTTTTAGTCGTTAGTCGTTGGTCGTTAGTCGTTAGTCGTTAGAAAAGGATGGCAAAGCAAAGTGTACAATATGTATGTAGCAACTGTGGTGCAAAAGCGCCGCAGCTATTGGGACGCTGTCCAGTGTGCGGCGAGTGGGGAACGTATGAGGAGGAAGTAGTCGAAAGTCGAAAGACCGCTTCGCTCAAAGTCGAAAGCAGGCGGGTGGGCGATAGCAAACCCATGCGTTTGCAGGAAGTGGTCGCCACGGAGGAGATGCGCATTGACATGCATAACGGTGAACTGAACCGTGTGCTGGGTGGTGGACTGGTGCCGGGTAGCCTGGTGCTACTGGGCGGTGAACCGGGTATCGGTAAATCGACCCTGGCCTTGCAAGTCCTGCTACAACTCCGTGACCATCGCACCCTATACGCAAGCGGCGAGGAGAGCGTACGCCAGCTGAAGCTGCGCGCCGAGCGCCTGGCCGGAAAGCCCGAGAACCTCTTCATCTGCTCGGAGACCTCGCTGGAGCGTATCTTCGACTATGCGACCGAACTGCAGCCCGAGCTGGTGGTAGTGGATTCGATCCAGACCATCGGTACGGAAGCTATCGAGTCGTCGGTAGGCAGCCTCTCGCAGGTGAGGGAGTGCGCCACGCGTATTTTGGACTTCGCCAAGTCGCGCAACATACCCTTTATCATCGTGGGGCATATTACCAAGGAGGGCTCGTTGGCCGGACCGAAAGTGCTGGAGCATATCGTGGACACGGTGCTGCAGTTCGAGGGTGACCAGCAACATATGTATCGCGTGCTGCGGGCGCAGAAAAACCGCTTTGGCTCCACCTCCGAGATAGGTATCTACGAGATGCGTCAGGACGGTTTGCGCGAGGTGACCAACCCCTCGGAACTGCTGCTGTCCACCGCCCGCGAAGGACTATCGGGCATCGCTATCTCGGCGGCTGTGGAGGGTATGCGACCCTTCCTGATCGAGGTGCAAGCGCTGGTGAGCAGTGCCGCTTACGGTACGCCGCAACGCTCTTCGACGGGTTTCGACGGACGCCGATTGAACATGCTGTTGGCCGTGCTGGAGAAGCGGGTAGGGTTTAAATTGCTGCAAAAGGACGTGTTCCTCAACATAGCCGGCGGACTGCGCGTCAACGACCCGGCTATCGATCTGGGCGTGATGGCGGCGGTGCTGTCGTCGAACATGGATATACCGCTGGATCCTGACACCTGTCTCACGGGCGAGGTGGGCCTGGCGGGTGAGATACGTCCCGTAGCCCGACTGGAGCAACGTATCCGCGAGGCCGAGAAACTGGGCTTCCGCCGTATTATAATTCCGGCCGGACAGAAAGTGGCACTCAGCGGACTCAAGATAGAACTGCTACCCGTCAAGCGCGTAGCAGACGCCTTTAGAATTTTAATAAAAAAATAGTCGAAAGGTGCCTCCGGGCACTCCGGTAAATAGTCGAAAGAAAAAAGCCGACTTTAGACTGAAAAAAATACACTCAAATATTGTTATTATGAAAAAGAAATTGCTTTTCATTCTGGTATTGATGGTGACAGCCGCAGTGGCTACCGTTGATGCAAAACCCAAAGCCCAGCGCGAGATGGATGAGTTTCGCTACGAGATTCAATGCGCCGGCAACGGGGTGCAAGGTACCTATCTGGTACGAGTTTGGACCTACAACAAGAAGTTGAAAGCTGCCCTGGAGGCTTGTCCGCGCAATGCCGTACATGGCGTGATTTTCAAGGGATTCGTAGGTGGCGACGGCTGCGTAGGTCAGCGTGCGCTGGTACGTGAACCGGGTGCAGAGATGGAGTACGAAGATTTCTTCAACCATTTCTTTGCCTCCAACGGTGAGTATCGCAAGTACATCTCCATCGTGCCCGGCACGGAGGAGCAGATGAAGGTGGACAAGGTCTATAAGGTAGGCATCGTGGTTTCCGTACAGAAAGACGAACTGCGCAAGGCCCTGGAAGCTGCAGGTGTTATTAAGTCACTTAATTATGGATTCTAAGGCATTATGAAGAAGTATCTGTTTATACTGGCATCGGCAGTGGTAGCGCTGCTCTTTGCTGCTTGCGGAGCACATCGCTCGCAAG
>DFGU01000051.1:0-1637 GCA_002371785.1 Bacteroidales bacterium UBA3742
GCGGTCTTTACTCTTTTAGGCTCTGTAAGAGCCGGTCTGTACAAAAAAAATCGACATTTTCTTGCGAGTGTCGATTTTTTTTGTGTGGATTTGAGTAAATTTTCTGGTAGATTTGAGTAAAAATTGCAACAGAATTGAGTAAAAATGCAATAAAATTGAGTAATTATTTGCACAATTGATTATTTTGTTGTAAATTTGCAGCAAATTTTATTGAGTATTCAACGAAAAATGCTATGATTTATGGAGTTTAAGCGTGATTTATATCTCCAAAAGTTGATTTATGCCGATGGAAATGGTATGATTAAAATCATCACCGGTATTCGTCGATGCGGTAAGTCTTATCTGCTTTTTACGATCTTCCGCAACTACCTTCTTTCACAAGGTGTGCAGCCGAACCATATTATCGGTTTGGCGTTGGATGATATGCGGAACAAACGTCTCCTCAACCCTGATCGGTTATTGGAATATATAGGCAAGCATATTGTTGATGACGGTCAAAAGACATACATCATTCTGGATGAGGTGCAACTAGTCAATGATTTTGTCGGGGTTCTGCTCAGCCTTGGTCACATGCCAAATGTGGAAGCGTACGTTTCAGGCAGCAACTCCAAATTCCTAAGTAAAGACGTCGTTACCGAGTTTCGCGGTCGTGGGTGGGAGATACGCGTACGCCCGTTGAGTTTCGCGGAATACTTCGAAGCCGTCGGTGGCGAGAAACGAGATGCCTTGGAGCAGTATTATATCTATGGTGGTCTCCCTGCTGTGGTTAATCTTCCTTCGCCAGAAGCAAAACAAGACTATCTCAGGGACATCTATCGCACTATCTATCTCAAGGATATCATCGAGCGAAACCACCTTCAAAACGAAGAAGGCTTGGAACAGGTTTTCCAAGTACTCGCTTCGGCTATGGGTTCTGCTGTTAACCCCGCTAAAATTGCTAACACCTTCAAATCTGTTACGGATATTAAAATTTCAACACATACTATCGCAAAGTACATAGAGCTCCTCAAAGATGCCTTCATCATAAGCGAAGCCGAACGATATGATATCAAAGGTCGTAAGTATATTGGCGCAGACTGTAAATACTATTACGAAGACCCGGGTATTCGCAATGCCATCCTCGGTTTTCGCCAGATAGAGTTTAGCCACATGATGGAAAATGTGCTTTATAATGAATTATGCGCACGCGGATATACAGTCGATGTAGGACTAGTCAAGGTTTGGGAGAAGAATGCAGATGGGGAAATAGAATATAAGAAATTGGAAGTGGATTACGTTATTAACCGTGGTTCACAACGTATCTATATTCAATCCGCATACATGATGCCCGATTCGGACAAAATGCAGCAAGAGCAACGCCCATTACTCAAAATCAACGACAGCTTCCGCAAAGTCATCATCTCCGGTGAGTATGGTGGCAAATTTTACAATAGCGAAGGCGTACTTCGCATAGGTGTTTTCGATTTCCTACTGGATAGGAAATGCTTAGAAGAATAACCCCCTATACGTGGCGCATCATCGGGAAAGGGGCAAGAAGACCTTCTACCAGTACATCTTCAACCTCGAATATGATAAACTTCGAGGTTGATAGACCGCTACGCTGAAAGAATAAAGACCGCTCGCGGCTGTAAGACCGC
>DFGU01000051.1:1848-8444 GCA_002371785.1 Bacteroidales bacterium UBA3742
CGCTCTCACGGGCGATTTTTTTTGTGTATCTCGATTTTTTTTTGTACCTTTGCAGCGCATTATGACGCTTCGTGAGCAGCTATATCGCGCGGGGACGTATCTCAGACACTTGTTTACGTCCTGGAATACGGGTGGAGAAGGGATCCACTCGCCCTATCTGTTCTACCTGGTCAGGATGCTCATCTATGACCAGAACCGCTACTACTGCTGGAATGATATAGAGCAGCAGCGACGCCGACTGCTTCGATCGAGAGAGACGATACGCGTGGTGGACTACGGCACGGGCGGCAGGACCGTAGAGGGCGAGCCGGAGGCTACGGAACGACGCCTATGCGACATCGCCGCCACAAGCCTGGAACAAGCACGAGTGGGACAGGTGCTGTTCCGGCTGGTCTGCTACCTGGGACACGTGCAGCAACGACCGCTACGGATCGTGGAACTCGGCACCTCGCTCGGTATCACGACGGCCTATCTGGCGGCGGCAGACAGCCGCAACAGCGTAGTCACATACGAGGGCAGCGAGGCCCTACTGGAGCAAGCTCGCGAGGTATGGCGCCGACTCAAGATAGACAACATCCGAACCGTACCAGGCAATATCGACGAGACGCTCTTACGTACGCCCGCGCGCGTAAATATAATAGGTTTAGGCGACGAAGCGCCGATTGATATCGCCTATCTGGATGCCAACCATACCTACGAGGCTACGATGCGCTACTATACCCATCTGGCCCAACGGGCACAAGCGCACTCGATCTACATCGTGGACGATATCCACCACTCGGAGCAGATGGCGCGAGCATGGCGCGAGATAGGCCAACGCGAGGAAGTAAGCACGACGATGGATTTTTACCACTTCGGACTCGTGTTCTTCGATCCGCACTATATGAAACGGCATTATAAGTTGAGGATGTAGTTTATTAGTTTATTAGTTGATAGGTTTATTAGTTTATCAGTATGGCAATATATACCAAAACAGGCGATCGGGGTCAGACCAGTCTGGCCACCGGCGAGCGGGTCAGCAAGACCGATCTGAGGCTGGAAGCCTATGGCACAGCCGACGAACTGAACTCGTGGATAGGACTGCTGCGGGCAGCCGTCAGCAGTGGGCCGTCAGCCGTCAGCATTCAGCATTCAGCTATTAGCAATCAGCTGGAGTGGGTGCAGCAGCGGCTGTTCAATATAGGCGCAGCCCTGTCGGGGGCGCCGGGCGAGTGGATCAACGAGAAAGATGTGCACGAACTGGAGCAATGGATCGACCGTATGCTGGAGGAGGCACCACTGGTGCGTGCCTTTGTGTTGCCGGCCGGCAGCGAACCGGTAGCCCGAGCACATGTATGCCGCACCGTAACGCGCAGACTGGAGCGCAGGATATTGGCGATGGAGGAAACGGACCAATGGATCGTACAATATGTCAATCGACTGAGTGATTATTTGTTCGTTTTGGCAGAATATTTTGCCCGAAAAGGGGGTGAAAAACCGCAAATTTGGGAAAAAACAGCAAAATGTAAAAATTGAAAATGATAACTCGATTTGGCAAAAAATGCAGAAAAAATGAAAAAAGTTGCAAAAAAATTTGCTCAATTCGAAACTTTTTACTACTTTTGCACGATAATTTCGATAAAAAGCGTCCGTTAGCGGGCTTTTTGTCGTGTGCTTGCAGCTTTGTGCTGTCGTATAACTAATTGATAATGAACAAATAATAACGGGCGTGTGCCCATGTTGAAACTATGTATTGGACGCTGGAATTAGCTTCGAAGATTGAGGACGCTCCTTGGCCTGCAACGAAAGAAGAGCTTTTGGACTACGCGAATCGTATAGGTGCTCCGATGGAAGTGATCGAAAATTTGCAGGAACTTGAGGACGAAGACGAGATATACGAAAGCATAGAAGATATATGGCCGGACTATCCGGACCGCGACGATTTCTTCTTTGACGAAGAGGAATATTAAGAGAGTCGTTGGTCGTTAGTCGTTAGTCGAAAGACAAAAGATATTGAAAATTGAAAATTGATTTGTGAAGCGATATATTGTTCTACTGGTTGGCTTGATGGCCGTGGCCGCTGTGCGTGCACAGTTCGATCCACAAATGGGGCAGTATATGTATTTGCAAAATGCCTATAATCCTGCAGCGGCGGGAGACGGAGACCTAATGCGCGTAGCGGGTATGCACCGCATGCAATTTGTGGACATCACGAACGCGCCCATGACCACCTGGTTCAGCTTTAGCTCTCCGTTCCTGATAGGCAAGACAAGACATGGTGCAGGAATCCGGTTTATGAACGATCGGTTCGGTCTATACACCAATCAGGCGCTCTACGTGCAGTATGCCTATCGTCACAAGGTTGGCAAAGGGTACTTGAGCGTCGGTATAGACCTGGGGTTCGTAAACGTAGGATTCAAAGGGGATAGCGTCAACCTCAGCCAGATGGGCGATGAGTACCACGATGCCAACGACCCGGCCATACCGACAGGTAGCAAGTCGGGCATGAAGTTCGACATGGCCGCAGGCATCTACTACTCGGCCCCGAACTGGTGGGTAAGCGGTAGCTACAGCCACCTGACACGGCCGGTAATAGACTGGGACGACCAGTCGGACGTGCGGCTGATCGGTACGATGTACCTGGCAGGCGGATACAGCCACCGGCTGAAGAACCACCGCGACTGGCAACTGATGCCCTCGGCGATCGTGATGAGCGACTTCCGCTCGTGGGACGTCAACCTGACGATGCTATGCGAGTATCGCGACCGCTACCGCTGGGGACTGGGCTACAGAATCATGGGTAGCGTGAACATCCTGTTGGGCATGGACATCATCTCCGGCCTGCAGATAGGCTACACCTGCGAGCTGCCCACCAACCGGCTGCTGCTGGAGAGCTACGGATCGCACGAACTGTATCTGGCATACGGGTTTGACATCCTCCGGCCGCGCCGCAACAACAAGTACAAAAGCGTAAGATACCTGTAAGAGCGTACTTACGAAGAATATATATAGTATTAGAACATACATTTAATTTGGTAATATGAAACTGACAAAGATTCTGCCATTAGCTGCATTGCTGCTTGCATTTGTAGCATGTAACAAACCTGCAGGTGAACTTGTGGGAGCAGGAAATTCGGGTAACTTCAAAGAAGCCAACCCCTACGGAATGATCTTCATTAAGAAGGGATCGTTCATGATGGGTGCGAATACGCAGTCGGCCATCTTCGGACAAGAGGACAACCTGCTGATGGCGACGGTAGAGGCATTCTGGATGGATGAGACCGAGATCACCAACGATGAGTACAAGCAGTTTGTCAACTGGGTACGTGACTCGACCGTTATGCGTCGTCTCATCATGAAGGAGGTTGAGGGCTACTCGCGTCGTCCGAAGAACATCCCGGAGGATGAGGAGATCCCTCTGGAGAAGATGCCTATCGACTGGAGCAAGGCCAGCAAGATACCTTGGAACAACTGGAAGATGATTGAGGACGACGACGTGAAGGATGTTATGGCCTCTATGTTCTATAGTGACGGAACGCTGAAGACCAACTTCCTGCACTATCGCTACTCGTGGGTGAACTACGACGAGGCTATCCTGCAGCGCAACAAGTTTGACGTAGCTACCAGCCGTTATCCGGTCGGTGCCAGTGTGCGTGTGGATACTTCGTGGGTAAGCGAGGAAGATGGCGGTATCTACGACTCCACCATCATTCGTCCGCTGCGCGAACCTAAGGACCTGATCACCAGCAAGATCATTTGTGTATATCCGGATACGCTGGTTTGGATCCGCGACTTCCAGTACTCGTTCAACGACCCGATGATGCATAAGTACTTCTCGCACCCGGGCTACTCGGATTACCCCGTAGTAGGTATTACCTGGGAGCAGGCACATGCTTTCTGCGACTGGCGTACCAAGTTCTTCAACACTCACTCGAAATATGGTGCGCAAGACTATCGTCTGCCTACCGAGGCACAGTGGGAGTATGCTGCACGCGGTGGCCGCAAGATGGCTATGTATCCGTGGGGCGGCAACTATGCTCGCGATGCTAAGGGCTGTTTCTTCGCAAACTTCAAGCCCTATCGCGGTGGTTACAACGACGATACGGGAACGACCACGATGAAGGTGGCTCAGTTCCGTCCGAATGACTTCGGTCTGTTTGATATGGGTGGTAACGTGGCAGAGTGGACTTGCTCGGCATTCCTGAACTCGTCGAATACTGTTGTACACGACCTGAACCCGGACTACGAGTACATGGCACGCAAGAACGACCCGGACAACCTGAAACGTAAGGTAGTGAAGGGCGGTAGCTGGAAGGATATCAGCTACTACATGCAGTGCGGTGTGCGTACCTATGAGTACCAGTACGAGAGCCGTCCGTACATCGGCTTCCGCTGCGTACGTGCCTACATTGGCGATTAAACCAAGTCAGTCAAAAAACAACATTAGCAAATTAAAATTAATAACAAATAATTTAGTCTCTTTGAGTTATGGCAACAAAAAAAGAAAGCGGTTTCATGCATTGGTATGAATCCTACCAAGGTAAAAAAGTAGTAAACATTATCTACTCTGCAGGTGCTTCCGTCGTTATTATCGGTGCGCTGTTTAAGATCCTTCACTGGCCGGGCGCAAGCTACGTGCTGATGGGCGGTATGTTTACTGAGGCATTCCTGTTCCTCATGGGTACACTGGATAAGCCGCACGTTGAGTTCCACTGGGATAACGTCTTCCCGCAGTTGCTTGCTTATGGTGCAGATCCTGAAGTATTGGCAGAGAAAGCTTCACAACCTGCTCCTTCGCTCTTGGGCGCCGGTGTTGCCGGTAAGGCTGCTCCGATGGCCATGGGTGGTATCGCTGCTCCCGTAGCTGCTGCTCCTGTAGCTGCTGCTGCCGGTCCTGCTATGCCTGCTGCCGTAACCGACGAGGAGGCTAAATCGTTCAAACAGAGCATCCAGGAGCTGGCTAAGACCGCTAAGCAACTGGCAGGTGCCGGTGAGGCTGCTGAGAAGCTGACCGTAAGCTACGGCGCTGCTGACGCCAGCATCCAGGGCTTGGCCCAGAACGCACAGGTTTGCCAGCAGAATATGGCTGTAGTAGGTACCAGCCTGCAGAACATGGCCGTTTCGGCTCAGAACCAGCAGCAGAGCTTCGACGCCGTAGGCGCTTCGCTCCAGCAGGTGGCTCAGACCGCACAGGTTTATCAGCAGGGTATCGAGGCTGTAGGCGCTAAGATCGGTTCGCTCAACTCGCTCTATGAGTTGCAGATCAACAACATGAACGCACAGAACCAGCTGAGTGCCACTCTGGCAAAAGATTTGCAAACCCTCCAGGCTAACACCACCGCTGCCGCTAAGAGCAGCGAGGCTTACAGCGCAGGTGCACAGCAACTGGCACAGCAGGTGGCTAACCTGAACCAAGTATATGGAAACATGCTGAATGCACTTGCATAAATCCATATAAGTCAAACGTTTTGTGAATAAAATTAACTAAAGAAAACGACTTAGTATGGGTGGAGCAAAAAACTGTCCGGAAACCCCGAGACAAAAAATGATAGGTATGATGTACCTCGTGCTCACTGCCATGTTGGCATTGAACGTGAGTACGGATATCTTGAACGGTTTTACCGTGGTGGACAATAGTCTTCATTCCTCTATCGATGGTAACAACAACCGAAACGGCAATTTCTACTACCGTTTTTGGAAAGCAAGCAAACGAGAGGAAGTGAAGGTTGGTCCCTGGTACAAGAAATCGCAAGAACTGAAAAATAAAGCTGACGAGGCATACAATTTCGTACAGAACTTCAAGGAGCAAATTGTACGCTATGCTGACGGCGACGGCGCTGTGGACAAACGTATTGCGCAAAACAAGGACGTTGAAGGTTACGACCCGACACGCTTCGTAGAGAGCAAGGATAACCGTGATGCCGCACCGCGTTATGCCATCGACGAGGGGCATGGTGCCGAACTCAAGCAGGTGCTTTCCAAATACCTGGAGTATCTGCAACAATTGACGGATACCGGTGAGTATGGTCAGCAACGTCGTGACGAGCTGAAGATGATCTTCAACACCGACGACGTCTATATGGAAACTGAGAAGCGCGAGATGCCCTGGGAAGTAGCTATGTTCTACGACATGCCTGCTGCAGCAGCTACTACCTTGCTCTCCAAGATTCAGAACGATATCCGTGCTACGGAGGGTCAGATGATTCAGTACCTCTATGACCGTACAGATGCCAACGACATTACGGTGAACCGTATGTCGGCATATGTCATCCCGAGATCCGAAAGCGTACCGGTAGGCGGACGCTACGAGGCACAGCTGCTGCTGGCCGGTATTGATACCCTGCAGCAACCGGAGTACTACGTGAATGGCCAGAAGATCGGCAATGACGGTCTGTACAGCTTCACGGCATCCGGCGTAGGCGAGCACAGCTTCTCCGGTGTGATCAAATATCGTAACAATGCCGGTGAGCCTGTTGAGGCACACTTCTCGCAACGCTATGTCGTGGTAGAAGGTGACCAGATAGAGGTTAAGATGCCGGAAAAGCAGGATAAGTTGACCCCGAATGTGGCAATTACTAACCGCGATTTGGCCGTTGTATATAAGGGATATCCTCATA
>DFGU01000099.1:0-12905 GCA_002371785.1 Bacteroidales bacterium UBA3742
CATACACAAAAGCCTTATTGACGTCCTTTACCATTGCTGTAATTGTTTTATTTATTGACATTTATGCGGTACACCATTTAGTGGTCCACCAAGTAGTGAACTTTTAAATTCGCTGCAAAGGTACAACAAATATTTGATATATGCAAATTATTGATGGGATTTTTTGCAGAAATCGTCGGATAACATCCGATACAATGAGCAACAAAGAAAGCGCACCAAACAGGCATAATACTACTATGGGAAGAAACCACGGGTGGTTAATCCAAAAATTCCATATTTGTTGCAAGCGTTTCATAGGTTAACGAAATAAATTGTGAATATATGTGCTATCTATGTGGTGCGACTGAAGGAATTGATCTTTTGGGAACGAAGCTTCATAATCTAAAGCACCGCCATCGAAAAGAAAGCATACCTCCCGAGAATAAGGGCATGTATGGATATTGTTCAATTGGACATACATTTCCTCTTCCGAATATGGATGGCGCGGAATTTCATACCAATATTTTCCAAAACCCCGATTTGCG
The DNA here is from genome assembly GCA_002371785.1 of Bacteroidales bacterium UBA3742. GTDB lineage: Bacteria > Bacteroidota > Bacteroidia > Bacteroidales > Paludibacteraceae > Colicola. The sequence continues at coordinate 525 of DFGU01000099.1, forward strand.
AAATGGATATTGACCAAACTATCCGGCATAAAAATAGTAAACTCACCTATGTTGGCAGCCTTGTGCAGTTGTATAATGCGTTGAGCCTGAGAAGCATCTATATCAAAAACGGTGTCCTCGGTAAAGATCCTTACCGGGTATGTAATAATCCGGTTTCTTCCTGTTACCTTGCGCGTCTGCAATTGGTTGTTTTGGGTAATGACCAGTGCCGTACTATCCGGCAACGAAAGGGAGTCCGTTGCATAACGGCACAAGTGCATAATAGCATCATGATTATCCATATATTGTTTCTCCATGCCATTTGGGATGCGATTTGTGCCGTTAGGAAGGACATAGAAGGTGAGAAGAAGTAAAACAATAAGTGAGCCATTCCAGATGAGCGCTACTTTGCGGAAAACCGGGTTGTCTTTTTGAACCAGTGCATAAATGGATAGTCCGAGGCCAACAAGTATTGTATGTATCGCAATTATAGAACCAATCCAAATAGGCAGAAACAGATCCACCTCATATAAACAGATGTTGAGACACAAGAGGAACACGTACAAAGTGTTGATCGCCAGAATAATATATGTAATAATAGGGATGATGCGTTTCATAGGACTATATATTATTGGTTGCCATGAAGGGTGTCCGTCGTGGTGTGGGCGGTGAATTCGGGTGCAAGTTCGGAGACGATGGATGCCAGGCCGGCGAGGGTGGTGCCGGAAGCAGTAACATAACACTCATACGAGATCACCGTGGTGCCACGACTGAGGTGGTCGATATAAAAACGCTCTTCGGTGTTGTGAATATCTCTATAATAGAAGGCGTTATTCGTCCAGCGATATGCAGAAACGCCTATAGGCTCCAATAGCGCGGCACGATGATCGGTCAGAACAACATTATCCATCTCGCGATCGGTAGTGATCGTCAAGACAACACGTATCTTTTCGCCCTTGGCAAGCGGTTTATCGGTGGCGATAGTGGCATCACAGCGCTTGAAACGACGCTGGATCCGGAGTGCTTTGGTCGAGAAGGCTTGCAATTGGTCAGCCGGCGCATCAAAAGAGGTCATGAGGGCTCCCCAGGCGGGTGTGCCGACGGTATGACGAACGGTATAACGGGTCGTGGTGTCCGGCAAAGTGATCGTTTCCATCGGTGCAATCTTCGAAATCTGCACAGACGGCATGCCGTTCATTAGCGCATAAGTGACGTAGGCGTTGAGCGATGATTGTCCCCATTCGGTGGTGCGGTTGTTGAGAATCAGCCATTGACGAAGACCCTCCAACTCATGTGGCTGTGGGTCGATACGTGAGAAAGCGAGCAGGAACGAGGCCTGCAGGTCTGCCTGTCGGTACCACCAGTAGCGGTCCGGCAGGTTGTTCCAGTACATGCCGTGGTCATGATCAACGGTAGCGTATCGGCGCAAGCCGTTGATGAGCGAGAGCGCACGGTCGTGCTGTCCGGCACGTTCGAACGTGAGAGCAAGCATGGGCCACGAAGTCAGCTCGGCTGTATTGAGATGAGCGTATAAGGAATCGAGTGCAGCCGAATAGATACGCTGTGCGTCATCGAAAAGGGGATGCTCTTTAAACATCGCTCTAACGTACGCATACGACGCAAAAACAGAATAGTCAGGTAGCGAGTCGTGATGCGCTTTGCGATACGCTTTCTCACGACGAACCACCTCTTTGTCGATGAAACGAACGGCATTTTCCTTAATGCTACTCAGTTGCGGTTCCAACGCATCCGCTTCTTGCAACTCACCCAGCATAGCCAACACGCGAAGGGTGAGGTAATAGGAGGCCGTACTACGGCTATCCATGAGCCAAGAGAAGGCGCCGCTGCTACGCTGGTAAGCACGCAGTTTCGCCCTAAATGACGAGATATCCACAGCCGTGACAGACGGATGGTCTGCGGCGAGTTTGTTGCGCAGCGCCAGGGTATAGTAGTTATGGACGAGTTGGGTGATCGTGACAGCCGACGAGTCGATGCCCGATGGCAGTTGGGCTGCGATATAGGCCAACGGATCGTTGCAAAGCATCAGCGTTACCCGGCGATTGGAGGCATCAACCGGCGACGGCAGGGCAAGCGTGAGCATACTATCCGTCGCATGCATATAGAACGGCAGACATTCCGACACGGGTTCTACGATCGGCAGTACGGACAGACGACGCTGTTCTCCATCGGAAGTGCCATTAGCATCCCGCACCTCGGCACGCACAATGATATCGTGTGCGGAAGATGCAGTATAAGGGAAGAACCGGGTCTCGGAAGCGTGCGGTGCAACAGACAAGTCCTCCGCAAAGGTGGCCAGCAGCGAGTCGGTCACGGCATCACGGATCTGCAACGAGACGTGCGTCGGACGGACGGAGTCAGCCGCGTTGCTGATGACACATGGCAACATGAGGGCATCCCCCTGACGCATGAAGCGCGGCATTTGGAGGCGCAGCATCAGGGTACGACGAGCCAAGAGGGTACGGGTAAAATAGTCAGAACGCCCGTTGTCTGCCCAAGCCATTGCCTGTATCAACCATTCGGTATTATCCGGAGGAGTAAGAAAATGTACGTGTACTTCTCCGGCGGTGTCCGTGTGCAGGTTCGGCAAGTACAAGGCCAGACGGGTATCGCCCTGACGGAATACAGGAGAGGTCTCTACCACGGAGGAACCGACGTCTTCTTTAACAACACTTAATTGTACAGCGTCTTCTTCCATAAGCCTGAGTCTATCAGTCTCCTTTATAGAACCGACACCACGAATGCTTATGCTATTTTTTTGCACTCCTGCCACGCTTCCATAGCCTGTAACAACTACTTCACTGAGTGCCTTCTGGTCGTCCTCCATGACGATGTACATGTTGCTATACGATTTGCAAGATACCGATATCATGCCTATGAAAGTACATCGGATCATCGCATTCGGGCTGACAGCCAGACTGAAATAGCCTTCCAAATCGGTGACAGTACCATGCGTGGTGCCCTGCTCTATGATGCTGGCACCAATGATCGGTTCTCCTTGTGTATCTACCACCTGACCGAAAATCACAATCATTTGTGACGAGTCCACGCGATACGGCTCATACAACATCGGGGGCTGGTAATAGACTTCCCTTGCTATTTTAGGAACTTGCGAGCGGAAATGCTGTGACTGAGAGACATAAGTCGGCTTGCGGAATGTGGTAAACGGGAGTTCCCATTTCGGCATATAGGGGTTTTCCCATAACGATGAGTGGAGCGACTCCAGGGCTTGGTCGGTCATGTTGAGCACCATATGTCCTTGCAGCGGTTTTCCCTGCGCGTCGGTCAGACGGAAAGTCCACGTCTCATGGGCATCAGGTGTCAGATAATCGCGCATGGTAACAGGCACAATATGCAGTTCCGTCCGGTTGATGCCTTTCAGATGATGATGTCTCTCGTAGAATGTACCGTCTTCGCGGCACGTGAGGAAACGCACATCCAGATATTCGTCGGTCTGGTCAGGCAGCGTAAATGTAAAAGCGTGCATGCCCGGCGTGAGCAAATGCCACTGACGCGTGAGGATCTTATTGCGAGAGGATGTAACGCAATATACCCACGTTGTACGCGGTACGCCGAGACGTAACGTCGCCTCTTGGCCGTTGATTGTCATGCTATCGCTCGGCAGCCACAACACGGAGTCCTGCGGAACGCCGGATATCATGGGCATAGGCTGATCATCGGCAGAAGATTGCTCAGAAGCCAGGGATATGCGGAGCGAAGCCTCACGAACCTCACCATCTGCGGAAGTTGCATACGCAGTGACAGACAGGAAATTATGCTTTCCGTGTTTGGCGACAATACTATCAGTAAGCGAGAAACGGAAAACGCCTTCCAGATCGGTAGTGACCGTATCCAAACCAATGTTTGTTCTCACTTGCACACCCGTTAACGGCAAACCGTTCGAACGGAGTACTTTGCCGGTTATAGGCGTGAGATATTCCCGTTTCATCGTGCGGCAGGAGTCGTCGAAAGCGATGGAGAAAGAGGGCAGACGGTAGTCCTCCAGTTGAACGGTTGTAAATACCCCTGCAGAACGATCTTTCAAGCGTGCATTGACGTAATAGTATCCTCGACGCATATCATTCGTGAACGGCAGATCCATCGTCGCGATGGCGTCCTCGTTCATGACAAGAATGGTATCTATTAATTCTCTTTGCGGGCTTGAGATAGATACATGCAACGATTTGTTTTTCATCAGACTGGTCTGGAACTTATGCCTTTGCTGCCCAATAAACGCGATGTGCAGTGTATCTCCCGGACGGAAAATAGTAGCATTAGGTAGCGCAATGATCGCCGCTTGATATTCAGCCGCCATATTTTCATTATACAATTCGGCATTATGGTACTTATCCTCACCTAACGACAGCCGATAGGTGCGATAATACGTATTCCGTTTCGAAGTTTTGGCTTCTCCATTCCGGTTTGTGTAGCGTGCAAGCTGCTTATCGGACTTAACCTTGACATGATGAAGCGGTTGACCGGTATGGACATCCGTGACAATGATCCAGGGCTTTGGCTGCTTCATCTGTCCCTCTTGCATTAACAGACACCGCAGGTCACTTACCGTGAAGATACGGTAGTAAATGCGAGTATTAGGGAGACTATCCACCGGTGTCTGCAAGGTATCATCGGGTACGCGGGCATAAACAAAATAGGTGCCGAATGGTTGCGGCTTCATCTTGCATTGCTGGTCCTGCAGTTCGAAGATCAGCGATTCATCTGTGGTAACGCGCAGCGAATCCACTTTCACCAAGGATTTTGCGACCGAACGTCTCTTCGGCCACTTCTCCGGCAGACGATAGACTTCGAAGATAATCTCCCGGGCATTCCGGTTGTAATAAGAGATGGTCAAAGAATCGGTAGTGGAAACCAGCGACGGATACGAGTAATCGATCTCAATCTGCTCGCACATACGCTTGCTATACAAGATGTCGGAAGCAAAAGGAGAATTCGGGAACGAACGTAAATACGCACATACAGAGCGGTAGTAACGTTTGTTTTTATACTCTTGCTGGTATGTCAGCACATATCCGCGCTCCCAACTATCCGGTAGCGAGTCATACAAATCTAACAATTTGTTGCCATACGTGCTCTTGAGTCTGTTGAGCCGGATGTACAATCGTGGCAGAATAGACGCATCCTGTTCGTGAAATGCGAGCCAACTTCCGGCAACAGAGTCGTAGCTCGGCAGACGACGGGTATAGTACTCATTCGCGATGAGGTCGTACAACGTAGGCATCAACAACATGTTAAGCGTATCGGTAGAGACAATATTCAGTTCCTCGTACCATTGCTCCACGGAAATAGAACGTGTAAGCGAATCATGCCGGATAGCCATTTTGAGAAAATCTGCATGCTCCATCGTGTTCGACAACTGATGAAGCGAATGGATATCCAAGTCCTCTGCTCGTGCCACAAGCAGAAGAGCAAGACTAATAATAAACAGAATAGAGCGTTTCATAGTACAATATTATTTTATAGTGACACCTTTCTTCCTTTACTCTCCAATGGATGCTCAATGGATGCTGAATGGGTGCTCAATGGATGCTCAATGGGTGTTCAATGGATGCTCAATGGATGCTCAATGGGTGCTAGTAATGACGTAAGCCCATCATTATGCCAAGAGAACACCGACTTACATCCGCTTGTTGCGGAGGTTTTCGATGAAGAGGTCGAAGCCGGCCGGGCAGACGTCGCGGGTCATGCAATAGCCCATATTGGGCGCGTACATGAGGTAGATGTCTTGGTCGGTCAGGACGATATCGACGAGGTCGGTATATTTATGACTGCTATCACCCATCGGCGACTTCACTTCGAAATGGTCGTCATAGAAAGAAAACTCCCATTCTATCGACATATTCGTGGCACGGAAATTCTTCAAGGCCTGCTTTTTGATATTACGCGGGAACTGCCAATACGTAAACACCAAAAGCACAGCCGTTACGATATAAATCACCCAGGGCTGGAAGTTTTCAAATATCTTGAAATAATACAGCACCGCCACAATGATTGCCGTTGCCAACACAGAAGTCAGGATGCGGTTGAGCTTGAACTTCGGCTGGCGAAAATTGATGGCGTGGTTGTAACGCAGATAGAGTTCTTCCGTCAACTTGGACGTGAAATGATATTTAGGACTTGGATTCATAATGGTAACGGTTTATTCGGGTTTATCGATAAATAGTTGCTTTAGCACCTCCGAGGGACCACCGTCCTTAGTAAAGGCACCCATATCGTAGCTACCCCAGCCCAGCGGGATATACTCGGCCGGACGCCAACCGCCATAGACCTCAGGCTCCCAATAGAAGATGCCGGCGCAGGAGTCGATAGCCTGGATTCTGCCGATGAAATCGGTCATAACCTGCACCGACTCTTCATTATTCGCAAACATACCCACCTCGGCTATCATGACGGGGCAATGCCACTGACCAATCAGGCGACGGATATTCTCCTCTGCGAGTTGATTCATCTCCTGCCACGACTTACCGCCGTTCCAGGCACTCATCATCGGATAGTGCGACAGACCAATCATGTCCCACTTGCCGCCATGCTCCTTCAGCGCCTGCCAGAACCAGTCGCGCTGCTCGTAGGCATTGTCCACATGCACAATGACCTGGATATCAGGGAAAATCTCCTTAGCGGCATCGTAGCCCATGGCCGTCAGACCGGCATACTGGTCCCAATTGCCTTTGTCGCGCTCCACCTTGCCCAAGGGCCAGAGCATACCATTGGGCGTCTCGTTACCGATCTGCACCCACTCCGGACGGATACCCTCCTCCTTGAGCGTACCCAGAATATCCATGGTATGTTCACGCACAGCCTCGAGCATCGTCGGGTAGTCATATTCGCGCCATGCCATCGGGATATCCTGGCGATGCGGGTCGGCAAAGAAATCGGAATAATGGATATCGATCATGATTCGTTGGCCGGCCTTGGCAGCACGCTTAGCCAGCAGGAGCATATCGTCCTTATTACTCCAGCCGGTGGAGTGGTTGACCCACACGCGCAGACGCACCGCATTCATACCCATGCTGCGGAGACTATCGATACAATCGTAGCGGAACATGCTGTCATGCTCCATCTCGCTGAGCCAGCTCAGGTCACATCCCTTGGCCCACGAGCCGCGGGGACTATCGGTCTTGTAATAACAACTCGTCAGCAGCAGCGCTGCAGCGGCGATAAAAAGAAAGCGTTTCATACGTACAGAACAGATTGATTAACGGTGGCAAAATTACAATAAAAATCTGACATATGCAAATTGAAGCACGTTTTTTTTGCATATTTCAAAAAAAAGCAGTACTTTTGCAGGCAAATTCAAAAAAACACAAGGAAGAATATGTCGGACATCTATTCTATCGTGACATCCCGCCAACTGAGCTACGAGCAGAAAGTAGTGGCCCTGGCCCATGCTGCCGAAGATACCCTGCAGGTACTGAACATCCCGGAGCAGACGCGCCGCTACATGGAGCAAGGCGTCATCTGCAACCTCAACGAAGGCAATGCGCCCTACCGGCCCCGCTACATCATGCCGGACTATGCAAAAGCTGTGCGCCAGGGCGTCAAGTTCCTGGAACTGGACCCGCCGCAGGATCTGGACGAACTGCTGACGTTCCTGCAGGTACTCTACCGCCACGTACCGTCCATCACCACCTACCCCGTATTTCTGGGCGATCTGGACCAACTGATCGAGCCCTTTATCGACGGACTGAGTGACGAGGTGGTGAAGAAGAAACTGCGAAATTTCTTCATCTACCTCGACCGCACCATCACCGACTCGTTCTGCCATGCCAATCTGGGACCCAAAGCCACGCGGGCAGGCCGACTGATCCTGGACGTAGATCGCCAGCTGGAGCAGGCGGTACCCAACCTGACACTGAAATACGATCCGGCACTGACCAGCGATGAATTCGCAGAACAAGCCATCCTAACCTCGCTCTGCGTAGCCAATCCCGCGATATGCAACGACGTACTGAACAGCCGCACCTACGACCGGTACGGCATCTCGTCGTGCTACAATATCCTGCCCATCGGCGGAGGCAGCTACACGCTTACCAGACTGGTACTGCCCCGCCTGGCCCAGATGACCGAGGATAAGGAGCAGTTCCTAGAGCAACTGCTACCCGACGCCATGCGGTGCATGGCCGACTATATGAGCGAGCGCATCCGCTTCATCGTGGAGAAGTCGGGCTTCTTCGAGAGCCATTTCCTGGCGACCGAGGGACTGGTAGAACGCGACCGCTTTGTGGCCATGTTCGGATTGGTAGGTCTGGCCGAAGCGGCCAATCATTTCGCGCCCGGCAAGAAATACGGTACAGACCCTGAGGCCGACGAGGTCGCCGAGCAGATCATGGAGGTCATCTCCGGTTTTGCAGCCCAATACGAGTGCCCGTACTGCGAGATAGCCAATCATCGACTGCTGCTACATGCCCAGGTAGGTATCGACACCGACCACGGCATCACCTCCGGCATCCGCATCCCCGTGGGCGACGAACCCGCCTCAATTTATGACCATCTGCGTCATTCCAGCCGATTCCATCGGTTTATCCCCACCGGCTGCTCAGATATCCTGCCCTTTGACATCACAGGCAAGCAGAATCCCGCCGCCGTGCTGGATATCGTGAAGGGGGCGTTCTCGTTGGGCCAGAAATACATCGCCTTCTATGCATCCGACTCGGATCTGGTGCGCATCACGGGCTACCTGGTGAAACGCTCGGAGATCGAGAAATGGAACAGCGGCCAGGCCGTGCTGCAGAACACGACGCAACTGGGCGCACCGACCTACGCCTCCGCCCATCTGGCCAACCGTAAAGTACGTGGGGTCTAGGGGGTTATGGGTTATGGGTTATGGGTTACGGGTTACAGGCGAAAGGTGAGAGTTAGGAAGAGCATATCGCAATCAACGGTAGATGGACCGGGCAATCGGTTCGCCATCTTCTTGCAAGGCTGCAACATTCGCTGCCTGTACTGCCATAACCCCGAGACGCAGGCGATGGAGGATGCAGAGGCGCAGGAGATGACAACCGCCGAACTCATCGAGGCTATCCGACCCTGCGTACCCTTCCTGCGTGGCGTGACCGTCAGCGGAGGGGAATGCATGCTGCAGGCGGAACAGTTGACAGAACTGCTTCGGGCGGTAAAAGCCCTCGCTGCAGAGATGCATCATCCGCTCACCTGCCTGCTGGACAGCAACGGTACCATCGCCTTCAGCCGGCATCCCGAGTTGATGCAGTACTGCGACGGCGTCATGCTGGACGTGAAAGCTTGGGATGATGCGGTGTATGAACGGTTGACTGGCGCCAAGAAGAATAGCGTGGTACGGGAGAACGTACGATGGCTGCTGAAACACGACCTACTGGAGGAGGTACGCATCGTATGCCTGCCGGGGCGAGTGGACGTAGAGACGATTCTCCAAAACATCGCTGAAACATTCGATTCCATCGGCAAAAAAGCACCCGTACGATTGCTCCGATTTCGCCCGCACGGCGTGATCGGCGAACTGGCGAATGCACAAATGCCTACGGACGCTGAGATGGCCGTCTACAGCGAACTGGCCGCCCGGTACGGTTTGCAAACTACGATACGATAAATACATTATTTTTCACGCGCACACGCATTTTTTGCGCGCAAGGCTTGCATATGTCATTTTTTTTCCGTACCTTTGTGCCCGATTTTGTGCACAAAGTATTCTATGGAAGAAAAGAAAAGCAAATTTACCCCTATCTTGAAGCCGGATCAGACGTATCCGGAAGTGACTCCCTATAGCGTCTCGATGGGTGTGCTGATGGCCGTGATATTCTCCGCCGCAGCCGCTTATCTGGGCCTGAAAGTAGGACAAGTATTCGAAGCCGCTATACCGATTGCGATCATAGCGGTCAGCCTGTCGTCGATATTAAAACGCAAGGATGCCATCGGCGAGAACGTGATGATCCAGTCGATTGGTGCCAGTTCGGGCGTGATCGTAGCGGGTGCTATCTTCACCTTGCCGGCCCTGTATATCTTGCAGGCCAAGTATCCGGATATGACGGTAACGTTCTGGCAGATCTTCTTCTCGTCTATGCTGGGCGGATGCCTGGGTATATTGTTCCTGATCCCGTTCCGCAAGTACTTTGTGCAGGAGAAAGACGGCGAATATCCCTTCCCCGAGGCCACCGCAACTACCCAGGTACTCGTGAGCGGCGAAGGCGAATCCTCGTCGGCCAAGCCCCTGCTTCTGGCAGCCGGTGTCGGTGGTGTGTATGACTTCCTGGTCAGCACCTTCGGCCTCTGGACCGAACAGATCTCCAGCCGCATGACGGCATGGGGTGCTACCGTAGCGGCTAAGACCAAACTGGTATTCTCGATGAACACCTCGGCCGCCGTGCTGGGTCTGGGATATATCATCGGCCTGAAATATGCCGGTATTATCTGCGCCGGTTCGATCTTCGTATGGTGGGTACTGATGCCCGTGCTGGGCGCCGTACCCGAATTGGCCGACGTGGACCCGCGCGACTTATTCTTCGACTACGGACGTAACATCGGTATCGGTGCGATCGCCATGGCCGGACTGATCGGTATTATAAAGTCGTGGGGCGTGATAAAAGGTGCGGTAGGCTTGATTAAGAGTCAAGGACACAACGCCGCACAGGCGCAGGACAACACGCCGCGTACGGAGAAGGACCTGAGCATGCGACTGATGGTGATTGCCATCGGCGTAGCGCTGCTCTGCACGTTGGTCTTCTTCTGGGTAGGCGTGCTGCATAATTTCTGGCAAGCGTTGGTAGCCTTTCTGGTAGTAGCCATCATCGCCTTCCTCTTCACAACGGTAGCGGCTAACGCCATTGCCATCGTGGGCTCGAACCCCGTGAGCGGCATGACGCTGATGACGCTGATCGTAGCGTCGGTGGTATTTGTAGCCATCGGCATGAAGGGCGCCAGCGGCATGGTAGGCGCGATGGTGATCGGCGGTGTGGTATGTACGGCGCTGGCGATGGCCGGCGGTTTCATCACGGATCTGAAGATCGGCTACTGGATCGGTTCGACGCCACGGAAGCAGGAGACCTGGAAATTCCTGGGAACGCTGGTGAGTGCAGCTACGGTAGGCGGCGTGATGATGGTGCTGAACAAGACCTACGGCTTCGTAGGTGACAATGCGCTGGTAGCCCCGCAGGCTAACGCCATGGCGGCCGTGATCGAACCGCTGATGTCCGGACAAGGAGCACCCTGGATGCTCTATCTGGCCGGTGCGGTACTGGCGCTGGTGCTCAACTTCATGAAGGTGCCCGTACTGCCGTTTGCGCTGGGTATGTTCATCCCGTTGCACCTGAATCTGCCGCTATTGGTAGGCGGCGGTATATCGTGGCTGGTGGGCGAGAAGCACCAGGAGAAAGGTACGCTGATTGCCAGCGGCTTCATCGCCGGCGGTGCGCTGATGGGCGTGGTATCGGCTATTGTGAAGTTCTGCGGCGCCGACTGGTACATGACCGGTTGGGCACAGAGTAGCGGTGCCGCCATCCTGGGCATCGTAGCGTATGCCGCGCTGGTGACCTACTTTATCATCGCAGCCAAGAAGAAATAACAAGACAACACAACATAACAATTTTTTTAAATTTTTAAGACTATGGTAAGTTACAAGGAATTAGGCCTGGTGAACACCCGTGAGATGTTCGCAAAGGCAATCAAGGGAGGCTATGCTATCCCGGCATTCAACTTCAACAACATGGAGCAACTGCAGGCTATCATCAAGGCTGCTGCAGAGACCAAGAGTCCGGTGATCCTTCAGGTATCGAAGGGTGCGCGTAACTACGCTAACCAAACGCTGCTCCGTTACATGGCACAAGGTGCTGTAGAGTACGCAAAAGAGTTAGGTTGGGAGCATCCGCAGATATGTCTGCACCTCGATCACGGAGACAGCTTCGAGCTTTGCAAGAGCTGTGTGGACTTCGGTTTCTCGAGCGTAATGATCGACGCCAGCTCGCTGCCGTATGAAGAGAACATCGCACTGACGAAGAAGGTAGTTGACTACGCACATCAGTATGATGTAACCGTAGAGGCTGAGCTGGGTGTGCTGGCAGGCGTAGAGGACGAGGTTTCCTCGGCCGTTAGCCACTATACTAAGCCGGAGGAAGTAGTTGACTTCGCTACCCGTACGGGCTGTGACAGCTTGGCTATCTCGATCGGTACCAGCCACGGTGCATACAAGTTCACGCCGGAGCAGTGCACCCGCGACCCGAAGACGGGTAAACTCGTTCCGCCCCCCTTGGCATTTGATGTACTGGACGCCATTATGGAGCAACTGCCGGGCTTCCCGATCGTGCTGCACGGTTCGTCTTCTGTACCGCAAGAGTACGTAGATATGATCAACCAGTACGGTGGTAAGTTGCCGGATGCAGTAGGTATTCCTGAGGAGCA
>DFGU01000099.1:12954-26626 GCA_002371785.1 Bacteroidales bacterium UBA3742
CTGAGGAGCAACTCCGCAAGGCTGCTAAGTCTGCTGTTTGCAAGATCAACATCGATAGCGATAGCCGTCTGGCGTTCACCGCAGCTGTTCGTAAGGTATTTGCTGAGAAACCGGGTGAGTTCGATCCGCGTAAGTACTGTGGTCCTGCACGTGACTTGATGGAGGAGCTGTACAAACATAAGATCATCAACGTGCTGGGTTCTGACGGCAAAGCATAAAATTATTTTTGTTTGAGTCCTGCGGACTTTGTTTGAGAGTTTGAAGGTATGAAAGTTTGAAAGTTTGAAATAGTTTAATCTTGTTTATGACTCTGAGTAACTTTGAAGATTTGGAAATATGGAAACTATCTCGCACTTTATGTAAGGATATTTATAGAATTACTAACTCACAAGAGTTTAAGAGCGACATCCGTTTCTGTTCTCAAATAAGAGCCGCTGTTGGATCTATCATGGATAATATAGCGGAAGGTTTTGAGCGGGAAGGTAAAAAAGAATTCATCCAATTTCTATATGTAGCAAAAGGCTCATGCGGTGAAGTCCGTAGCCAATTATACCGAGCTATGGATGTTGGTTATGTTCCAATCGAACAATGCAACTCTCTATTAGAACAAACTAGAAATATAGGGACTAAAATATCCAATATGATTCGTTACCTAAAACAATCGGATATTGAGGGAAATAAGTTCAAAAAATAAACAATATCAAAGAACAACTTCAAACAATGTCAAACAACATCAAACAAAGCACGTAGTGCACAAACAACTTTAAACAATAAAATTATGCTTAATTTTATGACAGCCGAACAGGCTGCTGAATTGATACAACATGGTGACGTCTTGGGCATGGGTGGTTTTACGGCTACCGGTGTGCCCAAGGCTGTGCCGTTTGCCTTGGCACAACGTGCAGAGCGTCTGCACGCTGAGGGTATTCCCTTCCGCGTAGGACTGGAGACCGGTGCGTCGATGGGCGACAGTTGTGACGGTGCGCTGGCCCGTGCACATGCCGTAGAGTTCCGTACGCCGTACCAGTCGAACAAGTCGATGCGCGAGGAGATCAACGCCGAGGGTACGCACTACTTTGACATGCACCTGAGTCACATGCCGCAGGATCTGCGTTATGGATTCCTTCCGAAGCCCAATTGGGCGATCATCGAGGCATCGTACGTAGGCGAAGACGGCGTGATCGTGCCGGCAGCCGGTATCGGCATCATGCCGACTATCTGCCGCATGGCCGACAAGATCATCGTGGAGCTCAACGAGATGTTCCCCGCCGCTATGCGCGGTATGCACGACCTGTACGAGCCACTCGACCCGCCTGAGCGTCGCGAGATACCTATCTACAAGCCTTCGGACCGTTGCGGTCAGGATCATATCAAGGTAGATCCGGCAAAAATAGCCGCCGTAGTGAAGACCAACCGTCCGAACGAGATCCCGGCCTTCACGCCCGTGGACGAGACGACGGCTAAGATAGGTGCTAACGTAGCCGCCTTCCTGGAGGCTGAACTGAAAGCCGGACGTATTCCGGCCTCGTTCCTGCCGATCCAGAGCGGTGTGGGCAACGTAGCCAACGCCGTGCTGGGCGAGCTGGGTAAGAACCCGCATATCCCGCCCTTTGAGATGTACTCGGAGGTGATCCAGGACTCGGTGGTGGATCTGATCAAAGCCGGTCATTGTAAGTTCGCCAGCGGATGCTCGCTGCGTCTGGTGGAGAGCAAGATGGCGGAGGTACTGGCCGACCTGGACTTCTACCGCGACAAGTTGCTGCTGCGTCCGCAGGAGACATCCAACAGTCCGGAGATAGCACGCCGACTTGGCATCATCGCTATCAATACAGCCCTGGAGGCCGATATCTACGGCAACGTCAACTCGACGCACGTATGCGGCACGAAGATGATGAACGGTATTGGCGGTTCGGGTGATTTCGCTCGTAACTCGTACCTCAGCATCTTCACGACGGCTTCGACGGCCAAGAACGGCGCCATCTCGTCGATCGTACCGATGGTGACGCACCTGGATCACTCGGAGCACTCGGTAAAAGTGCTGGTGACCGAGCAGGGCGTAGCCGATCTGCGCGGCAAGAGTCCGCGTCAGCGTGCCGAGGAGATCATCAACAACTGCGTAGCACCGGAGTATCGCGAGATGCTGCGTGACTACCTGAAGATCGCTCGTCACGGACAGACACAACATGAATTGTCATGCGCTTTCGCTATGCATGAGGAGTTCCTCAAGAGCGGCGACATGCGTAACACCAAGTGGGAGAATTACCGCCGATAAGGGCGGTAGTTCTCCTGCAGAACTATATCAGAAAAAGAGACTATGAATGATTTTTTGAAGTTTGCCAAGGCACAGGGCCTGAACACGATGCACGTGGAGAAAGCCATGGAGGTCTCGGCTAATTATATCTCGCCTTCCATATTGGAAGAAAGACACTTGAACGTAACGCAGATGGACGTGTTCTCCCGACTGATGATGGACCGCATCATCTTCCTGGGCACGGAAATCAACGACTATACCGCCAACGTGATTCAGGCACAGTTGCTCTACCTGGACTCTGCGGACTCCGAGCGTGACATCAACATTTATCTGAATACCCCCGGCGGATCGGTATATGCCGGTCTGGGTATCTATGATACGATGCAGTTTGTGAGCTCGAAGGTGGGCACGATCTGCACGGGCATGGCTGCCTCGATGGGTGCTATTCTGCTGGTAGCCGGCGAGAAGGGTATGCGTGCGGCGCTGCCCCACTCACGCGTGATGATCCACCAGCCCCTGGGTGGTATCCAGGGTCAGGCCTCGGATATCGAGATCACGGCACGTGAGATCCTGAAACTCAAAGACGAACTCTATCAGATCATCGCCGACCATAGCGGCCAGACCGTGGAGCGTATCCGTCAGGATGCCGACCGCGACTACTGGATGACCTCCAAGGAGGCGCTGGACTACGGCATGATCGACCTTCTATACACACGCAAGAGCAATGGCAAACAAGAAAGCTAAATGTAGTTTTTGCGGTCAGGTGCGTCCGGACTTATTCTCCGGCGAAGACGGTAGCTATATTTGCCCCGATTGCATCGAGGCAGGTCATGCCATGCTCATGCGTGCGATGGGTCAAGAGTCCGAACCGCAGCAGGAGGCCAAGCTGCAGCATGCCAAGAAGCATAAGACGGCGGACCTGGGACTGAGTCTGGATTCGCTGCCTCGTCCGCAGGAGATCAAACAGTTTCTGGACCTGTACGTGATTGGTCAGGAGGATGCCAAGAAATACCTGTCAGTAGCGGTGTATAACCACTACAAGCGCATCCTGCAGAAGCACGACAAGAACGAGGTAGAGATCGAGAAATCGAATATCCTGCTGGTAGGATCTACCGGTACGGGTAAGACCCTGCTGGCCCGCACGATCGCCAAACTGCTGAAAGTGCCATTTGCCATCGTAGATGCGACGGCGCTGACCCAGGCAGGCTATGTGGGTGAGGACGTGGAGTCGCTGCTGACACGTCTGTTGCAAGACTGCGAGTACGACATTCCGAAAGCCGAGCAGGGTATCGTCTTCATCGATGAGATCGACAAGATTGCTCGCAAATCGGAGAACCCGAGCATCACGCGTGACGTTTCGGGCGAAGGCGTACAACAGAGTCTGCTGAAACTGCTGGAGGGTGCGATGATCAACGTACCGCCAGAGGGAGGTCGCAAGCATCCGGAGCAGGAGTTCCTGCACGTAGAAACGAAGAATATCCTCTTCATCTGCGGCGGCGCCTTTGATGGCATCGAGAAGAAGATCGCCCAACGCATGAACACGCAGGTGGTAGGTTTTGGTGCGCAAGAGAAGGCGCATAAAGTTGATAAGAACAACCTGCTGCAGTACATCGCACCGCACGACCTGAAATCGTACGGCCTGATACCCGAGATCATCGGTCGTCTGCCGATCATCACCTATCTGCATCCGCTGGACAAGAAGGCGCTGCGTAGCATCCTGACCGATCCGAAGAACGCCATCACCAAGCAGTATGAGAAACTGCTGGAGATGGACGGTGTGAAGCTGACGTTTGCGCCCGATATGCTGGACTACGTGGTGGATAAAGCCATAGAGAACAAACTCGGCGCACGTGGTCTGCGCGGACTGATGGAGAGTATCATGATCGACCTGATGTATGAGTTGCCGTCGAAGAAGACGTGCGACAGATTTGAGGTCACGAAAGAATATGCAGAACAAAAAGTAGAAAAGGCAGATTTCTGTCGCTTGAAAAACACAGAAGAATAATATGAAAAACAAATGGTGCATTTTTATGGCGCTGACGCTGGTCAGTTGCGCCGGTCAGAAGATGGGACTCGTCTCATCTCCCGCAGAGTATCCAGCGAAACAAGGTTCGCTCAAAGAGTTGGTTTATACGCCCGCTGAGAGTCAGTTCTCCGTATGGAGTCCGGGCGCTAAGTCCGTCACGCTCCGCATCTATGCCACGGCAGAGGCCGAAGAGCCGATCAAATCGCTGAAGATGCGTCGTCAAGAAGACGGCTCGTGGACGGCTACCGTCAAGGGCGATCAGAAGGGACGTTTCTATACCTTCCAGGTGCAGCAGCCCCTCTCGCGCTGGCAACTGCATGAGACGCCGGGTATCTTTGCCACGGCGGTAAGCGTGAACGGCAAGAGAGCCGCCATCCTGGATCTGCGCGATACCGACCCGGAGGGTTGGCAGCAGGACCGTCGCCCCGCCTTCCGCGGCGCACAGGATGCCATCGTCTATGAGATGCATCATCGCGACTACTCGATCCACCCCAGTTCGGGCGTGCAGCATCGCGGTAAGTTCCTAGCGCTCACGGAGCACGGCACCCGCAGCCCCGAAGGACTGAAGACGGGTATAGACCATCTGGTAGAACTGGGTGTGACCCACGTGCAGATTCTGCCGAGCTACGACTATGCTTCGGTGGATGAATCGCATCCGGAGAAGGCGCAGTACAACTGGGGTTATGACCCGCAGAACTACAACGTGCCGGAGGGTTCGTACGCTACGGACGCCACCGATCCTGCATGCCGTATCCGCGAGATGAAGCAGATGATTCAGGCGCTGCACAAAGCCGGCATACGCGTGATCATGGACGTGGTATATAACCATACGTTTGACGTGGAGAACAGTGCGTTCACGCAGACCTGTCCGGACTATTTCTACCGTCTGACAGCAGACGGCCACCTGGGCAATGCCTCGGGTTGCGGCAACGAGACGGCTTCGGAGCGGGAGATGATGCATCGTTATATTGTGGAGTCGGTTCGCTACTGGACGGAGGAGTACCACCTGGACGGTTTCCGCTTCGACCTGATGGGTATTCACGACCAGGCCACGATGATGGACGTACGCCGCATGCTGGATAGCATCGACCCCAGCCTGTTGCTCTACGGCGAGGGTTGGGCAGCCGGTAGTCCGCTGCTGGACTATGATAAGCTGGCCATGAAGGCGCTGATTAAGAACATGCCTGGCGTAGGTGCTTTCTGCGACGACATGCGTGACGCCCTGCGCGGTCCGTTCTCCGACGACCATCAGGCCGCCTTCCTGGACGGACAGCCGGGGCATGAGGAGTCGATCAAGTTCGGACTGGTAGGATGTATCGCCCACCCCGAGGTGAATATGAGCAAGGTGAACTACTCGCGCGAGCCCTGGACCGTACAGCCGACGCAGTCGATCAACTACGTATCGTGTCACGACGACATGATGCTGACGGACCGTCTGCGCGCTTCGGTGAAGCTGCAGGACGGCGAATTGGAGCGCCTGGACAAGTTGGCTCAGACAGCCGTACTGACCAGCCAAGGCATTCCGTTCCTGTGGGTAGGTGAAGAGGTGATGCGCGACAAGAAGGGTGTGCACAACAGCTATAACTCGCCCGACTCGATCAACCAGATCGACTGGTCGCTCAAGGCAAAGAACGAGGATCTGTTCCGTTACTATCAAGGACTGATTGCGTTGCGTAAGGCCCATCCGGCCTTCCACCTGGGTGATGCCGAACTGGTACGCAAGCATATGCATTTCCTGGAAGCACCGCAAAGCGTCGTAGCCTACGTGCTGACCGACCATGCCGGAGGCGATGCATGGCAGGATATCGTAGTGGTGCTCAACAGCAATCGTGAGGCCGTGACGATCAATCTACCGGACGGCAAGTTTACCGCGGTTTGTGCGGATGGACAGTTCACCGATGACGCCAAGAAGACCTACGAGAAAAAGGCAACTATCGCACCGCAAACGGCCCTGATACTGCACGACTAATGAAGCGAATAGCATACATACTATTATTCTTGCTGGCGATTGGAAGCCTGCAGGCCGAGACGCGCAAGGACATCAAATATATGCCCAACGAGTTGCGTATCGGATGGGGCGACATGCTCTTTGAGAGCTTGATGTGGCACAATCCCAAGTCGATCATACAGACCATGCCGACCGACTATCGCCGTGTGTATCAAGAAGATTTTCGTCATCATCAGCACCTGTTTTTGGAGTACCAGTACCGCTTCAAATACTGGTTCGGGCTGGGTGCGATGGTGGACCTGGGCGAGGTAGATTGGCAGAACGTGACGCGCGACGGACAAGGCAAAGAGGTGGCACGTGATCCGGGACATTATTTCTATAATATCACGATCATGCCGACCATGCGTTTTACCTATCTTCACCACGAGAATGTGAACCTATACTCCGGCCTGGGTCTGGGCATGGTAATCAACGGCGGTACGGAGCTGAACGAGATCGGCAAACGCACCGAGATCGGTTTTGCCACCAACATCACGGTGCTGGGTATTAGCGCCAACTACAAACGCTGGTTTGCCACCGTGGAGTTTGGCGGCCTATACGGACTACGTAACGCAAATACGATATATATGGCATCCTCTCGAATCTTCTCGGCTTCGATAGGTGCAAGATTTTGATGGATATGAGACGTAAGTATGCTATATTACTGCTGCTACCGGTGCTGCTGACCGCCTGCAAGTTCGGGCGGGAGGAGTCGGTGGACTTCACCCAGATCACCGGACTGGACTCGACGATGTTTCGCGTAGTGGCACAGCACGAAGTAGATCTGGAGAACGGTTTTCCGATGAACTGCTACCTGCCGGACGGCATGCGTATCAACGAGTACGAAGAACAGGCGGAGGAAGCCAATATGGGTCCGCGCAAGACCAGCTCGGTGACCGGTGCAGCCATCGTGCAGAGCCTGCTGGACTGGGGAAACGGCAAGAAAGTGATTGAGGTGGTAGGTACGTATCCCAGTATCGACCAACTCGGCAACGACGTGACCCTGTCCGGAAAGGTGATGCTGCCCGTCGGACGACGTCCGAAGCGTATGATATTGGTGAGCCACTACACCGTAGGCAGCAATATGGAAGCACCCAGCAACGCGTTCTCGCTGGAGGGCGTGCTGGTGAAAATGGGATACGGACTGGTGATCCCGGACTATCTGGGTTATGGTGTGACGGTAGATAAGATACATCCGTACCTGGTGATGGATATAACGGCACTGAATGTGATCGATATGTGGCTGGCTGTTCGTCCGTGGCTCAAAGCCGTGGGTATGGAGCCCGAGCAGGAGGATATCAACCTGATGGGCTACTCGCAAGGCGGTGCTACGACGATGGCCGTACTGCGTATGATCGAGTTGGCGTTCAGCAATCCGAAGCACAAGGAGTACATACCGGTTCACCGCGTGTTTGCCGGGGGCGGTCCGTATGACGTGAAGGCGACGTACGAGCGTTTTGTGACGACCGACACGGCCGGCTATCCCGTAGCCGTACCGCTGGTGCTGCAAGGCATGATCGAGGGCTATGGCATCGACGTGAAGATGGAAGATATGGTACAACCGTGGCTATGTGAGAAAATCGACGACTGGATCAACTCCAAGCGCTATACGACCGGCCAGATCAACAGTTTTATCAAGACACGTCGTACGCACGACCTGCTGACGCCGGAGGCCATGCAACAGAGTTCGGAGAAGGTGGCTGAGCTGTACAAGGCCATGACCGACAACTCGATCATCTCCTATGATTGGCAGCCCGAAGCGCCGATATACCTGATGCACTCGATAGACGATGAGACGGTGCCCTATACGAATGCGGTGAACGCGAAGAACAAATGGCGGAATGCGAATATAGAGTATAACTTCGGTCACTATGGCACGCACGTACGCACGTGTCTGCGATTTATCTACTCGGTGCAGACCCTGCTAGAGCAGGAAGAGAAAGAAAGGGGGCAGTATGAATAAATTATATTTCTGCCTGCTGGCGATGGTGCTGGTGGGACTGACGGGCTGTGAGCCGCTGCCTACGTATGAGGTGAATGATGTGCATATCACGTCCCAGACGCGTATCATCTCGTCCGGCTTTATTGAGCAGGTCTTCACGACCGACCGCGATGCGTATTACCTGATTGGTATCGAACAGGTACAAGAGGGGTATGACCCCACCAAGCCGGAACTGCAGAAGCCCTTTATGACCCTGGAACTGGACTCGGCGCATCAGGAGTACCTGGATTGGCGTCGTGAGTTGCTGCGCCAGGGTGAGTTTACGATTGCTTCGTTTGCGAGTCATAGTCTGCAATATGGCGAGACCGACTATTTCTTCACGGGACTGAAACGGAATACGGACTACTGGATATATGCCTTTGTGGTGGATCCGGAGAAGATGGTGCCGAAGGGCAAACTGAATCTGGTGAAAGTAACAACTACAGAGAATAGCACCGTGGATGTGCACTTTGAGTACCGCATCATGGACGACTGGGACTATATCTATCCTATGGATTCTACGGGCGCCATGGTCACCCATTATCCGTACGTCATGGAGACGGTGGATAGCCTGGATATCGTAGCCTCGGGAGCCTACTGTCCGCAGTACTATTTCAGCGACCGGCAGGCCTACTGGACCGCCAATCCGGATTCTGCTCATCTGCTATATGGCGTGTATGCCCGTCAGAATATCGAGGTGGACGATGCAAACGAGCAGGAATTGTTCGAAGAATTAGACAACAACTGCTTTAGCATCGGCCACACCTACTATACCTTCATCTGCGGATTCGACGACGGCTACTTCCACCCCACGATTTATAAGTTCCGGTGGGATGGAGGCAAGATGAAATACTATTTCAACGGTAAAGACGGAACGAATCTGTTCGACTATATCGATCGCTGGTAGTGATAGTCACTCCAGCGGTCGTTATCCCGATCGTCATCGTGTCCCCGCAAACGGCTCCAGAAAGCTTTCACTTTCTGTTCTCCATAGCGCCAGTAGAGCAATACGAGCGCTCCGAACACCATGCCACCAAGGTGGGCGAAGTGGGCTACATGGTCGGCCGAGAATCCGATCATGGATCCAAGACCTGCAAACAACTCGATGACCGCATATATTATAACAAGGACACGCGCGCGTATAGGGATAGGGATAAACAGGATAAACATCCGCACGTCGGGGAACAACCATCCAAAGGCCAGCAGGATACCGAATACGGCACCCGAAGCACCGATGGTCAATACATTTTCAGCCCATATCGGATGAATCATTTGCGCGCTGAACATACCCATCCATACCAACTCTTGTGCGAGGGCAGCGCCTAGACCGCAGATGAGGTAATATATGAGGAACTTCTTCTCGCCCCACTCACGCTCCAATACGGGTGCAAACATCAGCACGGCGAACATGTTGAAGAATATATGATTAAAATCGGCATGCAGAAACATGTAGGTCAACGGTTGCCAAATATGGAAACTATTGGCGGTCCAATAATGGAGCCCCAACAAGTTGTCCAGGTCTAATCCAAAAGGATGGATCGCACTAATCAGCCATGCGATAAGATTGAGCAATAATAAATTGCGCGTAATAGTCGGTAAACTTCTCATAACGGGTGCAAAAGTACTAATTTTTCTTGATATTTCCCTACAAAAAGCGTGCTTTTTCGCAAAAAATGCCCAAATTGGCAGAAAAAACGCATTTTTTTTACATTTTTCTTGGTCGTATCAACTTTTTGTCGTATCTTTGCACTTGCAAACGCGGATTTCGGTTCGTCAAGCATAGAATTAAACGTTTAATTAATTATTTTAAATTAGTTTTAGTATGAATAAAACTGGACTCGTTGAAGCAGTAGCACTGAAGGCTAATGTTTCGAAGGCAGAGGCTGCTAAGGTTGTTGACGCAGCTATCGAGGCTATTGTAGAAGGCCTGAAGAAGGATGGTAAAGTAGAAGTGATTGGTTTCGCTTCGCTGAAGGTTGCTGAGCGCGGTGAGCGCAAGGGTATCAACCCGCTGACCAAGGCAGCTATCGTTATCCCTGCTAAGAAGGTTGTTAAGTTCAAAGCTGGTTCGAAACTCGCTCTCTAATTATTACAACTGCGTATAAACGAGTTGCTCATTCGGGCAACTCGTTTTTGCGTGGAAACTTGCGCGCCTGCGTTGCGCGTAAAAGAAAAAGGTATTAGTTTATATTTAAGGTCGAAATATGTTGAATATCATTCTTTGCGGTGCTCCCGGTAGTGGTAAGGGAACGCAATCGCAATATATCATGGAGAAATTCGGTCTGCAACACCTCTCTACCGGTGATGTGCTGCGTGCCGAAATTGCAAGTGGCAGCAAACTGGGCGTACAAATCGATGCCCTCATCTCGCGTGGCAATCTGGTGCCCGACGATATGATGTACGGCGTGATTGATAATTATCTGCGCAACTTGCCCAAAGACTGCAAGGGCATCATCCTGGATGGCTATCCCCGTACGGTGCCTCAGGCCGAGTCGCTGACCGAGCTGCTGAAAAAATACAAGATGGATGCCATCATGATAGATCTGCTCGTAGATGAGCAACTGCTGATCCAGCGCCTCATCGAGCGTGGCAAGGTGAGCGGTCGTGCTGACGACAATCTGAATACGATACGTCATCGCATCGCCGTATATCACAATCAGACGGAGCCTATCGCTCATTATTACCTGCACCACGGCAACTACTGCCCGGTGAACGGTAATCATAGCGTAGAGGATGTGTTCCTGCAGATTGAAGGCATCATCAAGCGCGAAACCAAGAAATAAAAGTAACACGTACTCACTTATGGCAAGCAATTTCATAGACTACGTTAAGATCTACTGCCGCTCCGGTAAGGGAGGTGCAGGCAGTATGCATTTCCATCGTGCCAAATACCTGCCGAAAGGTGGCCCGGACGGTGGCGATGGTGGTCGTGGAGGCAGTATCATCCTGCACGGCAACCGCAATCTATGGACGTTGCTTCACCTGAAGTATCAAAAGCATATCATGGCCACCGATGGCGGACGTGGCGGCGAGAGTCGCTCGTCCGGCAAGGATGGCGAGGATAGGATTATCGAAGTGCCATGCGGCACGGTGGCCTATGACGGCGATACGGGCGAGTGGCTATGCGAGGTGAAGGAGCACGATGAGCGCATCGTGTTGCTTCGTGGCGGCAAGGGCGGACTAGGTAACTGGAATTTCCGTACGGCCACCAACCAGGCACCACGTTATGCCCAGCCGGGCGAGCCCTGTCAAGAAAGGAACGTCATCCTGCAACTGAAAGTGCTGGCCGATGTGGGTCTGGTAGGTTTCCCGAATGCGGGCAAATCGACCCTGCTGAGCGTGGTCTCGGCTGCCAAGCCCGAGATAGCCGACTATCCCTTTACGACACTGACGCCCCAACTGGGCATCGTGAAATATCGCGACGAGCGGTCGTTCTGCATGGCCGATATTCCCGGTATCATCGAGGGAGCGAGTGAAGGCAAGGGACTTGGACTCCGGTTCTTGCGTCACATCGAACGCAATGCCGTACTGCTGTTCTTGGTGCCGGCTGCTACGCCGGATATCGTGGGCGAGTACAATATCCTGCTCTCCGAGTTGGAAAAGTACAATCCGGAGCTGCTGACCAAGGCACGCATACTGGCCGTGTCAAAATGCGACCTGCCACCGTATAACGAAGAGGGTGAAATCTTGCCGATTCCATCCGCAAAAGAAATCTCGGATCAGATCGGTATCCCCGTCGTACATATCGCCTCCTACACAGGCATGGGATTGGACGAACTGAAGGACATGATCTGGACCGAACTCAATAAGGAGCAGAATCAGGTCATCGAGATCTCGCATGCGCCGATCGAGATCAACCAGATCGAGCGCGATGAGCCTCAAGCACAGGACGATGAGGACGAAGAGGGCACCATCTACCTCAACGAGGTGGAGGAAGAGTGGGACCTCACGAAGTACAAAGGCATCGGATGGGATGAGTGATAGTCACAAAGTGACGTTAAAAGGTTTGGAAGTCACTACGTGACGTTAAATGGTAGGATGGTGGCTATGCCACGTTAATATGCAGCATGAACCTATTAACGTTTTTGGAAAAACCATATTAACTAATTAACGTGCGAAGCACCAATTATGATAGGATGATTGAGTGGCGGGAACGCCATATAGGCGGCAAGCAGTTTGTCTTGCTGCTATCGTTCTTCGTAGGCTGTTTCTCGGCTTGTGCAGCGGTGCTGCTCAAGTCGTTTATCCACCTGATTCAGCATTTCATCGAGACGCAACTGATTGCAGATGATCGCACTTGGTGGTACCTGATCACGCCAATGATCGGTATTACCTTGGCGGCGCTGTTTGTGCGGTATGTGGTACGGGATGATATCTCGCACGGTATCACTAAGATACTATATGCCATCTCGCAGCGCAAATCGATCATCAAGGCGCATAATATGTGGTCGTCGGTGGTAGGATCGGGACTGACGATCGGTTTTGGTGGATCGGTAGGAGCCGAGGCTCCTATCGTACTGACGGGTGCAGCGATTGGTAGCAACCTGGCCAAAGCGTTCCGGCTCGACCAGAAGACGATGATGCTCATGATCGGTTGTGGTGCAGCCGGTGCGATAGGCGGCATCTTCAAGGCACCTATTGCCGGACTGGTCTTCACGCTGGAGGTGCTAATGATGGATATCACGATGACATCCGTGGCGCCGCTGCTGATATCGTCGGTCACGGCCACAGCTATCTCGTATATCGCTACGGGTACCGACCCGATGTTCCCGCTGGACCAATACGATGCGTTTAATGTCAGTCGTATTCCTTGGTATTTGCTATTGGGCGTAGTATGCGGTTTTGCGAGTTTGTACTTCACGCGCGGCATGAACCGCCTGGAGCAACTCATGAAGCGGCATGTGCGCAGCATCGGCATGAAGATATTGGTAGGCGGTCTGACGCTGAGTATACTGATCTTCCTCTTCCCGCCGCTATACGGCGAGGGCTACGACGTGATCACCCAGCTTATCAACGGCAATAGTATGGGGGCTATAGAGCATAGTCCGATCCTTGGCTGGATGGGGTACGATCCGAGTTATAAGTTGACGACACTCAATGTACAGCTGATCATCATTGCCTATTTCACGGCCATCATACTGCTCAAGATATGCGCCAGCGTGGCCACCAACGGCGGTGGCGGCGTAGGAGGTATCTTTGCACCCTCGCTGTTTATGGGTGCGTTGGTCGGTTTTGTGACGGCACGCGTGCTGAACCTGACGGGGGTATGGGTGCCGGAGACTAATTTCTCGCTGGTAGGTATGGCCGGACTGATGTCGGGCGTGATGCATGCGCCGCTGACGGGTATCTTCCTCATCGCCGAACTGACGGGCGGCTACCATCTGTTTATGCCGCTGATGATCGTGAGCGTCATCTCGTATCTGACCA
>DFGU01000059.1:0-8736 GCA_002371785.1 Bacteroidales bacterium UBA3742
AGTGGTTTGCCGTCGAACTGAGCGAAGAGAACAAGCGCCAGTTCTTCATCCCCCGCGGATTTGCCCACGGATTCTCCGTACTGAGCGAGCAGGCCATCTTCACCTACAAGTGCGACAACCTCTACCATCCCGAGGCCGACGGCGGTATTCTCCTTAATGATCCCGACCTGGCCATCGACTGGCAGATCCCCGAGGAGCTGCGCATCATCAGTGCTAAGGATACCAAACATCCGTTGCTGAAGGAATTGGACAATCCCTTCTAAATGAGAAAATAAGAAAATGTAAAAATGTAAAAATGACTATTTTGATCACAGGTGCCAATGGCCAACTGGGCAACGAGATGCGCGTACTCAATACTGCACATCCTGACCACCGATATTTCTTTACTGACGTGGAGGAACTGGATATCACGTGCCGTGAAGCGGTATTGGACT
This sequence comes from Bacteroidales bacterium UBA3742, assembly GCA_002371785.1. Lineage (GTDB taxonomy): Bacteria > Bacteroidota > Bacteroidia > Bacteroidales > Paludibacteraceae > Colicola. The sequence goes on from DFGU01000059.1 coordinate 435, forward strand.
TTGTGCGTACGAATGCCATCGACCTCATCGTCAATTGCGCTGCCTATACCAATGTCGATCGGGCGGAGGAGGACGAACCTACGGCTCTGCGCATCAATGCCGATGCAGTGGCCAACTTGGCCGCTACCGGCGTGCGTATTATTCATATCTCTACCGACTACGTCTTCTCCGGCAACGAACACCGCCCTTGCCGCGAGGACGATCCCGTGGCGCCGCGTACTGCCTATGGCCGTACCAAACTGGCGGGTGAGCAACAACTCTTGTCCCTCTGCCCCGAGGCTGTCATACTGCGTACCGCGTGGCTGTACTCTACCTACGGCAACAACTTCGTCAAGACCATGATCCGTCTCGGTCACGAGAAACCCGAACTGGGCGTCGTCTTCGATCAGATAGGTACCCCTACCTATGCAGCCGACCTGGCTGCGGCTATCTTTACGGTTATTGAGGCCGATCAGTGGCATCCGGGTATCTACCATTTCACCAACGAGGGCGTCTGCTCTTGGTACGATTTCACGTTGGCTATCCACGACCTGGCCGGTATCCACTCGTGCCAGGTGCGTCCGATCCTCTCGTCCGAATACCAATATAAGACTCCACGTCCGCACTACAGCGTACTCGACAAGTCCCGGTTCAAGCAGACCTTTGGCGTCTCCATCCCCTACTGGCTCGACGGCCTAAAACGCTGCATAAAATTGTTAAATGACTCCCGCAGCTAAATGCGAAAATGAGTAAATATGAAAATGAGTAAATGAAAGAAATTCTCAATTTCTTATCTGAATTGTCGCTCAACAACAACCGTGAGTGGTTTGCGGCAAACAAGGAGTGGTACCAGCGCTGCTACGCCCGTTATGTCGAGTTCTCGGCTGAGTATATACGGCGTCTCTCCGAACTTGATCCTACGCTTGCCGGCCTACCACCCAAGGACTGCATATGGCGAATCTACCGCGATGTACGCTTCTCCCACGACAAGCGTCCGTACAAGGAGTGGTTCGGTGTCTTTCCCGCTACGGGCGTTCCCGGACAACCCCGCACCTGGGGCAAGCATTCGCAACGCGGCGGCTACTATATGCACCTCCAGCCCGGTCGGTGTATGTTTGCGGCCGGTATATGGGATCCGGGGAAGGAACTGCTCAGCGCTCTGCGCAAGGAGATAGAGGCTAACTACGAGGAGGTCGAGGCGATTATGGGCACAAAGGAATGGCAGAAGTATTTCGGTCAGGATTTTGACTCGGAGTGGGGTGTACTCAAGAAAGCACCGGCCGGCTTCGATCCCGACTTCATCCATATCGACTGGCTTCGGCATAAGACCTTCACTGTCAGCACACCGCTCACCGATGCCGAGGTCTGTGCGCCCGACTTTATGGATCATCTTATCGATATATGTGTTGCGGCCAAACCGATGAACGACTTTTTAAATTATACCTTCGAGGAATACGGCGAGTTCCCCTCCCGCTGTTAAATCGTACATCGTAAATCGTCAAATCGTAAATCTCTTGACCTGATAGTTCAATGGATAGAACGGGGCTCTCCTAAAGCTCAAATCCGGGTTCGATTCCCGGTCGGGTCACAAAACAACATAATAACTAATAAACACTCAAGACCATGAGAAGCAAATGGCTTATCTTATTCGCACTATGTGCTCCCTTGGCGCTCCAAGCACAGGTGGACACCGTGCGTGTATTGCGTTCGGCCGAGTCTCCGGTGCGAACCGATGTGCAACAGCAGCATGTGGCCGTCCAGGACGTCCCTGAGTTGCAATCCACATCCGATAGTCTGGATATAGTGCGTACTACTACCGTTCGCCACTATACCGACACGTTGACTACCATTATCTCGTCGCCCGACAGCACAGCTAAGCAGCGTGAGAACATCATCTACTCCGACTCCAGCGACTGGCGCGGACATTACATCCAAGCCTATCTGGGCTTCGGACTCGGGTCGCTTGGCTACCAGCTGAATGATCCCGACTGCTACACGCGTGCGGGCTTCAGCACGATGCTCCAGATCCAGTATGCGCAATTCATCACCCGCAACTGGGGTTTTGGTGTCGGACTGTGGTTCACCAACTATACCTCGCAAGTCCAGCTCGGCGGTAGCCGCACATGGACCGATCAGGTCGATACTGACCTCGAGCAGCACTACGACCATACGGCTCGCATTGCCAGTTGGCGTGAACGTGAGACAGGTCATACTATCGGTATCCCCGTATCCGCGCAGTTTCAGTATAAAAAAGACCCTTGGCGTGGCAAACTCTTTGCCGCCCTCGGACTGGCACCTGCCTTCTCCGTCATCCGCCGCTACCATGTCCAGGAAGCACAGGTTGCCCACTCGGGCTACTATCCCGCTTGGGACCTCACCCTGGAGAATGGCGTCCATGAGTTCACTACCCACGACTATAGCAACGAGGCATGGACGCGCGGAAAACTTGATATCCGCCACCAGCTCTCGCTCTTTGCCGACTGCGGCTACCTGCTGCCTATGACGCCCCAGATTGATTTCTATATCGGTGGCTATTTCAATGTCACGCTCAACGATGCCAACAAGTCCACCAAGCTGTCTCTCGGCTGGCCCGACAATAAATTTGGCTTCATGGGTGCATACAACAGTGCCTATGCCACTACGCTTGCCGGCGCATCTCATCCCTGGCAGGCGGGCTTCAAAGTCGGTATCCACTGGCACTATATCGCACCGCCCGTGCATGAGATAGAAGACTACTTCGAGTACTTCACCCGTCGTGATACTACGGTATATCTCATCGCTCGCTACGATACTGTGGTTGAGGAACATATCGACACCCTCGTCCGCTCGAATATACGCAAGGCTGCCGAGGAGGTGGAGCGTCTCAACAAGATCTATTTCGACTATGATAGCTATGAGCTACGCGAGGAGTCTCGCACTTACCTCACCTCTATCGTCTCTATTCTCAACCGCGTGCCTGAGGCTAAGATATCCATCGATGGTCACGCTTCTCAGGAGGGTTCGCGTTGGCACAACGAGCGTCTGGCATACCGCCGTGCGAAAGCTGTTGCTGACTACCTCGTAGAGCAGGGTGTAGATGCCGACCGCGTCATCGTTGCTGGTCACGGCTCGCTCGTACCCAACGACGAGAACGTCAATGGCGAACTCGCGCTCGATCGCCGTGTGGAAGTGAAAGTAGTGGAAGAAGAAACAGACACCCAAAAATAAGGAGACAGCCCTATGAAACGTAATATACTGACAATCCTTTTGATGACTTTGGCACTCCATCTTAGCGCCCGTATGTATGTTCCCGGCGAGGACATCTATGTCAATACCAACCAGACCGCGTTCAACGTATCCGGATCCAACTTCATTTGGAAGAAAGACGGAGCCAAACTCTTCCTCTATTTCTTCCAGTCCACCGCGCCCGCTAACAGCGAGTGGGTACAACTCTCGCCTATATGGTCCACCAGCGATATCTATACTGCGCAGCTGGCCGGCACCCATTCATGGTACGACCGCGTCATCGTGGTTCGCAAGTCTCCTACCGGCACCGCTGGAAACTGGAATGACAAGTGGAACCAAACTTGCGACATCATGATACCCGACAACGAGTCCAACTACCTCGATAATTTCGATTGCAACGCTTCCGACCAGTGGAAGACCTATGCGCCGGCAGCTATCTATATCGGTACAAGCGCCTCACAGGAGGTGGCCGATACCATCCATATCTGCCCCAGTGCACTGGGTCATATCATTGCACTCCATCCGAAGCTCAATAGCGATACCACGGCTTATCTCTATGATCAAGTCAAGGCGCACGCATGGTATCAATCCACCGATGGTGGTGATACTTGGACCGCCCTTGATACCAAGGCCGGCAGCCTGGCACCGCGTCCCGCTGATGACGGACTGACCAAGACGCTCTTCACCACGCTCCCGGCAGCTATACCGCTTGTCGGTATCGACTATTACCTCTATTCGTCCATCCCCGCAGGTCGCCGACTGGTGCACATCGTTGCTGATGCACCTAAGTGCGTCCTCGACTGCGAGATCACAGCCTTCGAGACGGCTATCTCGGCTGTCAATGCCGACGACAATACCTATACCCTGGATGGTATGGTTGCTTTTGGCGAACCCAACGGAAGCCTTGTTATCTCGTGCGACGGCAAGGATACCATTATCGTAAATCCTGTTAGCCCGCAGGCCTTCTCGCTCCGCGGTGTGCCCGCTGCTAAGCAGAGTGGCGTCAAGACCATGGCCTACGCCTACTTTATGGGAGCCCCTGATGCTTGTCTCGACTCAATCGAGGTCGATGTGCCCGATGCTACCCAGACGGTGCAGCATTACCAAGTTGATTCCCTCACCGGACGCGATATTTACCTGGATGCCCACGATGCAGATCCGGCCAACGACTTCGTATGGATCGTTGTGGACAACAAGACCGGCTTCCGCACCGAATATACACCGACCAACACCCCGGGCCTGACCCAGACCTTCCATATCGATCCCTTCCTGGTGGATGACTCCGTTACCATTATATACAAGGAGTATTACCCCGTTACGGGCACTATGAGCAACCTTATCTCGAATGGTAACTACGAGGACGAGACCGTGGACTATGGTGCCTATGGCCAAGTCAGCAAGATTAGCGACTACAATTTCTGGGGAATCTTCCCGCAGACTGCTACTGCGGCTGTCAACTTCTATAGTGATACGCTCGCTGGCGGCACCAACCCCGACAAACTCGATGAGAACGGATTTGCTGTCGTACGCAACTCCAGCAAGTTCTACTATACCTATGCCGACATGACGGCGCGTGAGGGAAACAACTTCGCCCTGATTGATGCCAAGGCCGGTGAGGAGGGTGCTAACAAGCGTGCATGGTTTGCCTCTACCGCTACCAATCCGAACCTCAAGCTCAAAAAGGGTACTACCTACGTACTCTCCTTCTGGGCGGCCAATATCAATAACTACGGCGAGATGGACAATGCGGCCCGCTTCGTATTCCGCATCCGCAACAATACCACCGGCCGCTATACCGACTCTCGCGTGCTCGACCTGAGTAAGAACGAGTTCCGTAACAATCTCTGGCACCAATGCTCCCAGATCTTCACCGCCGACGAGGACTGCGATGATGTGACCATCTCTGTGGTCAACCTCAACAACCGTCCGCTCACTATTGGCAACGACTTCGGTCTGGACGACATCCAGTTCCATCCGATCTCCAGTGTCTCGCTCATCGTCAAGTCCTACCAGGAGTTCCAGGTGTATGCCCACGAACCCAAGGTGGATGCCTTCACCGCCTTGGTCGTACCTATCGACTGCGACGGTGCGCCCAACTATACGGTTAAGATGCACGTCGAGTACCAGAACCCCGATGGCGACCTCACCATCCACGACAAGACGACCGACACCTATTATACCTACACCCTGCCTCCGGTCAGCTACGACACCAAGGCTGTCCTCGATACGCCTATCGTTGTCTCTGGTCTGGTGCCCGCCAATCATGAGTGGGAAGCCTATTTCCAAAATTGGCCAACAGCCAAGCGTACTTTTACCACCACGGCGCCCACTATTCCGACATCCGACACGCTCAATTTCTACTTTACTCCTGTCGTATGCGGTATGATCAAGACGGCAGTCAACTTCGACCTTGCCTATACCAACCAGCAGGGCAACCTGACCTTCTGGGTTGATGACCTTTCGCCTCAGATAGCTCTTTATTCGATTGCCCAGACCACACCAGATACGCTTCGCGCTCTCTCCTTCCCGGGCGTACCGGCTGATGGACGCGACGACCATGTGCTCCATGTCTCCTTTGACGGACCTAATAGTTGCATTAAGTCCTATCCGCTCGCTACGGCACCTTATACGCCGACGATCACCAGTGTTGTGCTGAGCGGCGTACCTGAAGAAGTGCAGTGCTCGGTGACCGAATATGACGTCACTATCGACGTCACCACGCCTTACGATGCTACAGGACGCCAGATAGTGCTCACCTATACAGACATCGGACCCGTCAGCGATACCATTATCGCTACCGGCACTTCTACACGCGTCGTGCGCACGTTCCATAATATAAACGGTATGGTTCAGACCATCATGGCTGCCTATGCCGCTACGCCTGGATGTGTTGTCATGAGTGATGCCTTCTATCCGCCTACGCGCCTCAGCTGCGAGCGACTGGATACCACCCTCTGCGAGGGACAGACCCTCACCTGGAAGGGCAACGTCTATCCTACGACGCCTTACCTCGGCATCGATACCTTCACCGTGGCGCTCGATACGCTCATCCTGACTATCAACCCCGTACCAGCGCTCACGCTCGGCACGGTGGATCGCGTCTGCGACGATGCTACCGATATCCATATCCCCTTCACGATCACGCGTGGCAATCCCGATACCTATGATGTAGAAGTAGGTGGTACCCACTATGTTGGCACAGCTGTCGGATCGGATATCGTCTTCACCCCCTCCCCGATGACCCCAGGTGATTATACTGCAACCGTTACCGTTAGCCAGGCCGGCTCTCCCTGCGAGACCGTCGTCTCTGCCACCTATTCCATCGCCCTCTCCGGCCATATGTATAGCAAGTGGACCGACCTGCTCTTTATCGACAACTCCTCGCATAGCTACGTGGCTTACCAGTGGTATGCCGATGGCGCCGAACTGTCCGGCGAGACCCGTCAGTACCTCTATCTGCCCGATACCGGTATGCCCGGCACATACTATTGCCGACTCACTACCGCCGCGGGAGATATTCTCTATACGTGCGCACAGGCCTTCTCGGATGTTCCGGCAAGCCGTAACGAGAACGATGGTCCCGCTGTTTCCGCACCGGCTCGTCTCTACGACATGATGGGACGCCCGCTGCAGTCGCAACCGGCCGAGGGATTCTATATCCTTGTCGAGGAGGTCAATGGTCAGCAGCAAACCCGCAAGATCATCGTGCATGAGTAAGAAACGCGCAGCATATTATGTCGTCTGGCAAGGCCGTACCCCGGGAATCTACGATTCCTGGGAGGCCTGCGAGGCGCAGGTCAAGGGAGCTGATGGCGCCCGTTACAAAGGTTTCGCTACACTTCCCGAGGCCCAGCAGGCCTTCGCCGCCTCCCCCGACGACTATATCCAGCGTAAACCGAAGGAGGAAAATCCGAAATCTGAAATCATAAATCAAAAATCAGAAATCACAAATCCTCTCCTCCCCGCCTTGGCGGTCGATGCCGCCTGCTCCGGCAATCCGGGGCTGATGGAGTTCCGGGGCGTGGTGGCCGATACCGGCACCGAGGTCTTCCATCGCGGTCCGTACCCCGCCGGCACTAACAATATCGGTGAGTTCCTCGCTCTTGTGCTCGGCCTCGCCTATCTCAAGAAACATAACCTGCCGTGGAATCTCTATTCCGATAGCCGCACCGCGCTTGCATGGCTGCGCAAGGGGCATGCCGAGACTAAGCTCGTCTGCACTGCCGAGAACCAAGAACTCTTCCTCATGCTGCGCAAGGCCGAGCAGTGGCTCCACGACAATACTTGGACCACCACCGTCCTCAAGTGGGATACCGAGCATTGGGGAGAAATACCCGCCGACTTTGGCCGTAAGTGAGATTTGCAAACCTAAATTGGCAAAACTACGAATATATTTCCATATATCGCGAAAAAATCGTAACTTTGCAGTCGGTTTTGAAAACAATGATATAACTATAATAACAATTATTTAATTTTTTTTACAATTATGACAAAAGTAGCAATTAACGGCTTTGGCCGTATTGGTCGTCTGGCTTTCCGTCAGATGTTCGAAGCTGAGGGTTATGAAGTAGTTGCAATCAACGACTTGACCAGCCCGAAGATGTTGGCTCACCTCCTTAAGTACGACACCGCTCAGGGTGGTTTCGCAGGCAAGTTCGGTGAGGGCAAGCACACTGTAGCTTACAAGGACGCTGTGCTCGCAGAGGACGGTAAGACCGTTGTAACTCCGGGTTCGATCACGGTTGACGGCAAGGAGATCACCATCTACGCTAAGCCGAACGCAGCTGAGCTGCCTTGGGGCGAGCTGGGCATCGACGTAGTGCTCGAGTGTACCGGTTTCTATACCAGCAAGGCTAAAGCTTCTGCACATATCGATGCAGGTGCTAAGAAAGTTGTTATCTCTGCTCCCGCAGGCAACGATCTGCCCACCATCGTTTACAACGTTAACCACAAGACTCTGACTCCGGCTGACACCGTTATCTCCGCAGCTTCGTGTACCACCAACTGCCTCGCTCCGATGGCAGCTGCTCTCCACGCATATGCTCCGATCCAGAGCGGTATCATGTCCACCATCCACGCTTACACCGGCGACCAGATG
>DFGU01000059.1:8899-9322 GCA_002371785.1 Bacteroidales bacterium UBA3742
ATCGGTCTCGTTATCCCCGAGCTCAACGGCAAGTTGATCGGTAGCGCACAGCGCGTTCCGACTCCTACGGGTTCTACTACGATCCTCGTTGCAGTTGTTAAGGGTAAGGACATCACCAAAGAGGGTATCAACGCTGCTATGAAGGCTGCTCAGACCGAGTCCTTCGGTTATACCGAGGATGAGATCGTTTCTAGCGATGTTATCGGTATGCGCTTCGGTTCGCTCTTCGATGCTACCCAGACCATGGTGGCTAAGATCGATGACGACACTTATCAGGTACAGGTTGTTAGCTGGTACGACAACGAGAACAGCTACACTAGCCAGATGGTTCGCACGATTAAGTACTTGGCAGAACTTAAGTAAGCTGACGGCTGACAATTCAAAAAATGACATGCGCCCTTGCGTATGTCATTTTTTTTTCGT
>DFGU01000061.1 GCA_002371785.1 Bacteroidales bacterium UBA3742
GCGTGCTGGTCGTCACCCTCTTCGCTACCGTCGGTACCGTAGTAGGCTACGTTGCGGCTGAGCGTCACGGGACCAAACACGTCAAACTGCGGACGATAGGTGCCGTTACTTTGATCTGCAAAATACTGACCAGCCGAGGGATAACCTCCATTGACGGTACAGTTGAGCGAGTTACACATTTCGTCGAACGTAGCCTGGGTATGACCGGACTGCATACTCTTGTTGGAAAAATTCACTAGGATAACGACACCCTTAGGGGCTGCGTTAGGCGTTACGCCGATGTCCTTACGCTGGCGGCGTGCTACGCCCTTGGCGCGGCGTGCCTTGGCTACAGCCGGCGTGGGTGCTTCGCCTACCACTTGGTACATGCCATTCACTTCACGTACTTGCTTTCCCTCTCGGTTGATGGTGTAGTGGTAAAACTCATCACCGATAGTCTGCACCTCGATCGTGGTACCGTCCGCTTGGGTACGGGTCTGCCATCCTCGACGTGCCGGCACTGCCATCAGTGCCACGCTCATCGTCAACACGACAAGCGATAAGATGATTTTCTTCATGTTGTGTGTTTTTGTTGTTTGTTTATTGTATGGTTGTAACTAGTTGTTCCAAACTAATCAGCTGTTGCTCGCCCGTAGTCATGTTCTTGAGCATGACTTTCTCCTGGCTCAGTTCGTCGCCACCGATGATGGCTACCCATGGGATGTGCTTCTGGTCGGCATAGCCCATCTGACGCTTCATCTTAGTGGGTTCGGGATAGACCTCGGTAGGAATACCTGCCTCGCGCAGCGCTTTGGCCCAGCGCAGCGCCATCATCAGTTCGTCCTGGCCGAAGGTGGTAAACAGCACTCGCGTATGCGACTGCAGCGACTCGGGGAAGAGATTCAATTCGGTCAGCACGTCGTAGATACGGTCCGCGCCGAACGAGATACCTACGCCCGATACGCCCGGCATACCGAAGATACCCGTCAGGTTGTCGTAGCGGCCGCCACCCGTGATACTTCCGATCTGGGCATCCAGGGCCTTGACTTCGAAGATAGCACCCGTATAGTAGTTCAGACCACGTGCCAAGCAGAGATCCAGCTCGATGGACAGACCGCTTTCGCTGTAAGACCGCTTCTTAGCCACAAGGGCACGATTAACTTCGTTTTTCACTGTAGGATCGGCTTCGCCTGTAAGACCGGCTGCGCCTGTAAGACGGAAGACTTCTTCGAGCTCTTCTACGCCTTTGAGTCCGGTCTCGCTCTCCCGGAGGATGCTGCGCAGGGCGGTGAGTTTCTCGGCCGTGGTACCGCTCAACTGCAGGATGGGTTGCAGGGCCGCTACCTGCTCGGCGTTCAGGCCGCGCTCCAGGAGTTCGCCATTCACGGCCTCCAGACCGATCTTGTCGAGTTTGTCGATGGCTACCGTGATATCCATCATGCGGTCCGGCGCACCGATCACCTCGGCGATACCGGCCAGCACCTTACGGTTGTTCAGGTGCAGGCAGACGCGGATACCCAGACGACGATAGACCTCCTCTACGATCTGGATCAGTTCCAGTTCGCTCACCAGGCTATCGTTGCCGATGACGTCCACGTCACACTGATAGAACTCACGATAACGTCCCTTCTGCGGACGGTCGGCACGCCATACGGGTTGGATCTGGAAGCGCTTGAAGGGGAACGAGATCTCCTCGCGGTGCTGCACCACGTAACGGGCAAACGGAACGGTCAGGTCGTAACGCAGACCCTTCTCGGGGGCCAACGCCGCCTTCTCGCCGCTGTTCTGCACGCGGAAGAGCAGTTTGTCACCCTCCTCGCCGTACTTACCCATCAGCGTGGAGATATTCTCCATCGCCGGCGTCTCTATCTGGCTGAAGCCGTATAGGGTAAACACCTCTTTGATGGTGTCGAAGATATAGTTGCGACGCGCCATTTCCACGGCGCCGAAGTCGCGCGTACCTTTAGGTATACTTGGTTTTTGTGCCATAAAGCTATTTTCTTATTTTCTTATTTTCGTATTTTCTTATTTGGTCATTTTCTTTCCGAAGAGGGCCTTGTAGATGCGGTCTGTTGCGCCCAGTTCCGACTCTACGTAGCGGGCGGCATTCATGCCGGTCTTCTGGCGGTGCTGGAGCATCTCGTCGATGGCTTTCTCCAGTTGCTCGTAGTTGCTGATGCTGCATCCGCCCTCGTTGGCGATGAGCGCCTTGGCCTCGCGGAAATGTTCGTACTTGGGGCCGAAGATGACGGGCAGACCATACACGGCTGCCTCGATCGTATTGTGGATGCCGTCGCCGAATCCGCCACCTACGTAGGCTACGTGGCCGTACTGGTAGATCGAACTGAGTAGCCCCATCTGATCCACTACGAGCGTACGCGTATGCTGCAGGTTCTTCTCGTCCGCCTCGGAGAGCAGTACGTGCTTGCCCTGCCAGAGATGGAAGATGCTGTGCAGATGTTCGCGGTCGATCTCATGCGGCACCAGCACCAGGCGTACCTCGGGATGCGAGGCCACGTACTGATGCAGCAGCGCTTCGTCCTCGGGCCAGGTGCTTCCCGCCACGATGACCTGCTGCTGTCCCTCCACAAACTGCCGTACGGCGGGTATCTCCTTGGCATGACCCGCGATGCTGGTCACGCGGTCGAAACGCGTATCGCCCGAGAGGCTGGTCTGGGTGATGCCATACCGCTTGAGCAGGTCGATAGAGTCCTGATCCTGCACAAAGAGGTGGGTGAACTGCTTCAGTAGTCGGCGCTCACTGCCGCCGTACCAACGGAAGAAATACTGATCCTTGCGGAAGATGGATGCCACCGAATAGAAGGGCACCTTCTGCTTGCTGAGTTGACGGATATAGGCCGGCCAGAACTCATACTTGATGAAGATCGCCATGCTCGGCTTCACCAGTTCGATGAAGCGCTTGGCATTGCGGCGCGTAGCAAAGGGCAGGTAGGTTACCAGGTCCACCTTGTCGTAGGTCCGTCGCATCTCATAGCCCGAGGGCGAGAAGAAGGTCAGCAGGATCGGACGCTGGGGTTGCTCCTCGCGCAGACGCTCGATAATAGGACGGGCTTGCTCAAACTCACCCACCGAGGCGGCGTGAAACCACACACAGTCGCGCAACGGACGGTCCGGATGGGCCTCCTGATAGACCGCCAGATCGTGGAACGCCTGACGCTGACCCTTCACCAGTCGGCGGGCACGTTTATGACCGAAAAAAGCGGCTATTCGTAGTATAAAAAAGTAAAAGTGCATACTCTTGCATAATAAATATCGCGCAAAATTACTACTTTTTTTTGATATATGCAAATTTTGTTGTACCTTTGTAGCCGATTTTGGAAGTTATGGAAACAAGTGTGGTCATTTTGGCAATAGAATCGAGTTGCGACGACACCTCGGCAGCCGTTATTCGTGACGGCCGATTGCTGAGCAATGTCATCGCCTCGCAGAAGGTGCATGAGGAGTATGGCGGCGTGGTGCCCGAACTGGCATCACGTGCGCATCAGTTGAATATCGTACCCGTGGTGGACGCCGCGTTGCGTCGTGCGGGTGTGGCGCGTGAGGAACTGTCGGCGATCGCGTTTACGCGCGGTCCAGGTCTGCTGGGCTCGCTGTTGGTAGGAACGTCCTTCGCCAAGGGTCTGGCCCTCTCGCTGGGAATACCTCTCATCGAGGTCAACCACCTGCAAGGCCACGTGCTGGCGCATTTCGTAGAACCCTCCGAGGAGATGAAAGCGGCCCTTAAGATGCCGGATGAGATCCGCCATCCCGAGTTCCCGTTCCTGTGCCTGCTGGTCTCCGGTGGCAACAGCCAAATAATATTAGTCGAAAGTCAAAAGGTGCCTTCGGGCACTCCGATAAATGTCGAAAGCACCCATCTGCCAACGTTTAAAATTCTGGGTCAGACTATCGACGATGCCGCCGGTGAGGCCTTTGACAAGTGCGCCAAGGTGCTGGGACTGCCGTATCCGGGTGGTCCGCACGTAGATCGGCTCGCCAAACTGGGTGATCCTACGCATTTCCATTTTGCCCGTCCTAACATTCCGGGCTACGACTACTCGTTCTCCGGCCTCAAGACCTCGTTCCTCTATACCATTCGCGACCTGCTCAAGGAGCATGGGGTAGAGACGGTGGATGAACTGGCCGAACGGATTCCGAACCTACGCGAGGACCTCTGTGCGGCGCTCCAGGAGACGGTCATCGACGTGCTGATGCGCAAACTCAAGCGTGCGGCCAAGGACCTGGGCATCACCCACGTAGCCGTAGCCGGTGGTGTATCGGCCAACAGCGGCCTGCGTCAGGCCTTCCTGGACTATGGCCGCCGCTACCGTTGGCAGGTATATA
>DFGU01000095.1 GCA_002371785.1 Bacteroidales bacterium UBA3742
ATCAGGTCGCGGTTGAGATACAGAGCCTGACCGTAGGCGCCATCCACCCATCGCTCGTTGCCATAGAGCGCCATGAGGTAGGTATTGGTGAGAGCGGCCATGCGGTCGAGGTCAAACTCCTGCACGGGTAGTCCGGTGCGCTTCATCTCTTGGGCGCCGATGCCATATACGGGGCGTCCGATGACGTAGAAGTTGACATGCTGTTTCCCTACCCTATGCTGGAGCGTATCGATGAGCACGCCCAGTTGGTCGTTCAGCCTGAGGTACATATCTTCCTGTTCGGCCGTACGGATACGGTCGGAGGTGGCAGCAGGTGTCATCGTGGTGAGCTGGAGCAGCAGCACGTCGGGCACCTTGTCCTCGCCCAGACGTTGGGCGGCTTGCAGGCGTAGTGCCAGGTCGATGACCAGTTGATTAGCCCGCGGCGTACGGTCTATCGGCGCCGAAGCGGGATAGAGGAAGGATTTCTTCTGTTCCTGAGGCGTCGGCATGCTGTACATGTCGATGGGCATGGTGGGCTTCCAGTCCTCGGCAGCCAGTTCGGCAAAGCGTCCGCCGGCAGTATGCTCGTCGGCTACGGCGGGCAGGCCGCGGGCGTAGTAGGACGAGGTGCACCACCGACGTTGGCGGGGCTCTATCCAGCAGCAGCCGTTGGCCGCATGACCGGCCATGAGTAGCGTCGGTTCGGGTCGGATACCGATAGCATATAGCTGGGCATACTCGCCATAACGCATACGTACCAGGTCGGTCAGCGTAGGTGCGGCGATAGCGCGGGGCGAGAGGGTCAGCATGGTACCGATACCCGAGACGCGACGGTCCTCAAGCGTAGAACGTACGTTGCGGTCGGAGCGCGAGAAGCATCCGTCCATGGTATAGCCGTGGTCGGCAGGCAGCGTGCCGGTCATGAGGGTGGCCAGGGTCTCGTCGCCACCATAGACCAGTTGGTCATAGACGCAGGTGGCCGCATGGCTCTGCCGAGCCAGGGTACGTAGTCCGCCCGGCGCCCAGACGCTCTGGAGGCGCTCTATGTTGGTCTGCTCCAGCCCATCCACCACGACCACGACGGTCAGTCGTGGCAACTCATACGCGCTGAGCGGCAGCAGGGGCAGCAGGGCGATCAGGAATGACAGATATAACTTAGACGTGCGCATAGATGCAAAATTGGGAATACGAATAGTCGCCAGTTGAGTCCTACGAGGGGGTGCAGCGAGTAGCAGCTGAGGAAGATGACGAGCGCCACCAGCAGCAGATACACGACGCCCAGCAGGGCGTCCACCCACCAGGATATCCGGCCACGATGTTTGTCAATACGTGTGATGACGAGCATCACGATGAAGAAGAGTACCGCGCCTATGTACCACGTAGCGTACCAGCGGACGGGCTCGATACAGAAGGGCGCTATCTTCTGCTCACGGACAGCGGGACGGCCGTCGGAGAACGAGGCTTGCGCCATGTAGTTCATCACCTCCTCGGGCAGGAAGAGGTTCTCGCGTCCCTCCATATGTTGGTCGGCCCGGCAACCGAAGATCATGTTGATGCCGAAGTCCTGCCAGGACGACGAACGGGTATAATGGCTGATAAACTCTCGGTAGGTCAGTCCCTGATAGCCGCGATAGGTAGAGCGGAGCGTATCGCCTACGGCCTGCTCGATCAATCGGAGCGGACGCGTAGCGCAGTTGTCATAGACGAAGTTGTAGAGGTACTTGCGGTTCTCCGGCTTGAAGTTCTCCACCAGCAGGTCCATCACGGCCTGGCGCTCCTCGAGCGTCAGGTTCAGTTCCTGCTCATACACCTCGCGCTGGTAGTAGGCATAGGTGTAGAGGAACTGCGAGTACTCCTCGGCGCCGAGTTCGTAGTAGGTCTCGCCCTTGACGAACTTATAGTAGAAATTATCAACGTTGAAGTCGAACACGCCGTAGTTGAACACCAGCGCCAGGTCCTGGTCGGGGTCCTCGACGAGCAGGGCGGTATGTCCGTAGCGGGCATACAGTTCCTGGCCGGGACTGCAGGTGAGCAGGGCCACGCGACTGCGTTCGCCCAGCGGCGCCGCCATCGTGCTGAGCGCGAGGCTCAGGCAGCATAGTATATATCCAAATCGTTTAAGCCACATAACTAATGATCATATTGGGTAGGAAGGTCATACAGAGTCCGAACAGGAAGCCGGCGATGACCTGCAGGGGGTCGTGTGCACGCAGGTAGATGCGCGCGTACATTAAAAGGAGTGAGAGCAGCATGAGCGCGAGCGGCAACCATAGCATGGTCTGCTGGGTAGCCAGGCTGTGACTCATCACGCCGCCTACCAGTCCACCCATAGCCGTCAGGTGGGCCGATATCTTCCATCGCCGGTTGATGAGCATCACGCCGATGAGGGCCAGCGTCGCACCGATAGCCACCAGGTCGATGAAGAGCGGTGCTTGGAGCACCCTGGTCAGCAGGTAGCACCAAAAGCCGAAGCCCACCGCCGTATATATATAGGGCACGGTACGCTGGGCGGGATCCGAGATATAGAGGTCGGTCACCTTGCCCCGACGCACGCGTATCATGATGGCCGTGATGGGGATGAGGGCGGTCAGGATGAAGGTGGTGCCTACGCTGACGAGCCATGCCGAGAGGGGCAACCTGTCGCCCGAGAGCGGCACCATGGTGGCGCAGAAGAGCACCATGCCGTACGTGGGTATGAATAGCGGATAGAGCACATAGCTCAGTCCCTGTGCCAATGCGTGTAATATCTTATGCAATAGCTCCATGTCGTTATATCTCGCGCCGCAGTCGTGCTACGGGTATGTTGAGTTGTTCTCTGTATTTGGCTACGGTTCGCCGGGCTACGGTATAGCCGCAAACGGCCAGTTGCTCCACCAGTTGGTCGTCGCTCAGCGGCGCCGTCTTGTCCTCCTCATCCACCAGTTCGCGCAGCTGTTGCTTGATAGCACGCGTGGATACCTCGCCTTGCTCGTTGGGCATGCGCACCTCGGAGAAGAAGAACTTAAGCGGATAGACGCCGTAGTCGGTGCGGACGTACTTGTTGTTGCAGGCACGCGAGACGGTGCTGGCATCCATCTGGATCATGTCGGCCACGTCTTGCAGCACCAGCGGTTGGATCAGTGCCTCGTCGCCCTCCATGAAGAACGCTTTCTGTTTCTCCACGATGGCCGTCATGGTCATCAGCAGCGT
>DFGU01000032.1 GCA_002371785.1 Bacteroidales bacterium UBA3742
ATTTCAGACTTTAAATTGTATTGCATGATGGATACAGGTGACGCGGCAGGGGGCGGTGAAATGGCGGAGGATGCCGTCGGCCTCGATCATGAGGTGTTTACGGTAGCCTATTTCGACCTCACGGCCCACGATAGGATAGATAAACGGCAGTTCGGTGAGTCGTCCATCGAAGAGACGGGGCAGGGCCTGGAGGACCTGACGGAAGGTAGGCCGCTTGATGAACATACCATGGAAGATGCCGTCTTGGGGATCGGCCTGCGGGTTCTGCTTAATACCACCACCGGAGTAAGGGCCGTTGGCGATATTCATGGTGAAGAGCAGGTCGTTGACCACTTCCCGGCCATCTACGCGCAGGATGATATGTTTGGACTTATGGCGAAGGATGGCAGCTATGAGGCCGAAGAGGTAGTTGACGTGGTGGGAGCCGATATAGTATTTGAGACGCTCAGCATACTGGCAGCAGAGGGGATCTACGCCAAAGCCGATGGAGTTGATGAAGTAGCGGTGCTGCTCTTCGCCGTTGCGCATGTAGGTGAGGCAGCCGATGTCGATGGGATGCGGCTCGCCTTCGAAGAAGCGGCGGAGCGCCTCCTTGAACTGGCGGGTGAGGCCCCAATAGCGTCCAAAGTCGTTGCCCGTGCCACGCGGCATGAGTCCGAGTTGTATCTTGGCGCGCTGCTCGGGCGTGATATTGGCCTTCATGATGCCATTGACTACCTCGGAGAGCGTACCGTCGCCGCCGAGGACGAGCAGTTCGTCGTAGCCGCGTTCGCACAACTCGCGTGCCAGTTCGGTAGCATGACCGGCGTACTGGGTGACGCGGTAGGCGAAGGGCAGGTGGCGCCTGCGGAGCAGGTGCCAGAGGTAGATACGTTGTGCACGAAAGGCGCGTTTTCCGGATTTGGGATTGATGATGATGCCGAGCATGGTATTGGTCGTTGGTCGTTGGTCGTTAGTCGTTAGTCGTTGGTAGTTGGTAGAAAGCTATAAAAAAGAGCGCACTAAATCTTCATAGTGCGCTCTTTTTAGTTGGATTAGTTAAAATACTCTTTCACTTTCTCATTCGGAACGATTTCCTCTTGGAAGATGTAAGCTCCCGTCTTAGGAGACTTTACCATCTTGATACACTTCGTATGGTTACGACCGGCATTACCGGTTTGGAGTGTAGCGACCGCTTTCTTTGCCATAGTTCTAAGCCTTTCTTGTTACGGGGTTAATTACTTGATCTCTTTGTGTACGGTGTACTTTTTGAGATACGGATTGTACTTTTTCAACTCCAGACGGTCGGGAGTGTTCTTGCGGTTTTTGGTGGTAATGTAGCGAGACATTCCGGGTACGCCGCTGGCCTTTTGCTCGGTGCACTCAAGGATTACTTGAACGCGTGCTTCTTTTGATTTCTTTGCCATTGTTGTTCCTCCCTTGTTTTAGTTGTAAAGATACCCTTTTTCGGCAGCCTGCTTCAGCGCAGCGTCTAATCCGATTTTGTTAATTGTACGCAGACCCGCTGCACTCACGTTCAGCTGGATCCAGCAGTCCTGTTCTACCCAGTAGAACTTGCGGTGGAAGAGGTTCACATCGAAGGTACGCTTTGTGTGGCGCTTCGAGTGCGATACATTGCAACCGCCCATGGCTTTCTTGCCGGTGATTTGACAAATTTTTGACATTGTAGTATATATTTTATTATTATCTTCTAAACATAGTTTTCAGCGCGGGGCAGTACACTCTACGCGAAAATTCGTGCAAAATTACTACAAATTTTTCACATACGCAAATAATTTTGCACTTTTTTTGCAAATTTTTAAGAAATTGGGGTATTTTGTATCAAAAATTTGTCGGAGGGGAGGCGAAATTCTCTACCCGACATAATGTGGACATAATGGGGACTTAATCCGGACTCAATCCGGACTAAGGTCTGAGGTGCAGCTGGGGTACAGCTGAGCTAAAGTTGAGTTACTACCGCGACCATCTCGCGACCATCCTGAGACCTGACTGGTGGGTGGGAGGTTGGTATATTGGTTACAGCATTGCGGCGACGCGAAGATCTAATGCATGGCTAATAAATGCATTGATAGACTCTCCCGATTGTTTGGACAAAGCAGCAATGCGGCTATGCGTCTCGGGCTTGATACGGATATTGAGTTGTCCGGAATAACTCTTGTGCGGCTCTATACCCTCAGCCTCGCAATAAGCCACGTAGTCATCCACAGCTTCGTGGAAGGCTTCTGTCAGTTCGTGCACACTCTCGCCTTCGAAATTAACCAATCCGTCAATGCCTTCTATCTTTCCGTAGAAGCATTCATCTTTCTCGGAGAAATTCACCGTTCCGAGATAGCCTTTATAACTAATCGTATTCATAGTGCACCATAATGTTGTGCAAAAGTAACTATTTTTTAGTTACAATCCAAATATTTTTGCAAAAAAATGCAAAAAATCTTTCATTTTTCACATTTTCGGGCGAAAAACCTGGGATTTTTGAAAGTGTTCTCAAAGTAAGGTTCTCGGGAGATGGTCCCGTGATGGTCATGTTCCAAAGTTCACTTTTTGTGAAGAAACACTGCAGCCCTGCCTGAGGTAGGCAGGGCTGCATGGTTAGGGTCTCATACGCACGAGAATATTATTTAAACTCCTTGTAGAATTTCTCAATATGCACTTTAAAATGCGGTATATCTTGTGTGATAGTTGCCCTGTCTCTATTATGTTCTCTCATAGATTAAGAATTTATCATGGTTTGCAGATTCCTGCGCAAATGGCAACAACTCACCATTCTCAACCAGATCAACCTCACGATGAAGTAGTTCCTGCAGATCCAGTTTCATGGTCACATACTGGAACAAGCCCATCGGTCTGGACTTATCCAGATCGACCAAGATATCCACATCGCTATCCTTTGTTTCCTCTCCACGTGAACAAGAGCCAAATAAATAGGCTCTATTCACCGGTCTTGACGCAAAGAAATGCTGCATCATCGGGATCATATTTGCTACTTCTGCACTTGGCATCTCGTTTTTCTTTCAATTTTGCTCGCAAAATTACAACAAATATTTGATATACGCAAATATTTTTGGATGAATCTTAGTTTTTGGCGAATTTTTGACAGTTTTTAATATAACAGCAACCCCGCCAAGGATGGCAGGGCTGCATGTTTTAGGGTCTCATACGCGCGTATTTATGGAACGCACGTACGCGAAAGATTAGTCGATAGGAGTGCCGCGACGCGGAGCGCCGGTAGCACCACCTCCACCACCGCCCGTACCGGGCGTAGGAGACAGCGTAAGGCCGTCCATCAGGTTCTCACCTTTGAGATCAAGGATCTCTGTGTTAGGTTTGCTATACATTCTTTTCATTCGTCTATAATATTCGTAATAAATCTTATTAGGGCAGCATTATGCTACTTTGAGTAAATCGAGTATCGAATACACGCGCGTCATATGCTCGAACGAGAAATACTGGTCGTCCAAAATCATCCATTCGTTACGATGCTTAACAGACATGTGCTGTATATCAGGAAACATAGATACCGGCACGATTATCTCTCTACCATCGGTTAAAGACACAGCGAACTTTCCTCTATACGAGGCAAAATCCATGCTCTTAATACCTAATTTCACATTTGGAATCTTGCACATAGTTAATCCTCCTAATTTTAGAGTTCGATATTTTTAAGTTCTGTCTTTATTCCTTTAAACGTCAATGTAATTTGGTCGTTTATCAGTTCCCAGTGTCGCTCGATAGCATCAACAATCAACTTATTGTCTCTTGCGCTCAATTCAGACTCTGCGATTTCCACACACTTTTCGCCATTTGATTCGATCCATATTTTCGCGACCGATTTTCGATGACGTCCACCTTTCTTAAACACATGAACGTGTCGCCGATTATCATTTACGTCAATAGGTATGGCCACTAAAATAAATGTTCGAATAAATGCCAGCTGTCCCATAAAAAACTTACATCATTCCAATTCTCGGTGCAAAGGTACGGCAAAATTTTGACATATGCAAATTTTTGCCGTACTTTTTGCCCAAATTACATTATTTTACCAATCTTCCCGTTGCGTCGAACAGTTTCTCACCGCGAAGGATGTACAATTGTCCGTTGATCATGAGTTTCTGAGCTTGCTCACCTCCGACGAGGTTCTCAAGACCGGTAGCGGTCTGCGGAGCCGAAGCACCACCGATGAATACACGCTTGCGACCATTGTTCGGAGTCGAGTTATTATCGAGGTCCGAAACAGCGCTATAAACGATGTAGCAGCGGTTCGGAACTACGGTTAGGCCAATACCTACGAGATCCTCGCAATTCCACAGACGGTTGTTAGCGATGTACATGATGTCGGTCTTGTTGGACTCATCAATATCCAGCGTGTAGTTAGCATCACCCAGATATCCGTGCATACCGTTTTTAACAACAGCCTCATCTGCTGTCACGTTACCGTAGTACAGCGTCAGGAGGTTGGTATGCGACTGGAAGATATACGGCTCACCTGCTACGAGCGAGTCAACCTCGTCGAATGCAATCTTGCCATACTCATCCTTACCTGCGATCTGATAGAACGTAGCGCCTACCATACCACCAACAGGAACATTATGATCTACGCAGAGCGTACCGATGTTACCGATATTCAGCGTTGCTATATCGCGGGTATAGTCCGGATCCTGAGTAGCGTCAACGGTGAAGGTGATCTTCGAAACACGCATAGGCTTCGAATCGCTCGATACATTGTAGATTCTCACATCACCAGCCAAAACATACACCGTGTACTCTACTTGGCCACCTGTCAAGGTTGCGATTTCCATATCACGACCCGCATTCTGTACATTCAGTGTCATGGAGTGACCCTCGTTAGCAGCCGTGATCTTCAGGGTACCGTTTACTGTAGTATGCATATGCAGGCTTGCACCTTGATATACTTTCTTATCAGAGCCGTTTCGAATCGCATATGCACCGTTGTTACCCTTGATCTTATCAAAGTTTTCACCAAGCAGATAATTAGCAAGAATGAGGCCATTTTCGTTTTCGTTCACAGTAACACCATTACTTGTTATATCCGCTCCGCTTGCATCTTTGGCTACCAGGCTCCAATCCCATGTAGTATTCTCCGTTACGTCAACGAGCGCATCAACGGCGTGAGCCACATTGAAGTGAACCGTATAGGTCTTGGTTACAGAAAGATCTTCAGAGGTAACAACAACTGTAGAAACCGCCTCGTAGTTAACGAACTCAGTAGCTTCATTCTTCACTACATTTGCATATCCGTTCATCGTAGCGGTTGCTGTCAATGTCGGAACAACGGTAGTACCCATAGCGAGGTTAACGCTATAGTTCTCTACTGCCGGATCAAATGCCGGAGCAAGTGTACCAGCCGAAACGCTCAATGCGCTCAGCGTAGCGTCGTTCATTACGCGGTGAGCCAAAGAAGCGTTCTCAGACTTAATCGAATTATCACGATGACTAGCCTTGGTGTTGGTTACGATTACATAATACGTACCCTCATCAGCGGTCGTCAGGGTTGCGGTCGTTTGACCAACAACTGCTTCATCGTTAGCAGCATTGTACCATTGATAGGTCAACGTACCTTCATCAGATACCTCAGCCTCAACCGTTGCAGTCATGTTACCAGCACCAAACGTGAGATCTGTAGCCGGTTGAGTGGTAATCGTCGGAACTTCACACTTAGGATCAACTTCCTTCGAAGTAACACGGATTAAGAAGATATTAACCGTATTGTCTGCATGCAGATAATAAGAACCTTCCTCTAACCAATCGGTAGCAAACATTTCCGGATTATAACCGGTAGTTGCCAAGCTAGCAATAGCGTTCGCGATTTCGCCCTTATCGGTCGAGTTCGTCAACCAAACACGACGCGTTTCGCTGTTGTCATTGCTCATACCGATAACCTCGATCTTTGCATTGTTGTTAATATCAACATCTATTCTGAAGTGCTTCGTCGTAGAAGAGTTCTTAAGTTGAAGAGCCTTCACATAGTTAACCTCATCATAGGTACCGCTCTTAGAAGCCTCACCCATCGTATCACCAACCTTAGCCCACGAAATAGCACCACTCGGGCTGGTAGCCATACTGCTCGAGGAAGTAATTCCGTTAAAGATATAGATACGCTTATCTTCTACTTCATACTTACCTTGTGCGTTCGGAGTAGTTACAGGAGCAAAGCCCTCTGCGCAGTACTCAGCCGGAACAACGTGGCTGAACTGACCGCCGCTGATAGCAACCTCAACAGGGTTCGTCGTACCGTTGGTAATCATGATAGCATTACCCTCTGCGGTAACAGTACCACCGCTGATCTCAACCGATACAGACTCGTACTTACCGTTAGCAGAGATAGCTGCGTTGCTCAAACCACCTGTACCATCACCCCAAGTACCGGTTGTACCTTGATCCTTAGAAGTGATTGTACCGCCAGTTACGGTAAGTTCACCGCGGTTCATTGCGATACCACCTGCAGCACCATATACGACACCACCGCTTACGGTTACGGTCGATTCTTTAGCAGGATTGTAGATAGCGAAGTCAGCCGTAGAGATCAACTCACCACCGGATACGATGATCGTAGAACCGGTGTTATTACCGTTGTTTGAGATAGCGTACCAGCCTGCCTTGATCTGACCGCCTTCGATGGTAGCCTTACCGCCGGCACCCAGTACTACTGCGAACTGACCAAGATTAGCAGGATCAGATTCAATCACAGCGTAGATGTTACCGGATTGCATCAAGAGTTCACCAGCAACGCGTACCAAACCATAACCGGTAACTGCGCCAGTATATGCCTGCTCGGTATAGATCTTACCTTCAGCATTAGCAGAGTTATCTACAAGCGTCAACTTCTTGCCTGCAGGTACAACGATATCGTTATCAATCTGCTCACCAGCCTTGATATTAAAGCCGTTGAGGTCCAACGTGATATTCTCAGCAATCGTAAGACCTGTAGCCATGAGGTCAACATTGTCGAGCAACTGAACTGTTTCATCTGCGTTTGCAGCAGCTACAGCAGCAACTAAGGATGCATATTTTGTGCTACCGATTTGAGCCTCATAATGCGGAGCCTTGGTCAAGGTAATGGTGTAAGTAGTAGCATCACCATCTTTATCGGTCAGCTTGTAAGTATTCGGACCAAGTACCCAAGCGCCACCGTCATTAACGACGATCGGGTTGGTGGCAGCAGCCTCATTCCAAGCTATTGTCGGCTCTACGGTCAGAGCAGCCAAGTCAGATGAGTAAGGCAGAGTAAGTTCTATCGTCTTTGCAGCCTCGTTGATATCACCATCTGCGCCATCGATTGTAATAGATACCAGTTGCGGATTCAATACGCGAGTAACTTCAACTTGGTTGATACCTGCGTTGAGATACTTGTCTGCACCATGTGCGCGTGCCACATACAACTTATTCGAGCCAAGGAAACTGCTCGGCAGCTCTACTTTATTGATACCGGCAGAAATTTTAGCAACTGCATCACTATTCGTGTGCGTATCAATAATTAAGTTAGCAGCCGTAAACTCATCGGACGAATAGAGCGTGAAACCGTTACAATCATTAACTGCAGAAACATTAATCTTCACGATATCGCCTGCTTGGAAGTTCTGACCAGCAACAAGCTGAACCATGAAGTATTTATCTTCATTCAGTTTATAACTACTTGCCGTTTCGATATGAGCAGCGCCTTTAAATGCACCTGTCAGGTTTGCGCCCGTGATGTCTTGAGCGGTAGCAGATGCAACAGCCTTGATTATGCTTGTTCCGTCCTTTGGAGCTTTGGTGAAGTTAACGGTGTAGAGTTGCTCAGAAGCACCGCCAGCCTCTACTACCGTGAAGGTAGCTGCGCCGGGCAGAGAAGAAACGGTCAGAACTTCGTCACCCTTGAGATAAGAAGTTCCTACTTTCAATGTCGGAGCAACCGTAATAGCATCGTACGAAGGTTTGTACGGCAATTCGATATTGTAGGTGAATGTACCATCTTCATAACCCACATTCACAGCAGCAGCCGAGCCGATTTGATACGTCAATGCTGTCAAGTCAAACGGCGAAGCCTGTGCAGAATATTGTGCAATCAGCGTTACATCCTTTGTCGGCTTATATGGGCTGGTAGCATCATTATTCTCATCATCCTTCCATCCATCGAAGTTCCAGCCGCTTTCCGGAGTTACTGTCGGCAACGTCAAATCAATGCCCTTCCAAGTCTCTTTCGCTGTTGCGCAAGTACCATGCTCACCTGCATCGTAAGTTACCAACCAAGGCAGCTGTACAGACTGTATGTTCTCACCTACCATGATTTGTTTGAACACGATTGTAGACGTGCTGGGGGCAGCCAATACAACCTCACGGATTGCACTTATAGCCGCTAATTCAAAGTTACCGCTTGTATGATTAGCTTGAGCAACACCATTAATAGTAACTTTAATTCCTGCTGACGGCAAATTACCGAATTTAACCTTTAGAGTGCTAGATGCCGGAACAACCACTGTAATAGAGGCATCTGTTTTCTTCATCTTCAAGCCAAGATACGGTTCATTACGTCCGCTCTGGTTCTTCAAGGAATCCAACTCATCCGTATTGCCTTTCTTGTCATAGGCGATATGAGCAGCAGCAAAAGCAGCAGCGATATCATAGCTCTTGCCATGATCCAGAACCAATTGCTCGATATTGATCGAACTCGAAGCAGTCGGAGCGGCAGCGATATTAACAGTAATGGTATAAGTCTTCTTATCACCAGCACCGCTCTCAGGAGTTACCTCGACAGAGATCACATTACCGGAAATAGAAACAACGGGATCTTCTGCATTAGGATCATTCTTCGTGGCTGTTACATCACCAACAACCGGCATTGCTCCGTAGAACGGAAGAGTAATTGTATAGTCCTCTGTCGCCGGGTCAAAGGTCTCATTCAACGTGCAACCTGCTACGCTCAGCGCGCTCAGAGTTGCATCGCTACTTGCGGCATGATCTGCCCACTGAGCAACAAAGGTAGAATCTTTCGCTAAGGTAATCGGGAAAGTAATATCTGTTCCGTGATTATCTTTCCAAGTCAGATCTTTTGTACTGTTAGCAAGTCCTGTCGGCGGAGTAAAACTTCCAGCTGCAACAGACTTCGTATAAACACCTTCGCTCAACGTCCAGCCATCCGGAGTCTCCGCATACGAACCACCATTCGGATTTAAGGTTACCGTATAGTTAGCCGGGGGAGTTGCTGCTGCTAATTTTACACTAATCGCTCCAATCGTATTAGAAGACGAAGAAGAGAATGTAACTGTTTTGACGTCTTCATCCGGCGTCCACGATGTGCCTGCAAATGTGCCAGTGGACGCAGTAATTCCCGATCCTGCGGCATGACTCACAAACGTGAAGTTTATAGAAGATATATTATGATCTTCGGATGTAAAAGTCAATGTTTTACCTGAGCCAAACGATAACCGGTTAGAAGATGCAGAACCTGTTGTTGTAACAACAAGATCGGCTGCACCGGATGATTTTGTACAAGATACAGTTCCTGAACTTACACCGAAATTCATTGACAAATAAGAATGATCCGATGTTAAATTAACTGTAATTGGCGCCACACGCACTTTTTTGTTACTTTTAGCGCTCATGCTAAAGGTAGCCGAAGTTAATGTCGCGGAACTCGGTGTAAAAGTATACACATTTCCATCAATTGTAATCGTTCCCTGTTCTGAAGTTAGAGTATTAATTGGATAACTCGATTGTGATGTGAATGCAATACTCGTTATGTATGATCCATCAATTGAAGCAACCGTAAAGGTTCCTGAACCACCATTTGAACTGATTTGGAGAGAACTATTTCCAAAGGAAACTCCTCCTGCAGGTGTAATAACCGAAAATGCTCCTTTTCCATTGGCATTACCTGCAAGTCCTGATCCACTAGCTGGATTAGCATAAACATCTGCATACGTGTCCGCCAATACATTTCCGATGCCGAGGGTGAGGATTAGTAGTAGCGTGGTGAGCCAACGCCACTTGTGTTGGAATGTTCCGCGAGGAACCCATTCCCTACATTTAGAAAAATTGTTTGTCATAAGCATTAAATTTTAAATAGTTAAACAAAAAAATTGAGTTATAAAAAATTAAATTTATAAAGTTTCTATAATTTGCGTTGGTTGTTTATTTATCCTCTGGATTGATATTCATCAAATCGTGTACCGCATCACAATAGAACACTACCTGTTCCCCTGTGTGCAAGTAATACACATCATAAGCGAAATGAAAACCTTCTGTATAGAATTCTTTATAACCTGCATTTTGCCAGTCCCTTCTATACGGAACGTTATTTACCATCTCCGCAAATGGGGCAAAATCATAAAGAGCTCTCTCCAATCTGTCGATTTTTTCCAAGACGGTCAGATAATCCAACGTGATGTGGTTTTTCATGCCCGCGTCGTAGAAATCATCAAGCACTTTATACACAAGATTTCCTATATAAATCTTCATGCCTGATAGAATTCACGTGCCTTTTCACGCAATTTATCCATCGCCTGATGTAATGGCATGCCATTCTTATCAAGTTCTTCCATCGTAATTTGTTTATGTAATGGTTGGATCTTGATGCTCTCGATATACTCAAGTACCGCATTCATCTTCTTTTCGTCCTTGATCATCGGGCCCATCGCAGTCAGAAAACGGCTACTTGCTATTGCTTGCGCTGTACTCATATGGATTGAATTAAAATGTTAAACAAAAAAATTGAGTTATAAAAATTTTAAAAAATGTCAAAAAAATCAGTTTTCATCCTCAGCCACTAAATGGATGAGAGTTTTTGGATCTTGACGAACATCCCATACGGCTACAATATGCGCTTCGTCCGCAACAAGGAAGTAAATCACTTTATAATTTTCTCTAATCACAAGGCGACGATACTCATACTTTCTTCCTTTGAGCAAAAGTTCCGGTGCGCCTTTCTTTGGAAAGACCTCCAACCCCTGCACCTCTCCTAATACTTCTCCCAATATCGAATATGCATAAGTCTCCGACATATGATCAAAATTAAAATCGAAGATCTTGCGCAAATGTTCGCGGGCGCTATCGTGCCATTTTATCTCTGCCATGTAGCGACCTCCTGTATAAAGTCCGAATGACTCATCATCCCTACCCCCGCTTCATATTCCTGCTCTGCTTTGTTAGCAAAGGCAAGTATCTCTTGTTCCGTAAATTGACAAGGAGCATTATCCTCACGAAGGGAAATGATGTAACTCAACACCGTATTCATCTTCTTCTCGTCCTTGATCATCGGGCCCATCGCAGTCAGAAAACGGCTACTTGCTATTGCTTGCGCTGTACTCATATGGATTGAATTAAAAAGTTAAACAAAAAATTGAGTTTAAAAATTAAATTTAATCTCGTAGCGTTTATTCTTCTTTGCGTCTCTGCGCAAACTTGCCATCTGATGATCGAACTCGTTTTGATGATTGCTGGCCACACGCCACAGCTGCATACGAATGTCGCGTGCAGTCTGTCCTGTTACCGGGCTATTTGATTCTCTCATCCCTAGCATAATAGTTCCTCCTATTCTCGTTAAATTTGTTTATCAGTGATTATTTTTTCATTTCGGGCGCAAAGGTACAAAAAAAAATTGATATACGCAAGCGGGCGGGGGCGTATGCGCGAATTTTCTACAAAAAACGGCAATTTTTACACAAAAAAAGTCGTTAGTCGTTGGTCGTTGGTCGTTAGAACGGAATCTTGTCGTTAGTCGTTGGTCATTGGTCGTTGGACATTAGAAGGATAGCACACGGCGTGACACACGCCGATTGGAAAATAAATTAGATTTTTTTATAAAAAATTTGCGTATGTCAAAAAAAAGCCGTACCTTTGCAGACGGAAATGACGGAGATTCTCACCGGCATGCCAATTTCACAAGGTACATAATTCATAAAACACATGCAATACGATTTGAGTAAACTGGAGCGTATGACGCTCGATGAGGTAAGAGAGATTGCCCAGCAGATGGGCATCAAAACACGTCGTTCGCAAGGTATTCGTGAGATCAGCTACCTGATCCTGGATGCCCAGGCCGACAACCGTGCCGCCGAAGTGCAGGCCAAACTGGAAGCCAAAGCTGAACGCAAAGCACAAGAAGGCGAGAAACGCGAACGCAAACGCGTGACCGTAAAACAACAGAAAGCTAAGAAAATCCACATCGATATCCTCAAGGACGAGAATATGGGTACAGTAGGTGTGCCCCAGGAGGAGATGAACGCCATGATCGCCAAGAACAAAGAGAATGAGCACAAGCCCAACAAGACCGTTCAGGCGCTGGAGGCAAGGAAGCCGCTGAGCGAGAAGAAGGTAAAGAATGAAAGAGTGAAAGAATTAAAGAATGAAGGAGTGAAAGATGAAGGAGTGAAGGAGTTAAGGGGTGAAGGAGTGAAAGATGAAGGAGTGAAGGCGGAGGAGAAGCCGGCACCGAAGAAACGCGGACGGAAGTCGAAAGCCGAACTGGCAGCTATAGAGGCGGCGAAGAAAGCAGCGGAGGAGGCTAAGGCAGTGAATAGTGAAGAGAGAATAGTGAAGAGTGAAGAGCCACAGGTAGTGAAGAGTGAAGAGCCGAAAGCTAAGAGCGAAGAGCCGATGAGCGAGGTGAAAGGTGAAAGGAACAAAGTGAAAGGAGAGATTGAGGAGCCGAAGAAAGAGGAGACGAAGAAGGAGGAGAAGGTGAAGATTGATCTGGGGGACAACGTGGTAGCGATGGGTACGCTGGAGTGCGCGCCCGACGGATACGGATTCCTGCGCTCGGCCGACTACAACTACCTGCCCAGCCCGGATGATGTATATGTAAGCAAAGACCAGATACGCAACTTCGGCCTGAAGCCGGGTGACACCGTAGAATGCACGGTACGCGTCAACCCGCAACCGGATAAATACTTCCCGATGGACAAGGTGATTCGCATCAACGGACTGGATCCGGCCTTGGCCAAGAAGCGCGTAGCGTTTGAGAACCTGACGCCGCTGTTCCCCGACGAGAAATTCAAGCTCTGCAAGGGTAATCATGCCGATCCGCTCAGCGTACGCATCATCGACCTGTTTGCACCAATCGGGAAGGGTCAGCGCGGACTGATAGTAGCGCAGCCGAAGACCGGTAAGACGGTGCTGCTCAAGGAGATAGCTAATGCCATACTGGACAACAACCCAGAGGTGTACATGATCGTACTGCTCATCGACGAGCGTCCGGAGGAGGTGACAGATATGGCTCGTAGCGTGAATGCGGAGGTGATCGCCTCGACATTTGACGAACCGGCCGAGAACCACGTGAAAGTGGCGAATATCGTACACGAGAAAGCCAAACGACTGGTAGAGAGCGGTCACGACGTAGTGATCCTACTCGACTCTATCACGCGTCTTGCGCGCGCTTATAATACGGTGGCGCCGTCGAGCGGTAAGGTGCTGTCGGGCGGTGTGGAAGCTCAGGCACTGCACAAGCCGAAACGCTTCTTCGGTGCAGCACGTAACATCGAGTTTGGCGGCAGCCTGACCATCATCGCCACCGCACTGACGGAAACAGGATCGAAGATGGATGACCTGATCTTTGAGGAATTCAAGGGAACGGGTAACATGGAGCTGCAGCTGGATCGCAAGTTGGCCAACCGCCGTATCTTCCCGGCCGTAGATATACCGGCATCGAGCACACGTAGAGACGACCTGCTGCTGCCGCAAGACGTGCTGACACGCATGTGGCAGATACGTAAGCAGCTGAGCGAGATGAATGGCATCGAAGCGATGGATACGCTGAAGAGCTATATGGAGCGGACGGAGGATAATGATGAGTTTCTGCTGGCTGTTAACGGGGCACGTTAACAGGACCGCTGCGCTATAAGACCGTTACACTGTAAGACCACTGCGTTGTAAGACCGTTACACTGATAGACCGCTACGCTGATAGACTGATAATGCTTATGCAGACCATTTTAATTCTAAACGGACCGAACCTGAATCGTCTGGGGACGAGGAAGCCGGAGGTGTATGGAAGCAAGAGTATGGCACAGATCTTGCTGGATATTCAGCGGAGATGGCCGGAGGTGCATTTTGCATACCAACAATCCAATCACGAGGGGGATCTTATCGATTGGATCCAATCGATTAATGATGGAATGTTACGCACTGACGTGCTTAATGATGAGCCTACGGCTCTAAATGATGTACAGGGCAACGTGCTGAATGATGAGCCTACGGCTCTAAATGATGTACAGGGCAACGTGCTGAATGATGAGCCTGCGGCTCTGAATGATGTACTGGGCATTGTGCTGAATGCGGGAGGATATAGTCATACGAGTGTGGCGCTACGGGATGCGGTGGAGGAAGCAGGAGAAGCAGGAGTGCCGGTAGTGGAAGTGCATATCAGCGATATACGGCAGAGAGAGGCGTTCCGGAGAACGAGCCTGCTGACGGAGGTTTGTGCGCATAGCATTATAGGGCACGGCACAGATGGTTATTTCGAAGCCATCGAGTGGCTTCTAAATAACGTTAGAGAGTTAAAATGTTAAAAAGGTTCTCTAAGAGAACGTTTGATGGTTTATGAAACGAATACTGACAATAATTTCAGGCTTGTTGCTCACGCTGGGCGTGTGGGCGGACGGTGGTGTAAGCGGTAAGGTAGTAGATAAAGAAGCCGGCGACATCATCGATTTCGCCAACGTGGTCGTGACGCGACAGGGAAGCACCACCCCCGTGGACGGTACCGTGACGGACGCATCGGGCAACTTCCACATCGCAGGACTGAAAGACGGTCAGTACACGCTGACGGTCAGCTTCATGGGCTATCATACGCTGACTAAGAACTTCACCATCAGCGGCAAGGACGTGAACCTGGGCCGCATGGGACTGAAAGAAGATACGCAGAAACTGCAGGAGGTGGAGGTGGTAGGCCAGGCCAGTTCGATGAAGTTTGAGCTGGACAAGAAGGTCTTCACCGTAGATCAGAACATTGCCTCGGCGGGTGCGAGCGTGACGGACGTGCTGGAGAATATTCCATCCGTGGATGTGGATCAGGAGGGTACGATCAGTCTGCGCAACTCGGAGGACGTAGAGATATGGATCAACGGTAAGCCGGCCGGACTGACCTCGGAGAACCGCGGACAGGTGCTGCAACAGATGCCTGCCGGTACGATCGAGAAAATCGAGGTGATCACCAATCCGAGTGCTAAATTCAGTCCGGAGGGCACGTCGGGCATCATCAACCTGGTAATGAAGAAAGACCGTCAGGCAGGCTACTACGGTTCGGTGACGGCCGGATTGGACTACTCGCTGTCCGCGCCATGGAACGTGCCGCCCGGCGCCAACGTAGGCGTGAACATCAACTTCAACGCGGGACCGGTGGACGGCTATGCGAACGTAGGCTATCGGTATCATATCTCGAACGGCGGAAGCAAGACCGACCGCTACAACCTGAGCGGTACGGGAGCAGAGGTGCTGGACTCGACGCTAATACAGAGCCACCTGGTGCAGGAAGGACAGCAGACACATCGCGGCGGCGGCATGTTCGCCCGTGCGGGACTGAACTTCCGGCTGGCAGAGGGGCATACGCTGGGCCTGAGCGGATTTGGCATGGTGAGCGATCCGAAGGTATTCAAGATGACGAATGCCAATCACAGGACATACACCTTTACGGACCTGATCGGTACAGGCAACCGCGCCTACACACGTGACCAAGCCAGCACAGGAGCTCACCCGGGCGGCAATGCGACGATAGACTATACGTTCAAACAGGACCAGCACCAGCTGATGGTAAGCGGAACGTACAACCACTTCGGATGGAATCAATGGACCGACTACACCCAGACGGAGGGCACGGACACGACCTATCAGGACCAGAGCAACATGAACCTGGAGCAAGGTATCGAGATCAAGGCCGACTACGAATGGAAGCCGACGCCGATGAGCCGACTGGAAGCAGGATACGACTATACGCGCAGCTGGAGCCACAGCAATGCGGACGCGCATAATAACTATAAGGACGGTACGCACATAGCCGAACTGATGGCCTACTATACCGACTTCAACAGCCTGACGCAGAACCATGCGATATACGTGACCTACGGCAATCGGTTCTGGAACAAACTGTCGATACAAGTGGGTCTGCGTGGCGAGTACTATATGCGTCATCTGGAGTCCACGTACAAAGACGCGACGGGCGCCGAGAAGGATGCCTATGCCGCCTACCCGAACAAGAAAGACACGGCGTATTTCCAGCTGTTCCCGAGTGCGTATATCAGTTACGACTTCGGCAACGGACATGAGTTGCAGCTGAACTACACGCGTCGCGTGAACCGTCCGTGGGGACACCAGATCAACCCGCGCATGGACTTCAGCGACTCGACGAATATATCGTACGGCAACGTGGATCTGCTTCCGGCCTACTCGAACAACCTGGAGCTGAACTACCTGAAGACCTGGGACCGCCATACGCTGTCGGCCGGCGTGTTCTGGAAATACAGAGAGGGAGCAGTACAGAACGTGAAGTACATGGACGCGGACGGCAAGACGATGAAGAATACGTACCTGAACGTATCGACGCGTCAGGAGTTGGGTATCGAGGTAGTGGCCAAGAACAAGCTGTTTGGCGAGGTGCTGCAACTGACGACGAGCGCCAATTTCTACTGGAACAACATCGCCAAGGTGAACGACACGATCATGCATATGACGGAGATGATACCGGTGAACCTGCCGAGTCAGAATATATTCGCGGGATCGGTGCGCGTGAATGCGCAGTTTATGTTCACGAAGAACTTCACGGGTCAGATCAGTGCCCGCTGGCGCAGCCCGCGCGTAGTGGCACAGGGTACGACGAGCCACAGCTACTCGATAGATATCGGACTGAGGCATACGTTCCTGAACAAGCAACTGGCGCTTGCGCTGAACGTGCGCGACCTGCTGGACTCGCGGGCGAGAAGGAATACGACCTGGGGAGACGGGTTCTGGCAGTTCTCGGAGAACAGATGGCACAGCCGATCGATCAGCCTGACGCTGACCTACAACTTCGGCAATCAGAACCGCCGACGCGGTGACAGACCGGATCAGATGGGTGGATCGGACGATATGGATGATAGCGGAAATGGAAACTCAGAGTTTTAGGTTATGGGTTATGGGTTACAGGTTACAGGTTACGGGTTATGGGTTATGGGTTACAGGTTATGGGTTACGGGTTACGGGTTACAGGTTATGGGTTACAGGTTATAGGTTTGAAAATTGAAAAATTTTAAGCAATACATATTATTACTCGTTCTTTGCGCGGCATTCATGATGCCGGGCAGGGCGCAGAATAACCCGTACGTGGATGACAGGGTGATACACTTCGGATTTCAGCTGGGACTGAACCTGATGACCTTCGGTGTGACCGATTCGGAAGAGCCGATCGTGAATCCGCTGACGGGCGAGACGGAGATATACCATGCGCGGGTGAGCAACCTGATGCCGGGCTTCAACGTAGGATTTATCACCGACGTAAGGCTGTCGCGTCACCTGAGTCTCAGACTGACGCCGGGCATGCAGTTCTCGAGCCGCACGCTCAGCTACAAAACCGAGAGCGGTCGACCGGTGACGGGTAGCCTGGGTAACGGCGCCAAGACCGACGTGCTGAGTATACCGGTATATATACCGCTGTACCTGAAATGGGCGGCCGAGCGCGAAGGCAACTACAGGCCGTACGTGATTGGTGGTGGCGGCGTGATGTTCAACGTCAGTAGGGATCGAGAGAAGCCCATACTGCTGAAGCCGATGGACTATTTCTGCGAAGTGGGCGCGGGTGTGGACCTATATTTCCGGTGGTTTAAGTTCTGTCCGGAGATCACGTACCGCATCGGTTTTGCTAACCAGCTGGCGCCGGTGGACGGACGTATGGAGTTGGCGCCGCAGGATTTGTTCTACACGACGGCGCTGAAGCGGCTGCTGAACAGGCAACTGGTGATAACGTTCAATTTCGAATAGTAAAGGTTACGGGTTACGGGTGACGGGTTACGGGTGACAGATGAAAGTTAGTAAACTACATATCATATTATTGTTCGTATGTGCGCTCGCGTGCGTGGGATGCAGGGAGATGGAGGTGACGGATGATCCGTCGCTACGGTTGGTGTTCTCGCAAGACACGGTGCGCTTTGATACCATCTTCACCAGCGCCGATGCGCAGGAGCCGAGCGCGACGTACCGCGTGATGGTATATAACCCGAACAAGCAGGCTATACTGGTGGATCGTGTGTGGCAAGAGAGCGGCAAGTGGTTCAGGGTGAACGTGGACGGCGAAGCCGACCTGAGCAAGTTGACGAGGCTGCAGATCAACGGTGGCGACAGTGTGTATGTGTTTGTGCACGTAGGCATCGACAAGCAGAACCAGACCGATGCGGTATGGGTGACGGACCAGCTGCACATGCACCTGAGTACGGGAGGAACGCAGTCGATCACGATGGAAGCCTATGGACAGGACGTGATACGTCTGCGCACCAAGAACGGCCGCAGCGATTTTGCCACATACCATTTTCAGAAAGGGCGGCCCTACCTGATATACGACACCATCGTGGTGGACCAACTGACGATAGACGCCGGCGCACGGCTGTATATGCACAAAGGGGCCGGGATCTATGCCCTGGGCAACGTGACGGCACAAGGTACGCGGGAGGACCCGATCACGATATGCGGCGATAGGCTGGATAATTTGTTCGACTCGGTACCCTATCGGTACGCCTCGGGCAGCTGGAACGGATTGTACCTGCAGACCGACAAGACGAAGAGCGCCACGTATGACCTGCAGTACGTAGATATCCTCTCGGGCAATATAGGACTCTACTGCGTAAGTGAACATACGGAGAACCTACCGAAGCTGAAGATGACGGGCTGCCGGATTCATAACCATGCACTGTATGGCTTGGTGCTGCTGAACGTAGATGCCGAGGTGGTAAATTCGGAACTGAGTAACTGCGGCAGCTACTGCGTCTATACCCAGGGCGGCGAGCACCGATTTGTACACTCGACCATCGCGTCGTACTACGGAAATACGAATATCCGTATTCACAGTACGGGCAAGGAAGATGTGGCAGCGGTATATATCAACAACCTGAGCAAAGAGCAGCCGCAGACGGTGACGGGTTTTGAGAACTGCATCGTGACGGGAGCGAGACGGAACCAGGTGGTGGTAGCTACCCCATTCGACCGATACTATCCGGCCGTATGGCGGGGCAACTACCTGAAATGCGACACGCTCGGTATCCCGCATGCCGGCGAGAACGTATATTGGCAGGAGAGCGACACCGCGCAGGTGTTCCGGCAGACGTACTATAAATACCGCGAGTATGTGTATTACGATTTCCGGCTCGACTCGCTGAGTCCGGCAATAGGTATCGGGCTGGGGAGCGTGGCGGCAGAGTATCCGCTGGACAGACAAGGGATAGATAGAACGGAAAGAGCGGATGCGGGAGCGTATGAGTATTAGTCGTTGGTCGTTGGTCGTTAGTCGTTGGTATTTATTAGATGAAACGATATTTTTCTATATGGATGTTGGTGATGGTGGCTACGGCGGCGTGGGCGCAGCATAGCGTAAGCGGCAAGGTGGCGAGCCAGAAGGACGGAAGCGCGATAGAGGTAGCGACCGTTCGGCTGTTCAGCATGCACGGACAAGACAGCACGCTGGTACAGGGCGCACAGACGGGCCTGGACGGTGGGTTCACGCTGACGGGCATCGCCTCGGGAAGTTACCAACTGTGGCTCTCCAACGTAGGTTACAAGCCGAAGAAAGTGGCGGTACATGTGCGGGCAAAAGACCTGGCGCTGGGTACGATCCGCTTGGAAGAAGACATACACGCCCTGAGCGAAGTGCGCGTACAGGGTCATGCGGCCGAGATGACCGTGAAGGGCGATACGATAGAGTATAACACGCAGGCCTATAAGATGGGTGAGAATGCGATGGTGGAGGACCTGCTGAAGAAGATGAACGGCATCACGGTGGACAAAGAAGGCAACGTGACCGTGAACGGCGAGACGATCACCGGCATCCGCGTGGACGGAAAGAAATTCTTTGGCAACGACGTACAGTCGGCCACCAAGAATATACCGGCCGACATGATCGACAAGGTGCAGGTGATTGAGGAGAAGAGCGAGGTAGCCAAGATGACGGGCTTTGAGGACGACGAGTCGGAGCACATCATCAACCTGACGCTGAAGAAAGACAGGAAGAAAGGACTATTTGGTAAATACACGGGCGGCCTGGGTATGGATATGGTGACCGACAACGGAGGCTGGTTCAACTACGGTAGTCCGGAATACGGTGCGACGGCATGGGATAGGACGAAGCATTTCTTCGGAAACGACTTCCGATACAACCTGAACCTGTTTACGAACCTGATGCTGGACGAGAGTCAGACAACGATCATCGGAGGCGCGAACAACACGAACGAGGTGCTGATGGGCCGAGGCCGCAGAGGTTTTGGCAACGACGCCAACAG
>DFGU01000058.1 GCA_002371785.1 Bacteroidales bacterium UBA3742
AGCAGGAAGCCGAGTGGATAGCGCAGAAGGGGATACAATGCTGGTGGCATACCGATCCGGACTACCCCACCCGCCTGCGTGAATGCGCCGACCGGCCGCTCATGCTCTTCGGCAAGGGACGGATAAACCATTCGGAGGGCAAGATGGTGAGCGTCGTCGGTACGCGCCGCGCCACGGAGAGGGGTAAGGAATTGGCCCGACGGCTGGTGCTGGAACTGGCGCAGGAATGCCCCGACGTGACCATCATCAGCGGACTGGCCTACGGCATCGACGTAGCGGCCCATCGTGCCGCGATAGAAGCCGACCTACAGACACTCATCATCCCCGCCCACGGACTGGATCGCATCTACCCCGCCGTGCATCGCCCCGTAGCCGTAGAGGCACTCCGGAACGGCGGCATACTGACGGAATATATGTCGGGTACCGAACCCGAGAAGATCAACTTCGTCGCCCGCAACCGCATCGTGGCCGGACTGGCCGACGCGGTAGTGGTGGTGGAGTCACGCAATCGAGGCGGATCGCTCATCACCGCCGGACTGGCCACCGACTACAACCGCGACCTCTTTGCCTTCCCCGGCCGACCGGGTGACGAGGAGTACCGCGGCTGCAACGACCTGATACGGCTGCAACGCGCCACGCTCATCGACTCGGCGCACGACCTGGTGCAAGCCATGGGATGGCAGACACAGCAGCCCAAGCAGACGCGCCTCTTTGAAGGCGCAGAGCCGACGGAGGACGAGGGGAAGTTAATACGGTTGTTGCGCCAAGCCGAGGACGGCATGCATATCAACCAGCTGGTGGCCCAGAGCGGCATGGACTATGCCGAGGTATCGGGCGAACTGATCATGCTGGAGATGGAGGGGAAGGTACGCGCCGTAGCCGGCGGAATTTATCGAGCAGTTTAGATTTGAAAGAAAAAAACAATAAAAACATGTCCGAAATAGGTTGTTAGCACTTCGTGCTCTGTGTCTTAGCCGGAAAATGCGTCTTTGTAAGCAAGCTTCCATGCCGCCTTCTCAGTCTAATCCACACTCTACGAGTAACAACCTATCTCGGAAAAACCGAAAAAAGCATCGTACATCTTTATTCCGGAGACCGCTACGCTGATAGAGTATAGACCGCCTTCGGCTGATAGAATATAGATTAAGTAAGAGTGACTATAGACAACTTTTTTATGTTTTTCTGAGGATTGATTTTATTTCGAAGAAATGAAGATTGAGTTGATAAGGTGGCCCGTAAATTTATTTATGAGGACAACTTAGCAAATCAAGATTCTAAGTACGGAGTACTAAAATCAAGAATCAGACTTGTTTTTAAGGTTTTTGTTTATAAAAAATATACCATGAAGAGATATTTCGTATCTATTATGCTGTTGGTGGCATGGGCGCTGACAGCGGGGGCACAGCAACAGTTGCCGCAGCGGCCGAACGTGGGCAATGCACGGATCGTTGTGCTGGCCAACAACCTGGAGAATTTCTATTATAACTACGACGAGTCCAGTCGCCCGTCGTACAGCACCGATGCCGGACGCGCCGCCAAGACCAACAAGATCGTGCAGATGATGATCAGTTCGGGTGCGGATATCTTTGCGTTCTGCGAAGTGGAAGCCAAGCCGATCACGCTGGAGTACCTGGTGCAGGAACTGAATACTGCTGCCGGCGGCGACTACTACGCTGCCGTATCGGACGGTATCAACGTAACGAGCGACAGCTATGACAACGCCATCAAGTCGGGTTTTGTTTATCGCAAAGCAACCGTAAAGCCCTACGGCAGCAACTATGCCGCTACCAACGTAACGTACTACAAGAACACGATGCGTATCCAAGCCTGGGAAGAACTGGCGACCGGCGAGCGCTTCACGCTCTCGATGAACCACTTCAAGGCCAGTTCGGACGACGCCTCGAAACAGAAGCGCGTGGACAATGCCAACTGGCTGATAGGCGGACTGAACAACAGCAGCAAGGTGAAAGACCCCGACATACTGATCATGGGCGACCTGAATGCCCAGATGGCGGAAGAGGCCATGCAGATCATCGTGAATAACGGCTATGAGGAACAGCTGCTGCGCTATGACGAGGACGCCTACTCGTATATCTACAAAGGTACGCACGAGCTGATCGACCACGCCTTTGCCAACAGCACGATGGCCGAGCAGATCACCGGCGCCGTAGTATGGCATACCAATACCTCGGCCAGCTACAGCAACCGCTATTCGGACCATGATGCCGTGCTCGTCGGCCTGCGTCTGGGTGAAGAAGAGATAGATCCGTCGGGCCTGGATCAAACAACCGTCAGCGTACCATGCCGTAAAGAAATACGCCACGGACAAATCGTAATTATCCGTGGCGATGCAGTATATACCGTTACAGGTCAGAAGGTCGTTGGTCGTTAGTCGTTGGTCGTTGGACTAACCACTAATCCATTTACGTCATAGACTTTTCCATCGCGGAGGATGAGCAATCGTCCTTCGCGTAGTATTTTACGGGCGGAGGGGACGGCGTCAGGCATCGTGAGGCCGGTGCCGCTGCCCGAGGCGATGAGGCGGATGACGACGATACCCAGGCGGACGTTGCTGCTGCCCTCACGTTCGATCGAATAGGTGCCGGGCTGGAGGGGTTCGCTCTCCAGACGCTGGTAGGCGCCGCTGCCGCCGGGCACGTTGAGTTCCTGACGATAGTCGCCGGAGACGAGGTTGATCTGGCGGTCACCGCCACCCGACGAAACGGCCAAGGCATAGAAGACGGCCGTATAGCCCTCGGGGATGGTGAAGGAGCCGAACTGCTGGTTGTCGCCCGTACGGCGCGTGATAGCGTAGCTGGTGCCATCGATGGTGATGGAGCCCGCCATCTGGCTACCGGCGGCGGCCATATTGCTGAACATCGTAGCGTCGTTCTCTACCCCGTTGGTGGCGGCATCGGCAGCGTGGAAGAACCAGAAATGGAGGTCACCCGTACCGGTAGGTTCGGACGAGCTCTGCTGCTCCCAGGCGGCATAGAGCGTAGCGCCGGAGG
Source organism: Bacteroidales bacterium UBA3742 (assembly GCA_002371785.1). Taxonomy (GTDB): domain Bacteria; phylum Bacteroidota; class Bacteroidia; order Bacteroidales; family Paludibacteraceae; genus Colicola. The sequence continues at coordinate 3,012 of DFGU01000058.1, forward strand.
GCGTGGTCCAGCTATTGGTGCTGCTACCGTTGGCATCGTAGTACTGCGTACCCGCACCGCCAGTCTGGGAGAAATATCCTAAGAAGGAATAGCCCGCGCGCGTGGGGATGGTGATATTCGGCATGGCCTGGTCGAAGACGGCCGAGATCGAGGTCGTACCGCCTGCGCCGCCCTGCGGATCGAGCGTGACGGTATAGGTCTGGGGCGACCAAACAGCATAGAGCGTGAGGTCGGCCGTGAGGGTCACGGACTGGCCGATGTTATACTTCGTACCCGATCCCTTGTAGTTGTCGTTCCACTCCCGGAAGGCATATCCTGCCGGGGCGGTGAAGGTGCAGGGCTGGACGTTGACAGCCTGACCCTGCCGGGCCTCCTGGTCATCCATCTCGCCCTCGCCGCCGTTCTCGTCGTAACGAAGCGTATAGGTAGGGACGGAAGGCGTATCGCCGGCATAGACGAGGTTGACGGCATAGAAATTGATGCCGCTGTTGGCGCTACCGAGGTAGATCGTGGTGGCGCCGCCGGTGTAGTTATAGCTCTGCTTGGCAGCCGTAGTAGCGGCAGTCATGGTGGTGAGCGGCGTTCCGCCGTAGGAGCCGGCGTAGATATTGAGGGTACGCTCGGACGTAGCGTTGGCACTGATGAGATAGACCTCTATGGTACAGGGGCCGGTGACAGCAAAGCTGAGGCTACGCGCCGCCGCAGAGCCGGTACCGCCGGTCTTAAGTACATGGGTAAAGGCGATGCCCTCGACGGTCTTAGCCGCAGCAGCAAGGGTCACTTTCTTATCCGCAGAAGCGGCAATGGTGAGTCCATTGACGGTGGTGGTAGCCGTGATGTCACCGGTGAGGGCCGTGAAGTCGGTGGTGGAGAAATTCCAAGTCAGGTCGCCGCTGGGTGTCGGCGGGGTGACGGGCGTAGTGTCCTGGGGCGTCGGATCGACGGTAGGCGTCTGGCCGCCGTCGCAGGAGGAGCCTATCTCGCCCTGGGTGTTGACTACGAGCGTTGCGCCAGCGCCGCAAGTGGCGTTGGTGACGTACTGCTTGGCCGTAGCGGCCGCGAGCTGGTCGTAGGCATAGGTGGGGGCGCTAACCGTACCGCTATTGGACGGCAGTTTACCCTCGCAGTTGACGAACTTGCAGGCGTTGGTACCGCCGTAGGACTTGAAGATATTCTTAGCCGTATTAGCCTTGCCGGCAAAGGTGCAACCCTCGAAGTAGGCCTTGGCATTCTCGGGGCCGACGTAGTAGTTGGCTACGGACGAGTTCCAATAGCAGTTGAGGAAATGGAGCTCGGCATTGCGGCAGCGCACCATACGCTCCTTACATCCCTCGTCCCACCAGCAGTAGGCCCAGGTGAAGTTGTAGGTGCCGTCAGAGGGTTTGTCGGACGACGAGGCGCCCAGCAGATTGGTGAAGCGATGGTCGTCGGCGCCACCCGAACCGCCTGCACGCGGCGCTTTGAGGTAGCGGAAGCGGCACCAGCTGACCGTGACATTATCCGTAGTACTCTTATTGTCAAAATTGCCGTCGCAGCCATCCTGGAAGTCGCAATGATCCACCCAGGCGTTGGTCACCTTCTCGAAGCAGAGGTTGTCGTTGCCGTCACAGTCGTAGGCACCGGGTCCCTCGAAGATGAGGTTGCGGATGATGACGTTGGACGAGCTCTTGACGAAGAGGATGCCCGAGGTGCTGGCGGTCTGCTCGGCGCTCGTGAGGCGCACGCCCGGCAGGCCGAGGATGGTAATATTCTGCGCATTCTGGATGGTGAGCATCGAGCTGAAGGTGAGCGACTTGGTGATGATGACTACCTTGTTCTTAGCCTTGCTGCCCAGGGCCGACTTGAGCTGGCTGACGCTGGATACCAACGTAGGCGTAGCGCTACCGCCGCCCGTGACGGACGAGCCGGCATAGCCCCAAGAAGAGGGTGCACAATAGTTGACAGCGCTCATGAGCGAGCAAGCAGAAAGCAAGATAATAGCGATAAACAGTTTCTTCATTGCACAACGATTTTAAGAAATCGGGTGCAAAGTTACAAAAAAAAGTATTCTGCACCAAATTTTCGATGCAGAATACACATTTTTCGTCAATTTATCCACGTCGGGCCGCCTATTTCTCGAAGGAGAGCGGCTTATGATCCACGGGGAAGATGATGACTTTCTGCCCCTCCTGGGCGTAGAGATCATGCAGCGTGGCGACATCTTTGTCGCGTAGACGTACGCAGCCCTCGCTACCCTGTCCGGGCACGGACGACTCGTTGTTGGTGGAGCCATGGATACCGATGGAGGTGTTGCCGGCCACGGGATGACCCTTGGGATAGCCCTGACTCAGATCGAGACGCATGAACCACGGACCGTAGGCCAGTATGCTGCCGCGTCCGTCCTTGAAGTCATGAGGCCAGTGGCTGGAGTTCTGGATCTGCTTGATCGTAAAGGGATGCGCCATGGTGCACTCGGGCGTACAGCCGTCACCTTTCGTCGTCTTATTGCCCTTGTTACGACCGTAGCAGATGGGGAAGGTAGCCGCCAGCAGGGTATCACGGCCTACGACCTCATAGACGGAGAGCGTGAAGTTGGCCTTAGTGATGACGATAAAGCAGTTCTTGCGCACCACTTCACGGCGATAAATATGACTAACAGTCAGATCCACCGTCGGTTTCTCCGGCGCAGCAGGCGCTACGACGGTATCTTTTTTCGCCACAACGGTATCCGTCTTCACACCGGTCAGGGTAGCGATCACCTGGCGCAGCTTGTCCACCTCGTGGCGCAGTTTATCTCGCTCTTGGCGCAACTCACGTATCTGAGCCTCCTGTGCGGAGATGATGGAATCTTTGTTAGGATAGCTGCCAAGGGGCACTTGTGCCGTCACGGTCAGAAGCGATGCACAAAGCACGCAAAGGGTAAAAATTCGTTTCATATAATGAGATTTATCTTAATGTACAATAGTCGGAGCATATCCAGGCTACATAGCCACGGTAACGCACCTTATAGAATCCGTTCACATGTTCGCCGAGATACTCCAGCACATCGCCCTTGTTGAAATAGATGGGTTTGCCGGTCTCTTCCCAAATGAAATAGGGATATTGATTGGCATCCGGTCCCGTACGCAAGCGAACGTGCTTCGCATGTACTACGCACTGCGTCTTTTGACGAGGTACGGAAGGCGTGTAAGACGAGTTGCCGCAGTCGCAGAGCGAAGAATAGTCGCGACTGATATAGAGCTCCTGTCCCTGGTAGCTGACACGATACCAGTTGTTGTCGGAACTATTGCCCAGATAGGTCATTACCGTACCTTTCGGCAGTTGGCAATAGATACCATAGCCTTCGCCCGGGCCATAACGCAGGCGAACGTTCTTACCGGTAGTCTTGACGCACTTGGCGCTAAGCGTAGCACCTGATGTCGGGCGCTGCACCATAGGCAGGCCAAAAAGCATGACCATTAGGAGGGTCATGACAAAGAGACGATTTTTCATTGCTTCTCAGATTTATAGGGTTCTACAATCACTTTCTGTCCTACCTGCGCATACAGGTCGTGCAGGGTCTCTATATCCTTGTCGCGCAGACGGATACAGCCCTCGCTGGCATTGCCGGGCACGGACGACTCGTTGCCGGTAGAGCCGTGGATACCGATGGAGCGGTTTTTGGCCACCATGGGGTTGTCCGGGAAGGACTCCGAGAGGTCGAGACGCATGAACCAATGGCCGTAGGCCAGTATGCTGCCGCGGCCGTCGCCGAAGTCGTGGCACCAGGTAGAGGCATCCTTGATCTCGGAAATACGGAAGGGATGCTCGGGACTGCATTCGGGGGTACAGCAGTCGCCGTCGCGGGTTTTCTGTCCCTTGTTCTTGGCATAGCAGACGGGGAAGGTAGCTGCCGGCAAGGTATCCCTGCCGACGACCTCATAAACCGTGAGGGTGTACTTGGTCTTGGAAACCACGATGAAGCAGTTCTCACGCACGACCTGCTGACGGAAGATGACCGCCGTATCGGCGGGATCAGGCTGTGCGGGCTGCTCCACTTTTACCGTGTCGGTATCATTACCGCCCTCTTCATGGCCGGAGGCGGGGCGCATCCAGCGAATGATAAATGCCACGCCGAGCAGCAACACAGCAACGATCAGGATACTCCATATTGCTTTACGATGTATCATATAGCGAATGATTTTAAAAGCGCAAGGGCTTGGTCTTCTTTAGCGGTCATCTGGACCTTGGTCTCGGGCGTCTTGTCGCCCTGACCGGTGAGGTGGAGCGCACCATGGATGATGATGCGATGGAGTTCGTCCAAGAACGGCACGCCTACCTGCTCGGCATTGGAGCGAACGGTATCGAGCGAGATGAATATGTCGCCGGCGATCGTGGAGGGCGTGGAGTAGTCGAAAGTGATGACGTCGGTATAGTAGTCGTGACCGAGAAAATCGCGGTTGACCTGCAGTTCGCGTTCGTCGGAGCAGAAGATATAGTTGAGTTGGCCCACCGAAAACCCATAGCCGGCTGCGACGGCCTGAATCCATCGCGTTATGCGGCGCTCGTCCAGCGTTGGCATCTCGATACTATCTGTTTGAAAAATTATCATTTTTCTGGTCGTTAGTCGTTAGTCGTTGGTCGTTGCGGGACAGAGCCTGGTCGTTGGTTTAGCCGAAGAAGATGTTTGCGACGATAAAGGCGGTGACCATGCCGGCAAAATCGGACAACAGACAGCAGGCTACCGCATAGCGGGTGTCCTTGATATCCACACTACCGAAATAGACGGCCAGGACGTAGAACGTGGTGTCGGTCGAACCCTGGAGCGTACAGCAGAGGCGTCCCACCAAGCTATCGGCACCGTGGGCCGTCATGGCTTCGATCATCAGTCCGCGTGCGCCGCCACCGCTCAGGGGCTTCATCAGCGCCGAGGGTACGGCACCTGCCATCTCCGGATTGATGCCCACCTGGGCAAAGCACCAGGCGAGTCCCTGCTCCAGCATGCCCATCGCACCGCTGGTGCGGAACATACCGACAGCCACCAGAATAGCCACCATGAAGGGTATGAGGGACACGGCTGTCTTAAAGCCGTCTTTGGCGCCGTCGATAAAGGCATCATAGACATTGATCCGGCGCGTAGCGGCCTGGACGATAAACCATACGATGACGCTCAGCAGGAATATGGCTGCAAAGCCAGCGGAGAAAGCGGTGAGCTTCTCCTGGGGCAGACGGGCCGCGAGCGCCACCATACCGGCCATGAGGGCCGTCAGTCCAACGATGGTACCCAGCACCACTCGGTCCCATATACGGATGCGCTGCACAAAGCAGCAGGAGAGCAGACCGACCAGCGTAGAGACGTAGGTAGCGATCAGGATAGGCAGAAAGACGTCGGCGGGGTTTGCCGCACCGAGCTGGGCACGGTAGGCCATGATAGAGGTAGGCACGATAGTCAAACCGCTGGCACCCAGCACGATAAACATGATCATGGAATTGCTGGCGCGCTTCTTATCCTGGTTCAGTTCCTGCAGCTCGGCCATGGCTTTGAGTCCCATCGGCGTAGCCGCATTGTCGAGTCCCAGCACATTGGCCGAGACGTTCATAAGCATCGATCCGAACACCGGATGATTCTTGGGCAGCTCGGGGAAGATACGGCTGAAGAAGGGCGCCACGCCACGGCTGAGCGTATTGATCACGCCGCCGCGTTCACCGATCTTCATCACGCCCGTCCAGAAGGTAAGCACACCGGTCAGACCCAGCGCCAACTCAAAACCCGTCTTCGCATTGTCGAAGGTGGAGTTGAGCAGCTGTGAAAAGATGTCGGTCTGGCCGAAAAAGACGGCTTGAATCACGCCGACCAACACGGCCAGAAGGATTAACGCAAGCCAAATATAATTCAGTACCATATTGCAAAATTCAAAATCGGCCGCAAAGTTACTATAAAAATTTGGAATATGCAAGTTTTTGCCTTCTTTTTAAAAAAAAGACCTTATGAAATGGCAGAAAAGATGTCCTAAAGGCAGAAAAAGGATTAAAAGATTTGTACATATCGAAAGAAAGCCGTACCTTTGCAGGAAATTTGTGTGGTAAAAGTATGATGGATCCATGGAAACGTGCACAAGGTGTACGATTGTTTTTTGCATTGTTCGCGTTGATTCTAGCGCCTATACGCGCCCTTTCTGTAGGTTGGACACCGACGGATGCCGGTTTGGTGGTGAACATGGAACAAGGTGAGCGGTTCTTGTTGTCGGTATGGGTGGATAAGAACGGTAACGGCAAAGAAGAAGACGGCGAGGAGTTCTTCGTTAATAACTATAACCGCTATGAGGGTAGTTATTTCGGTTATGGGGCGGGGTCGTTTATAAAACTTCTCCCTGCTACGGAAATAACCGAGATGAACGAATGGTCGGTGGGTGCGCCGTTGAATCGTGGTAACAAAGCGTTGGGCGGTATCGTTTATACGATTTGGAACGACGGTAAGACACTGAAAACGAGTGATGCGTTTAAGTTTCTGGGTGACCTGACGAGCGATTACAACGATGATAAAGCCTGTGATGTTGTGTTCGTCATTCCCACCGAACGCGGTGTGCCTACGGTAGATGGTCGTCCCGGTCTCTCTTCTTTTGACCCGCTAGCCCCGAACGGTACGTTGGGTCGGGGTAAGACTCCTTTTAACGGAAGGATGGGAACGGGTTTCTTGGGGATGACCTATCGTGAGGTCTATATGTTCGAAATCCCGAAAGCCAACAGTCCGCAGTCCTATACCAATGCAGGCTTGGTAACCTTCAATACAACGCTGTCAACATGGAACTTAACTTCAGGTGCCGGTAATATAGCCAAAGGTAAAGCGGCTTATGCTTATGCGGATAGCAAGCACGATAAGACCCCTCGTACGATCTTCCGTCTCTATCTGTTGGACAACCCGATTAATAGTTGCAGCAGCTATTTCTTTGCAACCGACGAGCAGGATTATACAAGGTATCGTAAGAATGAAGGCAACCCAATAGAAAAGTCCGATACTACGGCTAAGAGAAAGATCTACACGATGGACCGTCTGACGTGTATGACCCGCAAGGGCAGCACGAAGTATTACCAAACGGATCTGATGCGTGTGCCGGATTCGGACAGCACGTATTACTATGTAGGTTATGACAACAAATATAAAGACGATAAGGAAGAGTCGATGGGTACGGGTGGAGCCAAATCCCGTTTCACCAAGATACGCGAACTGCCGATATTCGGTCTGCCGAGTACATTCAAGGCACCGGCGGGAGCCGTCGGACGGATGGTAGCGGATACGACTTCTTCGGCAGCCAACCTGGACGTGCGGTTCAAACCCGCTGGTTATTTCCTGCAAGTGACAACTCCCGCAGGCTTTACGAACGTTCAGATGCGTCCGAATGCGGACAGCACAGTATGGACGTGCGAGGAGATGTGGCATATCACGAGTGCTTATATGGAACATCAGATCCGGGCGAAGATCTATTCCGGTTCGGAGTATAGCCCGGACGACGAGGGAATAGACATCCCGGGTTGGAGTGTGAAT
>DFGU01000027.1 GCA_002371785.1 Bacteroidales bacterium UBA3742
GCAACTGCGACAACGCCATCAACCCGGACGGAACGCCCAATACGGCGCACTCGCTGAACCCCGTGCCGTTTGTCTATATCTCGAAGGATCACACGGACGCCAAAGTGGCGGACGGCATCCTGGCCGACGTAGCTCCGAGTATATGTCATATACTGGGTATTGCGCAGCCGGCAGAGATGACAGGCAAGAATTTGATAGAAAATTAAGCATTTTGTTGCAAAAAAGTAACATTTTGTTTGCAAATACGATTTTTTTTTCGTAATTTTGCACGCTGGAATAATAACACATCCGAATGAAAAGCACAAAGACACTGATTTTGCTCCTTTTGGGCATGCTCATAGCCTTTCCCCCTGCGGCTATGGCCAAGCGAAAAGTGAGGGATAGAAATAGGATCGTATGGACCGCGCGGCCGAGCAAGCAGACGGGTCTATTCACCAGCAAGAACTACTTTGTGTCACACGGCGTGAGTATTAACGCCAGCGCGATGTACTACTTCGGCGACGTGGATAACGAAGGCGTCGCATTCTCAGGGGGATTCAACAAGGAGAACATGAGTTATGGTGGAAGCCTGCAGTTTGCATATTTGCTACCTGCGGGCAACCATTGTAATATGCGATTCGGCCTGATGGGCGGTACGCTGAACGGCAACAACAAGGCCAAGTTTGACCTGCTGGACCCGCCTCGCGACGACTATCGTAAGTTCAAGTCGATACTGATCCAGCCCTCGGTGGGTGTGGAGTACTATCCGTTCAGCACGATAGGTCTGTATCTATACGGCGGTATATCCCTCTCGGCCAGCATCATTACGAACTATGAGTTCTACTACATGGCGCGCCACGAGGGCACGTCGGAGAAGACGAGAGAAATGCTGAGCGGCAGCACGGTAGGTTTTCTGCCGATGGTGCAGTTGGGTATAGGCTACAGCTGGGCACTGACGCCGGCCTGGACGCTCTCGGCTGAGATCATGCTTCAGGAGGGCGTGATCGACACCCACTACATGAACCTGGATGCATGGCCACTGGCCGCATCGCAGAACACGGCGGGCGTGGAACTGGGTAACAGCTTCGGTACGTACACCGACCGCTACGGCAAGGAGCATATCCACTGGAACGACGGATGGTTCCAGGTGGGCATCTCGGTAGCGTATCGCTGGCGCACCTGCGAGCACTGCCGCATCCTGAACTACCGTCACACAAAATAAAAAGAAAAAGCCGGATCTATTCCGGCTTTGTCGTATAATTTCGTCCGTACGACCGATAGGTGTCGTGCTCGATTTCCACAGTAGGTTCTTCCCAGGCGGAGAGAGGCGTGAGCTGCCACGCCAGGTACTTGATGCGCATGCCGCGATCGAGCCACTGGCGCTCGTAGTGGGTCTTGAGCGCACGGGCATCGGTGAGTATAGCCGTCTGCTCGGCCTCGGGGCTATAGAGGTCGTTGGTGTCGGCCACGACGGGATAGGGATTGAGCCGCAGCATCTCGCGCGTGTATGTATATAGGAAAGGGCTGTCGGTCTTGAGATGGATCAGTCCGCCCGGTCGTACGATACGCTGGTAGCGCTGCATGAACCAGGTGGAGGTCAGTCGCTTGGTAGCCTTCTTCATCTGCGGGTCGCAGAAGGTGATCCATATCTCATCCACTTCGTCGGGGGCGAAGAAGGCGGTGATGATCTCGATATTGGTGCGCAGGAAGGCCACGTTCTGCAGGCCGTCGAGGGTAGCCTCTTTGGCGCCGGCCCACATACGGGCGCCCTTGATATCGACGCCGATGAAGTTGCGGTCGGGGTACTTACGGGCCAGACCGACGGTATATTCGCCGCGTCCGCAGCCGAGTTCGAGCACGATAGGATGATCGTTATGGAAGAAGCGGTCGCGCCAATGGCCGGCCATAGGATGCTTCTGAAGGCTGACTTCTGAAGGCTGACGGCCTCCTAATTCGCGTGCGCCGCACTGGAAGACATTGGTGAATGTCTCCATCTCGGCAAACTTCTTGAGCTTATTCTTTCCCATACTTCAGCAGTTCAAAACCTACGTTTTCAATCCCACGCAGGGCGGTGTCGCGCATGCCGTGGGCGATGGAGATGGTATAGTAGCCGGTGTCGGGGAAGAGGCGTTCCTCCTGATAGAGCATGCTCATCTCGATGATGCCGTTCTTGCCGCTTCCGAGCCACTCGCCACGATCGTTAGCCAGATAGAAGAGGAGCGTATCCTGCGGCATCTCTGTGCGGGCGGAGTCGGTGATAAAGAGCCATATATTCTGGTAGGGATAGGTCTCACGATGGTTGATATACATGCGGAGCTGATAGACGGCCGCCGTGTCGTCGATATGGAAGCGGAAGGGGTAGATACTATCGCGCTGCCAGGCTTGGTCGGCCACGGCGTGGAACTCGGAATAGACGGTGTTGCCGGTGCAGGAGACCAGCAACACAGGGAAGAGCAATATAGAAAGCAATTTTCTCATAGTGCTTATCGTTCTCTGCGTCGGTCACGATTGGAACGACGATGATGGTTGTTATCGCGTTTTTTCCGATCGAATCGGGCGACATCGTCCTGTCCGACGACGTTGTGATAGCCCAGTTCCTCGGTCTTGGCGTCCGTTTTCTCCTGCAGGCTGTAGGGCTTCTCGCCGCGGCGGTTCATCTCGAGGATAGCCAGTGCGCGCGCCGCGGGAATGGTCTCAAGGTTAGCCGGCACATGTTCGTCGGTGGAATAGGTAACCTGCTCGGCCAGGGGGTCGGTGGAGAAGAGATAGAAGGTGCCATCCCGGGTCTCGAGCGGCACGTGGCGCGGCGGCATCTTCTTCTGGGCCTCCTCATAGACAGGCACCTCGTAGTTGAGGCAGCACTTGAGCTTGGCGCACTGTCCGGCCAGTTTCTGGAGGTTGGGTGATATGTTCTGCAGTCGTGCAGCGCCGGTACCGACGGAGGAGAAATTGGTGATCCAGGTGGAGCAGCACAGTTCGCGTCCGCAGGGGCCCGTACCGCCGATACGTCCGGCTTCCTGGCGCGCACCGATCTGCTTCATCTCGACACGGATGCGGAAGGTCTCGGCATAGACCTTGATGAGTTGGCGGAAATCGACGCGTCCATCGGCAATATAATAGAAGATGGCCTTGGAGCCGTCGCCCTGATACTCGACGTCGCCTATCTTCATCTCCAGGCCGAGCGATTTGGCCAGTTGGCGCGACTTGATCATCGTAGCCTGTTCGCGGCTATGTGCCTCGCGTGCACGCTCCAGGTCCTGGTCGGTAGCGAAACGCAGGATATTGCGCACCTCGTAGCGGTCGGTATCGATATGATACTTCTTCATCTGGAGCTTTACGAGTTCGCCCGTGAGCACCACCTCGCCCAGGTCGTAACCGGGATTGGCCTCAACGACCACGACGGAGCCCTTCTCGAGCGGCAGATGGTCGGCATTATGGAAATAGCCCTTGCGGGTATTCTTAAACTGCACTTCTACCAGATCGCTGAGGCGCGTATTGTCGGGCACGTCGCACAGCCAATCCGTCACCGGCAACATATGCGCCGAGTTGCGTCGCGATCCCCGAGAGGAAAGCGACGAAGCGTCGTTGCCGAGTGTAAACTTATCATTCATATTATTGTTTTTTCTTGATTAATACTATCATTTGCAGGCACAGGTCGAAGAAAATCATCTTGGCGTTGCCGTTCTGCTGGATCTGCTGTTCGGCCAGCGATAGTTGCTCCACGATAGCCTCTACGTTGCCCATGTTGATATAGGGGAAGAAGCGATCGGAGAAGGCGCGTTCGTCGGCCGTCTGGTAGTTGAGCTCGGGCGTCTGGAAGTTGCGGATGAAGTTCTCGCGCACCTGGCGCTGGGCATACTGGAGGAAGTTCTTCTGGCGCTCACGTCCCACCTTGCTGTCGGACATGTCGAGACTCCATTTACGAAGGCGCTGGAGCGAGTCGAACTTCTTCTGGCGATCCGTGATGACACCTACGGTATAGGCATCGCGCATGAGGGCGATGAAATCGGAGAGATAACGCTGTGTCTCGTCCTGCTCGCGCGCCATCTGACGGGCGGCCAGGTAGCTGCCGTTGGCGATACGTGCCAAGTCGGCCGCAGATTGCTGATCCACGCCATCACGCACCAGCGCATCGGCTATATCCTGGTCGTCGAGACGCGGCACCATGACTTGCTGTACGCGCGATAGAATCGTGGTAAGCAACATCTCCGGGTGCTCAGAGACGAGCAGGAAGACGGTGCGCTCGGGCGGCTCCTCGAGCAACTTGAGCAACTTATTGGCGCAGACGGCATTCATCTTCTCCGGCTGCCAGATGATCATCACCTTGTAACCGTTGCCGAAGGACTTAAGGCTCAGCTTGCGCAGTATCTCGGAGCTCTCCTTCTCATATATCATGCCCTGCTTGGTCTCCACGCCGATGGTGCGGTACCAGTCCTCGATATCGAAATAGCCCGACTCGAGCAGCAGGGTGCGGAAATCGCCCACGAAATCGTCGCACACCTCGCCACGGTCGCCCTTGACGATGGGGAAGGCGAAGTGGAGGTCGGGATGCTGAAGCTTCTGGTACTGAATGCAGGTAGGACATGTGCCGCAGGCATCCAGGGGGGTACGATGTTCGCAGTTGAGGTACTGGGCATAGGCCACCGCCAGCTGCAGTTTGCCGACGCCTTTCGGGCCGGTGAGCAACTGGGCATGGGGGATACGTCCCTCCTGGACGGAGAGACACAGCTGTCGCTTGACAGACTCCTGGCCTATGATGTCACGGAAGAGCACGTTGGTCGTTAGTCGTTGGTCGTTGGACAGTTTTTAGCCTTTCAGTTCTTTGCGCAGTGCGTCCACCATCTCTTGATACTCGGCATCGGAGAGATAGACCTTACCGGGATTCATCTGGAACGTGCCGCCGTAGTCGGGCCCGTCCACATACTTGGGCGCCAAGTGGAAATGGAGGTGCGAGAGCTTGTCGGAGTAAGCACCGTAGTTGATTTTCTCCGGATGGAAGAGGCGCTGCATAGCACGCGTGACGTCGGCCACGTCGGCCATGAAGAGGTTGCGCTCTTCGTCAGAGAGTTCGTTGAGGTCGTTGACGTGGTGGTCGTAGGCCACGAGGCAACGGCCGTGGTATGTCTGCTCCTTAAATAGGAACGCGCGCGACACGCGCATGTGCGCGATCTCGATCATGAGCGAATGGAGCGTCTCGTTATTCTGGCAATAGAGACAGTTTTTAGGATCGGAATGCATAATATTTTTGGGGTTTATTAGTTGATTAGTTTATTGGTTGATTAGTTTATTGGTTTATTGGTTGATTAGTTGATGAGTTTATTTTTGGATGCCGGCTTCTACGGCCTGGCGGACGGCTTCGATGGCCTCGTTGGGGTCGGCATATTGACTGAGGTCGATCGGCGCGCCTACGTGCATATGGACAGGATGGCGGCGTACGACCCATGCGCCCTTGGGCATCACGTCGTAGCAACCGCTGAGCGATATGGGTATGACAGGCAGGGAGAGGTCGAGCGCAATCTGGAAGGCGCCACGCTTGAAGCGGCCGAGCGAGCCGTCCTTGGTGCGCGTTCCCTCGGGGAAGATGACGGTGCATACACCATTGACCAACTGCTTCTCTATCAGTTGGATACTCTCCATGGATGCGCGTGCGTTCTTACGCTCAACGAAGATATGTCCGGCGGCTTTGCAGGCTATGCCGACGAAGGGTACGCGACGCAGTTCGGCCTTCATGAGCCACTTGAAGATGACGGGCAGCCAGCCGTAGATGACCCATACGTCGTACATCGACTGATGGTTGCTCACGAAGACGTAGGACTGACCGGGCTTGATATTCTCGAGTCCGGAGACCGACACGGGCAGGAACATGAGTCGGCACATGCTGCGCGACCAGAACTGCTGCTCGCGGTGCACGAACTCGGCATTGCGCCAGGGATAGCATACGATGGTGAACACAGCCGTGAAGATGGTCAGCAGGACGGCTATCGGCCAGGCTATCAGATATTGATACAGTGCAAAAAGGACTTGTAACATACGCGGGTACGGGGGATTATATGGTATTATACTTCTGCATAAAGCCGCGATAGAGGGCGCATATACGGCGTATCTCGTCCCATGTCTCTTCGGAGAGCTTGGTACCCACTATCTCGACGACGCGTCCGGCCGCTATGGTACCAATCTCGCCGCAGCGGCGCAGGTCGAAGCCGTCGCTGAGCGCGAGCAGGAAACCTCCGGCATAGAGGTCGCCGGCACCGGTAGAGTCGGTGCAGGAGGTGGTGATGGCGCCGATATGGTAGCGCGTATTGCCCTGCTGGACGTAGGAACCGCGCTTGCCGACCTTGACGACGGCTATGTCGCACTGTTCGGCAATCTTCTGGACCGCCTCCTCGGGATTGAGGTGGGTATAGGCGAACGACTCGTCTTCGTTAGCAAAGACGATATCGACGTATTTCTTGATCAACTCCTTGAGGAAGAGGTGGTTCTCGTTGACGACGTTGTAGGACGCCAGGTCGAGCGACACCATGCATCCGGACTCCTTAGCGAGGCGGATTGCTTTCTCGATGAGCTCGTTGTTCTGCACCAGGTAGCCCTCGATATGGAAGATATCGTAGCCCTTGAAGGC
>DFGU01000039.1 GCA_002371785.1 Bacteroidales bacterium UBA3742
TCTGCTGCGCAAGACTTAGCATCTCTCGTTCCATTTGCTGCACGATCTCATGCGCATCACCCTTGATGATCTTTCTTGCAGCCTCAATCCATCCTCTATATTCCTCTCGTCCGTAGCCCTCGCATACGCCGCCGCAGCGCTTAATATGGTATTTCAGGCATACTTTATGCTTCTTTTTCTCGATTTCATCGGACGTAATATGCATTGTGCACGTCCGTATAGGAAACAGCTGATGTATCAGCTCCAGCGCTATATCTACCGTATTCCCGAAGCTATAGGGTCCGTAGTACTCCCCCAAGCCTTTCTGAATAGTGCGCGTCTTGAATATTCTTGGGAATTCTTCTCGCGTAATACATATACTTGGATACGATTTTCCGTCCTTCAGCAGGATATTATAGCGCGGTTGGTATTGCTTGATCAAGTTGTTCTCCAGCAGAAAGGCATCTTGTTCCGACTCTACTACCACATACCGTATATCCGCTATATTGGCTACTAGTTGCCTGGTCTTGGATGATGGCTGATCCTTCTGAAAGTAACTATTCACGCGTCTTCTCAGGTTTTTCGCCTTACCAACGTAAATGATTGTACCCTCAGCGTCCAGATGCTGGTACACACCCGGTTTCTCAGGTATGCGCCGTAGTAATTGAGCGATATGTTCACTCACTCCTTTCACCATTCGCCCTTAGCCTTTAGCCATTAGCCTTTACTCATCTACTTCGATGCTGAATAGGCAATCTAGGTCGTCTGCTTTTCCCTCCAGGTATTTGCGACCGTTCAGGCCATCCAGCTCGATGATGCAGTTGACGTATATCTTCTTAACGCCTAATTTCTTCACCAGATTGATAGCCGCCTCCATTGATCCACCCGTAGCCAGTATGTCGTCGTGAATCAGCACCACATCATCCGGATCGAGTGCGTCCTTATGAATCTGGATGGTGTCGTCGCCATATTCCTTCGCATACGTTACGGAAACCTTCTCTGCCGGCAACTTGTTATGCTTGCGGATAGGTACAAAGCCTGCACCGATCTCCATAGCTATAGCCGGTGCCAGTATGAATCCGCGTGACTCAATACCTACTACCTGTGTAATGCCCAAGTCTTTGTACCGATGCACAATCTCGTCACGCATCCACTTAAGACACTCCGGACGGGCCAGAGCCGTCGTGATGTCCTTGAACTGTATGCCCGGTATCGGAAAATCAGGCACATTACGAATCGCATTTTTTACTTCTTCTGCTGTCATATCTATGTAGTTCTTTAGTTCTTTCGACTTTCAATTTTTGTCGTTCGACTATTCCATTGTTTCACGTGGAACAATTCAACTTTGTTTGCTTTGCAAACAAAAATATCAAACCACCAACGGCCAACGACAAACGACCAGTCTCGCTATCTCCCCATCATTACCAGCAATACGCTCACGTCGTTAGGACTTACGCCTGGTATGCGGCTGGCCTGGCTGATCGTGCGTGGCTGGATGCGGTTTAGTTTCTGTCGTGCCTCCGTAGAGAGGGATTGCAATTGGTTGTAGTCGTAGTTCTCCGGCAGCGGGATGCGGTTGAGTCGTTGTAATTTCTCGGCGGCTTGCCGCTCACGCAAGATATAGCCCTCGTACTTGATCTGTATCTCGGTCTCCTCGATGGCCTCTTCGTTATTTATCTCGTCGAGTAGGGTTTGCAGTCCGGGAACGGCCGTGGCCAAGGCCTGGATCATGATTTGCGGACGGGTGACGAGTTCGCGTAGCCGTACGCTATGTTGCAGTCCGCCTGTACCTTGCTGTTCCAGCCATGCGGAGATATCAGCCGATTTTATAAGTGTTTCGTTCAGATAGGCCTCTATCCGTGCGATAGCCGCTTGCTTCTCGGCAAATACCTCGCGGCGGTGGCTATCGGCCATGCCGAGCTCGATGGCACGTGGCGTTAGTCGCTGGTCGGCATTGTCCTGACGCAGCAGGATACGATGCTCGGCACGTGAGGTGAACATGCGGTAGGGCTCGTCCACGCCCTTGCATATCAGGTCGTCGATCAGTACGCCGATATAGCTCTCGTCGCGTCCCATCGTGAAGGCAGGCAGATCGTGTACGGCTTGGTGCGCATTAATGCCGGCTACCAGTCCCTGTCCGGCGGCTTCCTCATAACCGGTCGTACCGTTGATCTGACCGGCAAAGAAGAGATGCTTTACGAGACGTGTCTCCAGCGTGTGATGAAGCTGCGTAGGGTCGAAGAAATCGTACTCTATAGCGTATCCCGGGCGGTACATAACGACGTGCTCCAGGCCGGGCACGGTACGTAGTCCGTCCAGTTGCACCTGCCATGGTAGCGAGGACGAGAAGCCGTTGACGTAGTACTCGTTGCTATCTACGCCCTCCGGCTCCAGGAAGAGCTGATGGGCGGGTTTGTCGGCAAAGGTAACGATCTTGGTCTCGATCGACGGACAGTAGCGCGGACCGATACTCTGGATTTGTCCGTTGAAAAGGGGCGAATCTTTTAGCCCGCCGCGTAGCGTCTCGTGCGTACGCTCGTTGGTATACGTGATCCAGCACGACATCTGCTTCAGTCGCCGAGTAGCCTCCGGCAAGTACGAGAAATGATGCCAGTCCGGATCGCCCGGTTGCTCCTGAAGTGCGTTGAAATCGATACTTCTTCGATCTATACGTGCCGGCGTACCCGTCTTCATCCGGTCGGTGCGGAACCCAAGCGATCGTAGCTGCTCGGTCAGCCCGTACGAGGCGGGTTCGGCCGTGCGACCTCCCTGCACTTGCGTTGGGCCTATGTGCATCAGTCCGTTTAGGAACGTACCGTTGGTCAGCACCACGGCCCTCGCGCTCATCTCGATACCCAGCATGGTCCTGACGCCGCATACGGCGCCGTCTCTTAGGATGAGTTCGCATACCGTGTCTTGCCATATATGCAGATTATCCGTACCGGTGAGCGTCTCTACCCATTGCTCAATGAAACGTTTCCGGTCGCTCTGGCTGCGCGGACTCCACATAGCCGGTCCCTTGCTGCGATTGAGCATGCGAAACTGGATAGCCGTCCTGTCCGTTACCTCACCCATCTTACCTCCAAGCGCATCTATCTCCCTGACTATCTGTCCCTTGGCTATGCCTCCTACGGCCGGATTGCAACTCATCTGGCCGATCGTATTCATATTCATCGTGATCAGCAGCGTCCGGCTACCCAGACGTGCAGCTGCGTGGGCAGCTTCGCAACCGGCATGTCCGGCTCCTACTACGATGACATCGTATTCAAATTCGCTTTTCTTCATGCATTCCTATGGGCTTGATAACAAACATATCAACGCATCTGTTCCGCTCCCGCTGCATCCAGTCGGAGCAGGATGAAGAGCAACATCGTGAAGCCCCACAGCGAACTACCTCCATAGGAGAAGAACGGCAGCGGGATACCGATCACGGGCAGCACGCCCAGCACCATACCGATGTTGATAGTCAGGTGGAGTAGGAAGATAGAGGCTACCGAGTAGCCGTAGATACGTGCAAAGTTGTCTTTTTGTCGCTCGGCGATATGTATCAGTCGGAGAATGAATATCAGGTAGAAGACCAGTACGCCGGCCGTGCCTACAAAGCCCCATTCCTCGCCTACCGTGCTGAAAATAAAGTCGGTAGCCTGTTCCGGAACGAACTTCATCTGGGTCTGTGTACCCTGATGCCAACCCTTGCCCCAGAAGCGTCCTGTGGTGATGGCTATCTGGGCCTGGTTGACGTTATAACCCACGCCGTGCGGATCGTCGCGCATACCGAGAATCAGCTCGATACGGCTGCGTTGGTGGTCGCGTAGTACGTGATGGAAGATATAGTTACATCCGTTGGTATAGGCTACGCTGAGCAGCATAAAAACGCCTACCATGACCAGCACCGGGTTGCGCTTGTATAGGTTGGCTACAATCAGGTAGATAGCCAGCAGCACCACGATCGCGAGGCTCACCCAGTTGAAGTTGACCGGCACCCATATATTGATGAGCAGACAGAGGCCGTATAGGCCCGCTACAGAGCCCGTGATGATCCATTTCTCCATGCGGTAGCGGTTCTCCTGCAGCACAAAGAATATGCCCGTAGCCAGCAGCAGGAGCATGCACGACAGCATGCCCACTGTGCCGGTACCTATCGGTATCGGCACGTCGCTATATTTGACAGCCAGGATAAACAGGGCAACCGCCGCTATACCGCATAGCAGCACGTAGCCGCTCATGCCCTGACGGTAGAATACCAGCATGAAGGCGGCAAACACCAGCGCCGAACCTGTCTCGTTCTCCCACACCATGATGATCATGGCCGGTATGCCTAAGATAATGAGCGGCTTGACGAGGTCGCGCCACGAGCGTAACCTGTAGTCGTACTGTCCCATGAATTTAGCCAGCGCCAGCGCTGTGGTTAGCTTGGCAAACTCGGCCGGCTGTAGTCGGAACGACGAACTGAATGATATCCAGCTGTACGAACCCTTCACAGGCGGGAAGAAACGTGTGATAATCAGCAGTACCAGCACGGCAGCATAGGCAAAATAGGCGGCCGTGTCGTAGATCTTATGATCCAGCAGCAGAATGATACCGCCCAGCAGCAGCGCACCGCCCAACCATATCAGTTGCTTACCGGCTACGGTAGAGAAGTCGATGAGCGACGGGTGGTCGTACGAGTAACTTGCGCCGGATATGTTTATCCAGCCGAAGATGCACAGACCCAAGTAGAGCAGGATGGTCCACCAGTCGATATTGTTTATCAGTTTAGTCCTTCTTTGCATTGAGTGTTGTCGTGCTTGATGTGGTCATTCGTTGGAAGAGGTCGGTATGTTCTATCTCTCCCTTCAGGTAGTATTCCATCACGAGTGTCGCGATAGGCACAGCCCATGTAGCGCCGTAGCCGGCATTCTCTACCACCACGGCGATGGCTATCTTGGGATCGTCCTTCGGCGCAAAACCGATGAAGATCGAGTGGTCTCTGCCGTGGCTGTTCTGTGCCGTACCGGTCTTGCCGCATATCTCTACGTCGTTGATCGAGTAGCGACGTCCTGTACCATTGGTCATCACGCGCGCCATACCTTCGCGTACGAGGTCGAAATAGCGGCGGTCGATGCCGGTCTGATGGATATGCGTCTTCATCGAGTCGTTGCGGTTCAGGTGGGGCGTGATGTAGAAGCCTCCGTTGGCAATGGTGGCCGTCTGGTTGGCCATCTGGAGCGGGGTGACCAGTATCTCACCCTGACCGATACTCAGCGACTTGATAGTCAGCGCTTTCCAGCCGCGCTCTCCGTACATGCGGTTGTAGAAATCCTCCGACGGGATGTTGCCGCCCTTCTGCGGCGTAATGTCCGAGTCCTCGAATCGGTGTCCCAGACCGAAAGCCATCACGCGGTCGCGCCACTGATTATAGCGCTCGTGCAGCTCTTTGCTGTTCTTGCTTCCGTTATTGCCCTTCTGCAGGTAGTCGCGAAAGGCGTTCCAGAAATAGGGGTTGCAGCTCTGCTCTATACCGTTCAGTAGCGTCACCGGACTACCGTGTGAGTGGGTACATTTGATCGGTTGGCTGGCCTGACCGCTGCAGGCATACTGCGTATTGGGCGTGATGACGTGATCGTCCAGGCATACCAGTGCCTGGATGGTCTTGAAGGTCGATCCCGGAGGATACGTAGCTTGCGTAGCACGGTTGAAGAGCGGACGGCTCTTGTCGTGCAGCAGTTTCAGGTAGTTCTTCGAGCGCTCCTTGCCGATCATCATCTGCGGCTGCCACGTAGGGGAGGAGGCCAGTGCCAATACCTCGCCCGTACTGGGTTCGATAGCTACAATGCTGCCTATCTTGCCGTGTAGCAGCTGCTCGGCTATCTGCTGCAGGCGGATATCGATGGTCAGCTGCATGTCCGCTCCGGCCTTGGCCGGTATGTCCTCTTCGCCGTCTTTGTAGTGCCCCTTGATGCGACCTCTCGAGTCGCGCAGCAACTTACGTACGCCCTTCTCGCCCCGCAGTTCGCGCTCGTAGGTGCGCTCGATGCCGTCTCGGCCCGAGTAGTCACCCATCTTGTAGTAGTCATCGGCCTTGATGTCGTCCCAGTTCACCTCGCCGATGCTGCCCAGTATATGCGCCGCCTCGGTGCAGTTGTAGTTGCGTATCGTACGGTTGCGTATCTCTACGCCGCGAAACTTATACAGTTCCTCTTGCAGTTGGGCGACATCTTCTTTCTTGAGCTGACTCATGAATACCTGTTGCGTCCAGGTGGACCAGCCTGGATTCTTGCGGGTGTCGTGCAGGTCCTCGATACGCTGGTCAAACATCTGCTTGTCGATGCGCATTAGGTGACAGAACGCCAAGGTGTCGAAGTCTTTCGACATCTCGTTCATGGTCATCATCACCTCGTAGATAGGCTGGTTATAGACCAGCAGCGAGTCGTTACGGTCGTATATGAGTCCGCGGGCGGGATAAATCGTCTGCTTGATGATGGCGTTGCCATCTACCGACCCGCTGGAAGTTTCGATAACTTGCATGTTGAAAAGCAGCACAATATACGCGACGACTACAAAGATAGCCATCCCGCTTATGACGTATTGGCGCTTATAGAAGTTATCGTTTATCATTTCTTGCGAATAAATTCGTATCCCAGAACCAGTCCGTACGTGATCACCGCACTCACTGCTGTCTGCAGCAGGGTGAATAGGATGGAGCTGAACCAGTTGGTCAGCAGGAATACCAGCGCATGATGACTGGCTATCAGTATGGCAGCGTAGATGCTGAAGGTGGACATGCCTATCGAGCTCACGTTGATCTCGTCGGTCAGTCGCTCGCTATCTACCACCATGCGTTCTATCAGGTAGGGTCGGATCAGCATGAGCATCGTACAGGCCGCCATATGCACACCGGCGCTGTTGCAGAACGCATCCAGCGTCAGTCCTACCAGTGCACCGATCACCAGGTCCACCCAGCGGGGTAGGGTGAGCGGCATCACCAGCAGACATACCACATACAGGTACGGATGGCAGTATCCACCCAGCTGCAGGTTATTGATCAGCATCACCTGTAGTAGCAGGATCAGGAAGAACCGTATGACTTGCTTAATCCATTTCACTTCTCAGTTGCTCTAATTCTTTGCTGGCTATGTCATTATCAATCACTTGCACATAGCTCAGCTTGTTGAACTCAGTGTATAGTTTCACACGTATGGTCCACGCCGCGTCACCGTCTTTTACCTCGGCCGACTCCACAACGCCCACCGGTATATCGCCCGGGAAGGTCTCGCTCAGTCCGCTCGTCAGGATGATGTCGCCCTGCTGCACATCCACGTGCGACTCGATGTCCGACAGTATGGCATGACTCTCATCCCGTCCGTCCCACTTGAGCGTACCTATCTTGCTGTTTTTCTGCATACGGCAGCTCACGCAGAAACCCGAGGTGGTCGTGATCGGGATGATGATCGAGAACTGATGCCCTACGGTGCTCACCACGCCCACTACGCCTCTCGGGCCCAGCACGCCCATGCCCTCGGCGATGCCGTCACGCTCGCCCTTGTTGATGGTCATGTAGTTCTTCATGCCGCCTATGTTCATCTGGATGATCTTGGCGGGAATGAAGTGGTGCTGCTGGTTGGCATAGCGGTAGGTCACCTGCTCCTTCAGTCGCTCACGCTCGTTGGCATAGAGCACCAACTGGTTGCGGAGCATGGTGTTCTCCTGCTGCAGCTGCTCGTTGTCTTCTTTCAGCCGGAAATAACTGACTATCGTATTCTCCAACTCGTAATGCCACGCTACGTAGCTGTTACAGGTGGAGAGTACGGTGCTCTTCGGATAGGCCGTGTTCTGCACTATCAACAACACGGCAAACACTTCCAGGATGATAAACACCAGGAAGTTGCTGTACCGTTGTATGAATTTGAGCAGATTTTGCATAGCCGATCCGATTTATCGGTTTATCGGAGCAGGAATCCAAAGTTGTTGACGTTCTTCAGCGCTACGCCCGTACCGCGTGCTACGGCATGGAGCGGATCTTCTGCTACGTGGAACGGAATGGTGATCTTGTCGGTCAGACGCTTTGCCAGTCCGTGCAGCAGTGCACCACCACCGGCCAGGTATATTCCGCGACGTACGATGTCGGCATAGAGCTCCGACGGAGTAGCCTCCAGCGCCTGCAGGATAGCCTGCTCGATCTTCACGATGCTCTTCTCCAGACAGTGGGCGATCTCCTGATAGCTTACCGGCACCTGCATCGGCAGCGCCGTCACCTTGTTCGGACCTACTACGATGAAGTCCTCCGGAGCATCCTCCAGCTCGGGCAGCGCCGAACCTACCTGGATCTTGATGCGCTCAGCCGTAGGCTCGTCGATACGCAGGTTGTGCATACGACCCATGTACTCAATGATGTCCTGGTTCAGGTCATCACCGGCCGTCTTGATCGACTTGTTGCTCACGATGCCGCCCAGCGAGATCACGGCAATCTCCGTCGTACCACCACCTATGTCCACGATCATGCAGCCCTCCGGACTCTCTACGTCAATACCGATACCGATAGCGGCAGCCATCGGCTCGTAGATCATGTAGATATCACGTCCGCCGGCATGCTCCGAACTGTCGCGTACGGCACGTATCTCCACCTCGGTACTACCCGACGGAATACATACCACCATGCGAATGCTCGGCGTGAACCAGCGATTCTGCTTCGGTATCATGCGGATCAGACCGCGAATCATCATCTCGCAAGCATAGAAGTCGGCAATCACACCGTCCTTCAGCGGACGAATCGTGCGAATCATCGAACCGCCCTTGCCAATCATCTGTTGTGCCTTGCGACCCACGGCTACCATTTTGTTCTCCGTGTTGATGGCCACTACCGAAGGCTCGTCTATTACCACCTGGTCATTACACATGATGATGGTGTTCGCCGTACCCAGGTCGATGGCAATCTCTTGTGTAAACGAAAAAAATCCCATATTTTTTATTATTTTTATTTGTTACTACTGTTTTTTGCCCATTTTCGACCTAAAAACGGGCCAAAATGATGCAATATTCATAAAATTGCGCAAAATTACAACTTTTTTTTCATATATGCAAGCGCGCGCGAAATTTTTTTTAAAAAGAGAAAAAAAAGAGAGTGGCAACTTTTCAGTCGCCACCCCTCGCGCTCCCTCTAGGACTTGAACCTAGGACCCCCTGATTAACAGTCAGATGCTCTAACCGACTGAGCTAAGGAAGCAAGTAAGTTTTTTCAGTTCTCACTACTTTCATTTCCGAAAGCGGGTGCAAAAGTACTGCTTTTTTTTTATATATGCAAGTTTTTTTGAAAAAAAATGCGTATCTTTGCAAAAAATTTTACAAAAATCACTGTTTTTTGGCAAAAAAACCTAAAAAATGATGAAAAAGATCTTAGGAATTGGTAATGCACTGACCGACATGTTGCTCCAAGTTAGCGAAGACGATTTGCGCGAACTGGGGTTCCCGAAAGGTAGTATGAACCTCATCTCCATGGAGCAGATGGAGCAGATCCAGATGCGTTTTGCATCGGTGCGCAAGCGACTCGTAGCCGGCGGCTCTGCCTCCAACGCCATCAACTGCATCGCAGCGCTGGGTGGAAAAGCGGCTTTTTTGGGTAAGATCGGTAACGACGAAGTGGGCGATTTCTATCGCGAGGACATGATCAAGAACGGCGTGAAGCCTATCCTGCTCACCTCCACCCTCGAAATGTCAGGCTGCTCTATCGTGCTCATCACCCCCGATGGCGAACGTACCTTTGCTACCTATCTGGGCGCCGCTTCCGAACTCTCGGCCGACGATATCGAGAAAGAAGCCTTCAAGGGCTACGATATCTTCC